>CABSNF010000001.1 GCA_902478995.1 uncultured Collinsella sp.
CGCGGCTGATCCGGTCCGACCGGGCCGCGCGGCAAGGAGATATATTGCCAGACCGGAGGGGCCCCGGGGGCGGGAATCTGGCACTCCATATTTTGTTCACAAATGAATATGTCCCTCAGTCGCGTCCCTGAGGTTATAACTGAAGCATTGGCTTCTGATATTGGCGATGACCAGCTGTTTTATGTGTATTGAGACATCGGTCATCTCTGGAGCGCTACTTTACTCCAAAGGCATCAGTTATTTGTTTCCCATCGGTAAAAGGCGGGTTTTGTTCGCCAAGCGTTCTTATATATAGCTAGATACGGGTTCGAACCCGTGCACCGGCAACAAAAAAGCGACCAACCGGAGTTGACCGTCTCAACAATCTTTGGGTGGGCCGTCAGGGGTTCAGCCTGCTTCGCAGGCGGCCGCTGCGGCGCTTTCGCGCCTTGCGCGCTGCGCTGGCAAACGCTCACGCGTTTACTCAGCTCCGCGCCCCGACGGGTTCGAACCCATGAAAGGGCGACAAAAAAGACGGCCAACCGAAGTTGACCGTCTCAACAATCTTTGGGTGGGCCGTCAGGGGTTCGAACCCTGGACCTTGGGATTAAAAGTCCCCTGCTCTGCCAGCTGAGCTAACGGCCCGCGGGTGGCATTGTACCACGGTCTGGGACTATTCCCAACTCCATTGGCCGTTCTGGAAAATCACAACTTCACGTCCATCAGGCGTAATGCCCGTAATATCGATGTCGTCCGTGCCGATCATAAAATCGACGTGCGTGCTCGAGACGTTAACGCCATGCTCCAGGAGCTCCTCCTTGGACATGTCATACCCACCCTCGATGCATTCGGGGAAACCGACACCTAGCGCGAGATGGCAGCTAGCGTTCTCGTCATAGAGCGTATCGTAGAACAGAACACCACTTTCGCGGATCGGCGTGTTCTTGGAAATGAGCGCGACCTCTCCCAGGTGAGCAGCGCCCTCGTCAGTATCGATGATACTTGCGAGCGTTGCCTTGCCCACGCGGGCGTCGTAGTCCACCACGCGGCCGCCCTCGAACTTAATCCAAAAATCTTCGACCTTATTGCCGTGATGGATGAGCGGCATGGCCGAGTACACGATACCGTCGGCGCGCATGCGATCGGGCGAAGTGAAGACTTCCTCGGTGGGAATGTTGGGGAAGAAGGGGTGCCCATCGGGCGTCTTGCCCTTGCCGCCGGCCCACTCGTGACCTTTCGTCATGCCAATCGTCAGATCGGTTCCATTTGCCGCGTTGTAATGCAGGTAGTCGAAACGATTGTCGTTCAGGAAACGCAGGTTCTTTTCGAATGCGGCGTCATGGAGTTCCCAGTCGCTCTCTGGGTCCTGGCCATCGGCGCGCGCGGTGTGCAGAATCGCATTCCACAGCTTATAGATTGCAACCTCATCGGCGTCTCCCGGGAACACTTCGTGCGCCCAAGCCACGACCGGAGCGCCGGCGATGCACCACGGATTGATGTTGTAATCCAGTCCACGGCGGAAAACTTTGCACTGCGTATTCCTCGCCTTTGATGCCGCGGCCGGCTTGGCTGGATCGATGCCCTTGAGGGCCGCAGGATCCGCACCCTCGATAAAGACAAAGCAGGCACCATCCTGGGCCAAGGAATCCAGCTGCATGCGCTTCCACTCGGGCGTCTGCTCAAAATAGCTTTTCTCGACATGCTCGTACGTGAGCCTCGTCACGGCATCATCGGCCCAAATGACCGTCACGTGGCCGGCGCCGGCAGCATAGGCCTCCGCGACCACCACGCGCGCAAACGGCGCGCACTCGACCGGAGACTGAACGACGACCTCCTGGCCGGGCTTGACGTTTACGCCCTTGCGGACGACCAGGCGCGCGTAGTTTTTAATCTTGGGCTCCAGGGCCTTCATGCCCTCCAGAGCCTCTTCGACCGTCAGGGCAGCTCGAATCATGTGCCACTCCATCTATCTATAGAACAGTAAAAAGGCGCGCCGCAAAAACGACGCGCCTTATATCTTAGCGATAAGTATGTATGCAAACGCTACTTCTTCTTGGAGTCCTTCTTGTCCTCCTCGGCAGCCGCGCGCTCAATAAGAGCGTTGAGCTTGTTCTCGGACATGCCCTCGGCCTGCGCGCGGTACATGTTGCGCAAGGGACGAATACGAGCGAAGTCATAGATAAAGTCGCCCAAAATGATGACGTAGGACAAAACAATGCCGACCATCTGGACAGGGCTGGACACCATGCCAGCGGGAGCGAAGTACAGCGAGGCCCAAATTGCCACGACGAGCACCATGCCAATGGCGAGCACAATCCACCAGATGCGACGGCGCTTGGTGTAGTCCTCGTCCTGCTTGAGGAGGATATTCGACACCGTATAGATGCGGTCCTCCTTGGCGCGCTGCTTAGCCTTGCGGGCGCGCTTCTCCTCTTTAGAGAGGCCCTCGAGGTTCTCGCCCTTCTCGAGCTCTTTGCGGCGTGCCTTAGACGAAGCCGGCACGACGCGAACGGAGCTCGCTGCTTGGCGGGCGGGCTTAGCAGATGCGGCAGACTTGCGCGCAACCCCGGTAACTTCGTGGGATTGCGTGCGCTTGTTCGTGGCGCTACGGGTACTCACTTATGCGTTCTCCTTCATGCTTGTGAACTGGGAGCCCGTGATGATCTGGAAGGCCTCGCGATAGCGCTCGGACGTGCCATCGATGACCTCGGCGGGCAGGTGCGGGGTCTCCCCCGTCATATCCCAGTTGGCCTTGAGCCAATTGCGGACGAATTGCTTGTCGTAGCTAGGCTGGATCTTGCCCTCCTCGTAGCTGGCAGCAGGCCAGAAACGGCTGGAGTCGGGCGTGAGACACTCGTCGATCAGCGTGACCTTGCCATCAATAACACCAAACTCGAACTTGGTGTCGGCAATGATGATGCCACGGGTCGCGGCGTACTCGGCGGCAGCCTTGTAGATCTTGAGGGAAAGGTCACGAATCTGCGTGGCGATGTCCTCGCCCACGATCTCGCAGCAACGCTCGAACGAGATGTTCTCGTCGTGGTCACCGATCTCGGCCTTCGTGGACGGCGTGAACAGCGGCTCAGGAAGCTTGGAAGCCTCGGTCAGGCCCTCAGGCAGCTGGATGCCGCAGACGGTGCCGTTCTCGTCGTAGGTCTTCTTGCCCGAACCGGTCAGATAGCCGCGGACGATGCACTCGATAGGAATCGTCTGGGCCTTCTTAACCAGCATGGCGCGGCCAGCGAGGTAGTCACGATACTCAGCAAACTCCTCGGGGAAATCCGCCGGGTCGATGGAAACGAGATGGTTGGGGACGATGTCGGCAAACTTATCGAACCAGAATGCCGAGATGCGATTGAGTACCTCTCCCTTAAACGGAATCTCGTCGGGAAGAATGAAGTCGAACGCAGAAATGCGGTCGGTGGCGACCATCAGCAGGTTTTCACCGGCATCGTAAATATCACGAACCTTGCCACGGGAATCCGGACGACGCTCCATCGTTGTCACGTGAGTCACTCCTTACCTAAATACGACAGAAATGCGGGTTCCTTCCCGCATGTTTTCGCAAACTCGGAGCGGCAGGGACGCGGCCCCTCCTTCACCGAATAGCGAAAAGCTAGTGCTCCATTGTAGTAGATGCCGCGTCTGCCGTGTGCTCGCGGGGCAGATGAATTGTAAAAGTCGTACCCTTTCCAAGCTCCGACTCCACGGATATGTAGCCATGGTGACGCTCGACGATCTGCTTGGTCACGGCGAGGCCAACGCCCAGGCCGCCAGCTTCGCGGGCGCGGCTGGCATCGGCGCGCCAAAACCGCCCGAAGATGCGCGACAAATCGTCCTTGGCAATACCGATGCCGGTATCAGAAACGGCAATGCTGACGTGCTTGCGGTCACTGAGCACCGACACCACGACCCAACCGCCCTCGGGGGTGTAGCGCATGGCGTTGCTCATGAGGTTGATAACACATTGCGTGATCATGTCCGGATCGGCCTCGACGACATCGTCGTGACCCTGGGTCTCGTCCGCAAAACGCAGGCGCAGATCGCGGTCGACAAACAGGCGCTCCTGGGCATTAACGATGGAACGCACAAAAGGAACCATGTCCACCGGCTCAAGGTTGAGCGGAGCCGTGCTGTTTTCCATGCGCGACAGGTCGAGCATCTGCTGCACCAGACGAGCCAGGCGACGCGTCTCGGAAGCAACGGTTTCCAAATGCTCATCGTCGGTGGGATACACGCCATCCTGCATGGCCTCGACCGTTGCGAGCATGGCCATAAGCGGCGTGCGAAGCTCGTGTGCAACGTCTGAGGTCAGGCGCTTCTCGTGTTTCATATCCTTCTCGAGCGAAGTGGCCATCTCATCGAAGGTCTCACCCAGCTGATCGATCTCGTCATCACCGCGCAGTCCCGTGCGAGCCGACAGGTCGCCGTCACGGATTTGCTTTGCGGTACTGGTGATGCGATGAATCGGCTTGGTGAGCATGCGCGACACGAGCGATCCGATAACGACCGAAATGCAGATTGCAACAACCGCGGCGAGGGCCATGGCGTTAAAGGTCTTCTCCCTAAACGCAGAGTCCGCCTTGGTGAGCAGAGCGTCGGAGCCGATGGCCCACAGCTTTACCTGTCCGACATGCTCGCCGGAAGACGTTACAATCTCGACGTTAGCAACGCTATCGGAGTCGGTTGGAGCAGACGAGACCGGGCTATGCGATGCCCTCTTGCCGCTCGTGTCGTCGGTCGTAGCCTGGTTTTCGCGTACATCGGCGGTGGCGCTTGCCGAGGGCCAGGAATCGTCATAAACGATCACGCCCTTTTTATTGACGACCTGCATACCCAGATCGTCGGAAACCAAACTCGACGTTGCGACCGTGCGCAGTTCTCCCGCGGTCCAAGAGCCGTTTTCCTCATATGAGGTTGCCAACTTCTCGGCAGCGGAATTTGCGATTTCGACGATATTGGAGCGTGTGTAATCCGAAAAGACCGTGCCCCACACAACAGAGACAACGCCCACCAGCACCAATACCGTCATGAGCGATGTCAGAGCAAAAGCAAGTGCCATGCGCGAGGGATAGCTCATCGTTGGCCGTGAATCGGAACGAGGCGTGTTCCAACTAGCCTTGGAACCCGCCTCGCTCTCCTGCTTGTGCTTTTGTCCGATTTCAAAGCGCGCAGGTGTCATATGTGATTTCCCTATTTCTCGTCCGACTTATCGGTCTTGGCCGGAGCCTCGAAGCGATAGCCGACACCATGGACGGTGTAGAGCCACTTGGGCTTCTTGGGATCATCGCCCAGCTTGGCGCGAAGATTCTTCACGTGGCTATCGATGGTGCGCTCATAGCCCTCAAAGTCATACCCGAGCACTTTCTCGACCAGCTCCATGCGGTTATACACACGGCCGGGATGGCGGGCAAGCGTGGTGAGCAGCTTGAACTCGGAAGCCGTCAGATCGACTTCCTTGCCCTCGACCAAGATCTTGTGGCCCGAGATATCGATGACCAGATCGCCGAAGTCGAGCACCTCGACGGCGGGCTCGTCGGCCTGATGGGCACGGCGGAACAGAGCACGAACGCGGGCGACGAGCTCGCGCGGCGAGAACGGCTTAATCAGATAGTCATCGGCGCCGAGCTCAAGACCGATAATACGGTCCTCGATCTCGCCCTTAGCCGTCAGCATGATGATGGGGACATCCGAGGTATCGCGAATGGTGCGGCAAACGCGCTCGCCGGGAATCTTGGGGAGCATAAGGTCGAGCACGACCAGGTCGAACTGATGCTTCTCGAACTCCTCGATCGCGGACTGACCGTCGCCGACGGCCACAACCCAGTAGCCTTCGCGCTCGAGATAGGCAGCGACGGCGTCACGGATTGCCTTCTCATCCTCGACCAGCAGAATCTTTTTTGCATCTGAAGCCATAACACGGCCCCCCTGTCTCAATTAGCTAAGAACAAGCCCATTTTAACGCACCTGAGCCCGCCGGATGCCGCTATGACGCGGCAGCTCGGCGGGCGGTACTCACAATTACAACGCGTTTATTCCCCTGTTGGCGCCTTTTTAACCCCTCTAAGCTTAAAGAGAGAATAGGCGTGCAGTGACCGTCTCTGGTATACCCTGGCTGTTGCGCACCGTGGCGTACGTAAGGAATGAGTCCGACTTTCCCGCCGTAGCTGGATAATCGCCATACTCCAAAGCGCGGTCGGGCGACAGCAGCGAGCCATAGGTCTTGGCAGAGGTGTCGATCAGGAAATGCGACGCCTGTACCTTAACAAGGTATTTATTCTTCTTGCCAGCCGCACATGCAAGCGGTTCGCGGGACAGGAAGAGATACGGCCCTCCCTCATTACCGATATACGTGCCCATGTTGCCCAGGCTGCCCACGCCACTATAGGTCGCCTCGATAGAAAACACGAAGGTATCGCCCATATATACGGCCTCGAAAGGCGAGACTGACGAGGGAAGAACTAGCTGGGCACGTTTGGTGTTGTTGCCGTCGGTCAGATCGATTGCCGTTATGCCGTAGTAGACGCCCTCGTCGTTGCGGACACGCGGCGAGATGGTCAAAATGCCGTCGCTCGCGCGCGGGGCCGATGCAAAGCGGCCCGTCGATTTCCAAATTACCTCGGCCTTGGATTCATCAAGCGAGCGACGATAGCAAAACGAATCACTACTCGTTTTATTGCCGCCTGCCGAAGGCATTTTATACCAGATGACTGATGACCCGAACGCCGTGAACAGGGGCGGATCATAGTCCTTGCCACCTCGATCGAGCTCAACCACGTCGCCAGAGAGCGAAGCGCCCGACAGATTTTGAGCGTAGAGCTTCCACGATGAATTGGCAAAGTTCATCTCAACCCACGCGAATACGCCGTCGCCGGCACGGACATCGTAGAATGCGTATCCCGTGCCCTCGATAGGATCCTCGATTAATGTGGTAAGCGAGCCATCGCCCAGGTTGAGCACGCCGAGTGTGTTGGCGTGCAGTGCCGATGCGGGCGCCATCATCGCCGCGGCGTAATCGCCGTCGCAGTAGTACAGCAGCGTACCCAGAGGCAGCGTCCACGATGACGCCGGCTCAAGATCGATGTCGACAGCCTCATACTCATCCGTAATCGAGATGATTTTGGAATCGTCCTTGATAACCTGCGGCTCGCCGGCGGCATCATCGCTGGTACCCGTTTTTTTCGAGCATCCGGCAAGCACCGTGGCAGCGCCCGCGGCAGCCCCACCGAGTACAAAGCCGCGACGCGATATTCCGTTCTTGATGTGATCGGCGATACCCATTAGGCGATCTCGGCGCGAGCGGCCTCGATAGCGCGCGTAAGCTGGTCGGCGCAGGAGGTCTTTTTCATACCGCAGGTATTACCGGCGAGAACCTCGATTACGCGATCGGCGGGAGCGCCCTCGACCAGCTTGGAGATAGCCTTGAGATTGCCGTCGCAGCCGCCGGTAAACTCAACGCCCACCACCTTGTTGCCGTCATCGGAAAGGTCAAGGTGAATATTGCGAGCACACACGCCCTGAGGCTTGTAATCAAACGAAATCATGCGATCCCCTCTCAGAATGTTATTCGAGACGACTATTATCCCCGTCTTTCCCTAAATGCAACGAGGCGCTTTGCCGGCAACACACATTACCAGCAAAGCGCCCTAAAAAGCTAACGTTATGCCCGAACCTACTCGAAGCTCAGCTGCTCCAGACGATCAAAGACCGTGTCGATACGGGTGAGGAAGTCCCACGGATCAAAGATCTCGTCGAGCTTCTCCTGACTGACGGTGCAGCGCGGGTCGGCCTCGAGACGCTCCTTAAAGGTGGGGCCGGAGACACAATCCTGTACCTCGTGCCAGGTTGCCATAGCGTTCTCCTGCACAATGGCGTACGCGTCCTCGCGGGTGATGCCCGTGTCGACGAGGGCGAGCAGTACCTTGGAAGAGAAGATGAGGCCGCGGGTCTTATTGAGGTTGGCCATCATGCGGGCGGGATACAGCTGCAGGCCGTCGATAACGCGGATGAGGCACTGGAACATGTGGTCGAGGGCGATGAAGCTATCGGCCTGGGCGACGCGCTCGGCAGAGGAGTGCGAAATGTCACGCTCGTGCCACAGGGCGACGTTATCGAAGGCAACCTGGGCGTTGGACTTCACGACGCGCGACAGACCGCAGACTTTCTCCATGGTGATGGGGTTGCGCTTGTGCGGCATGGCTGAGCTGCCCTTTTGGCCCTTACGGAACGGCTCCTCGGCCTCGAGCGTATCGGTCTTCTGTAGATTGCGAACCTCGGTAGCGATGCGCTCACAGGTGGCCGCTGTAGTGGCAAGCACGCCGGCAAGGTAGGCATGGTGATCGCGGCTGATGACCTGCGTGGACAGGGGATCGTGGACCAGGCCCAGGTGCTCGCAGACGTACTCCTCGACGAACGGCTCGATGGAGCTGTACGTGCCGACAGCGCCCGAGATAGCACCGAAGGCAACATTCTTGCGGGCGTCCTCAAGACGATCCAGATCGCGCTTGAGCTCCCAGGCCCAAGAGCCAAACTTCATGCCGAAGGTCATCGGCTCGGCATGGATGCCATGAGTACGGCCGGCGCAGAGCGTGTTGCGCTCCTCAAAGGCGCGACGCTTGCAGATCTCGCCGAGTTTTTTGACGTCCTCGATGATCAGGTCGCAGGCCTGGGTGAGCTGGTAGCACAGGGCCGTGTCGCCCAGATCGGAGCTGGTCATGCCATAGTGAACCCAGCGGCTGGGCTTGGGGTCGCCCTCGGGAACATCGGCATCGATGTACTCCTTCATGTTGGTCAGGAAGGCAATGACGTCGTGGCGCGTGACTTCCTCGATCTCATCGACCTTCGCCTTCTCAAAGTTGGCATGGTCGCGGATCCACTGGGCCTCGTCTTTGGAAATACCGATCTTGCCGAGCTCCGCCTGGGCCTCGCAGGCCAAGACCTCGATCTCCTGCCAAATGGCGTACTTGTTCTCGAGGGAGAAAATGTGTCCCATCTCCGGGCGGGTATAGCGATCGATCATAGCGGCTCCTTTTTGGTTATTGGCACGTTGGTCGTAACCCATCCATTGTACCGTGCGCAGGTGCAAGTATGGGCAGCAGGCATTAACCTAACATTTTGGAATTGGAGCGAGCAACGGGACATCTGCGCATTTGCTTCGCAAATCCGCACCGGCTTCAGGCGAGCCCCTCAGCCTCACGAAGCCGCGGGGGAAGACTTTGTTGAATTGGCCGTCCCCATGTCTCCCGCACTCGATGGAGCGGGCAACGGGACATCCGCGTATTTGCTTCGCAAATCCGCACCGGCTTCAGGCGCCTGTCGGCGCCTTCGCCTGCTCGCTACAAACGCTTCGCGTTTGCTTTACGCTCGCACCCTGTCGGGTTCGAGTCCCGGCGCTTTATTGAAAAAAGCACGGCACCGTAATGGTGCCGTGCTTGTGCTTCTAGCTGGAGCGGGCAACGGGACTCGAACCCGCGAGTGTCAGCTTGGGAAGCTGATGCCTTACCACTTGGCGATGCCCGCATATGTGGGGGATAGTATAACGCGGTTGTCTTGTTCGATACAAGGGTGGCGATGCTTGTTTTAGCTATGGAGATTCGTTTGAAAATCGCGTCAATTGTGGAGATGAGGACCTTTGACCTCCTGTTCTCCTTATCTTCTACCTGCGCTTTTGCTTGATTGTTGTATTTGAGCTCAATTTGTCAGGAATTGGGCAAGCTTTTGGTCAGGCTCCGGTACTTACCCGCATGAACCTCGGGGGTAGCCTCATCCTACGCGTCGCAGCCTCCCCGTGCGGCGCACGAGGGATAAGGAGCAGCCATGTCCAACGCACCCACGCACTCTGTCCACAGCGCAATCGCAACAGGTCCGCTGCTCCTGCTCCTCTTCCTGCTTTTCGGCTGCCTGGCACCGGGAGCCGCATTTGCCGTCGATGGCTACGACCAGCTCGGCTTCCGCACTATTAGCGATGATTGTGGGCCCTTCTTCATCGGCAAGTATGAAGCTCAAGACACCTCGATTGCCTACTGCATGAACCAGGAGCGCCCCGGCCCCACCAAACCGGGCGGCCCATGGCTCAACTTTGATCAAGGCTGGGTGTGGCTCGACGACGAGTTCGCGGCAATCGTTTGTCACGGATATCCCACCACCACGTCGTTTGGCGGTTACCATCTTTCACCCGATCGCGCCCGCGCCGCCACCCAGCTTGCCGTATGGATGCTCAACGGCACTACCCATGTCGACGGCACCTACTCCTACACGACCGCTCAGGGTAAAACCAAGAGCGGACACTTTACCGCCGACAATGAAGTCGTGGCGGCTGCGCGGTGGCTCCACGACAGCGCAAAATCAGGAAGCATCGAAGCCGCTCCGCACCGCGCGCGACGCTATCTAGGGGCCGTATCGGGCGGCAGCAAACGTCAAGACATGCTCTATGTACTGCCGGCGGTCTCTGTTTCCTTCCAAAAGCAGTCTGCTAACACCGTTATTACCAGCGGAAACAATACCTATCAGTTTACCGGGGCAACATTCGATATTTTTGAGAGCGCCAGCGGCGCGCGTGTCGGCACCATCAAGATGGACAGCAACGGTCGAGCGCAAGCAACACTTCTGCCCAACACGGCATACTACCTAGTTGAAACGAAGGCGCCGGCCGGCTATGTCCCCCGCCACGATCGTATTGCCTTTACCACGGGGAATGACGGCGGGCGGGTCGCCATTGATGAACAGCCCGGCACCATCAATCTGCGTATCGTAAAACTCGATGCCGCGACGAATGCCGGCCCCCAGGTGGGATCTTCACTCGCAGGAGCAGAGTTCACGTGTGTGTCGCAATCAACCCCTGGATGGGCACAAATCCTCACGACCGACGAAAGCGGTCGGGCCACCCTCGCCGATGTCCCCTTAGGAACCTTTACCATCTACGAATCAAAAGCCCCCGAGGGCTACCTGCCATCCAACGACAGCTGGACCTATACCGTTGGAGCCGACCAGCTCGGCGATTCAGGCGTGGTCGAGATCGAATCTCGCGTTTCCGATATCCCCATTGCGTTTAACCTTGAGATTTCCAAATTCAAGGATTACGGCAATAGCGACCAATCCGGCCTGGAGCAGCCGGCGGAAGGTGTTGTCTTTGAGGTTGTCAGCAACAGCTCTCAGCAGGTTGTTGGCACACTGACCACAAACATCTATGGCTTTGCCTCCACCAAAGATCAGCCCGAAGCATGGTTCGGCGCAGGCAAGCGACCCGCCGGTGTCCACGGAGCCGTCCCATACGACCGTGCCGGCTACACGGTTCGCGAGGTTCCGGAAACCGTCCCCGAGGGTTTTAAACGTGCAGGGGAATGGACCGTCGGGGCCAATCAGATTTCCGACGGCGCCGAGCTTCAATATATCGTGGACAACCACGCTCTGTCGACGCATCTCCAGATTGTAAAACGCGATGCCCAAACAGGCGCTTCTGTTCCCCTAGCCGGATTCACCTTCCAACTCCTCGACAGCAATCACGAACCTGTCTCACAAACTTGCTGGTATCCAGCACATGACGTAATGGACACCTTTACGACTGACGCGACCGGGACCGTCACACTGCCCGAATCGCTCGTGCCGGGCACCTATTATGTACGCGAAACCTCGGCCAAAGAGCCCTATCTTGTCGGCGAAGAGATCGAGGTAAACATACCCGCCGACATGAACCTAACGCCCGTTGCAGTCGCCTCGTATTATGACCACGCCGCGACCGGAAACATCAGGATCGTTAAAACCGATGCCATAGACGGCAGCAGCCTCGCGGGCGCCGTCTTTGAGATCCGTGCCTCGGGTGATATCGTGCGCCCCGACGGTAGCATTGCCGCGCTCGACGGTGAGACTGTCGCGACCGTCACGACGGATGAAACTGGAGAAGCACGCGCGGACAACCTCCCGCTGGGACTTGGCACCGCACGCTACGAGGTTGTCGAGACTCAAGCGCCGGCAGGCTTCTTGCTCGATCGGACAACCCATATTGTCGACCTTACTTATGCCGACCAGAAAACACCCGTTGTAGAAGCACGGCTTAACGTATCCGACGATTACACCAAGGTTGATATCTCCAAGGTCGATGCAAGCGGTGAGCAGGAAGTGGAAGGCGCACAACTCACCTTATATGGTCCCGATAAAACCGAAATAGACTCCTGGACCTCATCCGACAAGCCACACCGCGTCGAACATCTTGCACCCGGCACCTACTCGTTGCGCGAAATGATGTCTCCGCGGACCTATGACCTTGCCGAGGAAATAACGTTTGAAATAAAGGATACGGGAGAAGTCCAAACCATCGCGATGAAGGATGCGCCCATCGAGATCAAGGGACAGGTCGACAAGCGTCAGGAACTTGTCCAACCTATCGAAAAGGGCCTGTTGGCTAACGGCGATGGTAAAAACCGCGCCACGACGCAAACCAATAGTGATGGGCTTTTCTCCTATACCATCGATGCTCGAAACGATTCCGCTACTTGGGTTGATGAGTTTACGATTACCGATGATCTTGAGTGCGCCAAAGACGGCACAGCGAGATTCATCTCAATCGAAACCCCCGTCGCCATCGGCGACCTCAACGGTCTGTGCAACGTATGGTATCGCACGACGCCGTTGGACTCGACAGACGTCGGTGAGCCGGCAAACGCGACACTTGACGATGGGCACGAAAATCCTTGGCTTGAGTCCGACGAAGTAAAAGAGAGCCTTGGTGAGGACTGTCGCCTCGTCGATTACGACGGCTGGCGCCTCTGGAAGGCGGATGTCTCGACCACGGAATCCACCACACTCGAGGCGGAAGAGCTCGACCTTACACCCAATACCGTCGTAACAGGCATTCGAATTGAATACGGTGCGGTAGCCGCCGACTTTACGACTCGAAGCGATGCGGATTCTTGGACCCGCGATGATCTCAAAGATGAGCACGACGACCTTGACGATGCCAAAGCAATCCTTGGCACAGACGCTCGGGGCGCAGTCGTACACATGCAGGCAACGTCGGCTTATACGCCCCAAACCGCACTCACCAACAGCGCGCGCGTCGATCTTTGCCGCAACGGTGGCGGCGATAAACTTGAGTCACATGACGAGGACAGCGTCATTCAACGCTGTACCCTACCGCAGGACCTACCGGCAACAGGATCAGTTCCCATCGCCGCTTGCATCACCGCGCTCCTGACCTCGGGTGCCGCAGCCCTATGGTTCGCTCGCCTTAGGTCGATCCCAAAGAAGCGCTAGCGCGATGAAAAAGCGGGCGAGCCAGTCCCCTGGCTCGCCCGCTTTCAATCATTTAAATCGCCGCATCTACTCTGCAGACGAAGATCCACCATCAACGATTGCCTGCTCGGACTCAGGAATCCCATCGGCACCCGTACTCTGTTCTTGCTCCACCTCTTCGCTGATTGCGGAGGCGGGGGTCGAGCCCTTTGCGCCCACGATGTAGGCAGCCCCAAATCCTAACGCAATGGCAATCAAGGTCAAAATCACGTAGACAGGCCAATGGCGCTTAATATACGAAAACACGTTGACTCCTTAGAGCTCCGTCTACGAACGGCGGATAACCTCGGTCACGACCTCGGATACCGTAGCAATGTTCGTCGGGTTGACATTGTGGGGCAGGTCGTCCTCGGTACGAGCGCAAGCCAGACGCGTGCCGTCCACGCCGGCGATGGTAAGGGCTCGGCGGCTCGCCTCGAGCGCAGCATAGGCATCGGTCTTGGCATAGGGCATCTCGAGCGCGCCACAATCGACATGGAACGACTTGCAGACCTTGCTGACCAGGTTCATGATGCGGCGATCGCCCTTGAGCAGTTGTTGTTCGCCCTCGACCGTCACCACCGAAAGCCTACCGGCGCCGACGGATTCAAGATTGATAAAGAATACGCCGCGGAGCTTATCGCGATGCGAAGCCAAGAAGGCCTTCATGCCAGCGCCATCACAATCCGAGGCGCCCGTTGCCACAAACCAGATATCGTGACCGAGCAGCTCATCATCGCCCATAGAGGCGACAGCCGAGAGCATATCTTCGGAAGAAGCGCCATCGGAAGACGTAGCGCCACCCTTCCAGCCATCGTTATCGTCCTCGAAGTTATCCCACGAACCGATACCGCGACCGGACTTCTTGGCATCGTAATCGTCTTCGACGCCCAGCCAGTCACTCATGCTGTCCTGCTCGTTTTTCTTTTTACGGCCGAACAGACCACCCAGGCCGCGCTTACTAGACTTGGGTGCCGCCGGGGCGGGAGCCGAAATGGTCTCGATCGGCTGTGCGCCCGACGCAACGGGCATAGGAGGCGCAACGGGTGCCGATGTGGGTTCGGGGCCTTGGGCGGTAGCAAAGGGATCGTTGACCTGTGCGGAGGGGTCGGGAAGGTCGAACAGCGACGTGCGAGACGCAACGTTTGCCTGCTTCATAGACGGCAGCGACGGATCGGGGACCGAAGCCAGCGGAGACGAGGAAGGTGCAGGCGACGGTGCCGACGCCGGATCGGGAACATTCATCTGCGGGCGCGGCGATGCCTGGGAGGAAATCTGGGCCATAAGGGAATCGACCGTTTCGTCCTGGGTGGGAGCGACATTGGCAACCGTGGCACCGGAACCACTCGGGGTCGGCATGGTGAAAATCTGCGTGGAATAAGGCCTCGACTCATCCGTCTCGGGAGTCTCGGAAACCGCAGGCACTTCCTCCTGCTCGACCTCGGTCGAATCATCTTGCTCGGCTGCCGCGTATTGCTCTTCGTCAGAGTTGGCCTCGACGGGCTCGTCCTCGGCGGCATCTTGGATTTCGGCAGCATCAACAGGCTCGTCATCGTCTGCCGCGTCGCCCTGCTCATCGGAAACAGGAAGGGGCTCGGCAATCGCGGTGCCCTGTTTTTCAAACGTTATCGTGGAATCGAACTGCGCGGCATCAAACGACATGGTGCTATCGACGTGCTGCTGAGCCTCGAAAGACGTCGTCGCTTCAACAACATCCGCGGACGCCGGTTGCTGGGACTCAAAGGACGTTGTAGCTTCGGCGGCTTCGACGGGCGCGGACTGCATAGCCTCGTTCTGCTCGAACTCTTGCGCCGCGAGCTCACGTGCCGCCTCGGCTGCCTGCTGCTGAGCGATAGCCTCCTGCTCGGCAGCCTCGCGTGCGGCAGCGCGCTTCCCCTCGAAATCGTCGACAAATTTCTTGCCCTTTGCAAACGCACCCTTAAAGAAGTTGGAAGCGCTGGCGCCAATCGACGAGAACGCGGATGCAATGTCGGCATGCGGCGTTGCCGCGGGAATCTCGGCCGAGAAATCAGTATCGCTCTCGTAAGACACGCGCCTCGGTTGTTCAACGTAATCGTCGTCAGACTCGTCCGCAACGTCTTGCGCCGGTGCGGCGGGAGCCAAAATGTCCAGTCCTGCCGCGGGATCGAACGCGGACACCGCCTCGGGATCGGCAACGGCAGCGGTAACCGCGGCAGACTCATCATCCGCAGCGACAACGGGCGCAGGCGCAGCCACGACGGGGGCAGGCTCGGGCTCAAACGTTGGCTCCTCGCCCTCCTCGTAATCGAGCGTGCAGGACTCGGGAAGCATTCCGAGCGCACGGATGGCATCCGAACCAAAGCGGATGTTGCCGGCGGCGTTGCGATAGAGCTTGGGCTCGGGCTCGGCAGACTCCTCCGCCGGCTCGGCAGCGGGGACCTCGTCATTGAACTCTTCGGCTTGGGCAGCCTGATTCTGATCCTCGGGCACGATAGCGCCGATCAGCGTCTCGTCGGCAGACGCACCCTCAAAGCCCTCGATTTGCTCGTCGAAAGCCTCACCCTGTTCGGGCTCGGTCTGAGCGTCGGGAGCAATCGGCTGACCGAATTCGTCCTCGGCGTAGGTAGGCTCTTCATACTCGATGGTGTTGCCGTAGTCGTTTTGCTGCTGGGCCGCGGCATATTCCGCCGCTGCGCGCGCCATTTCCTCGGCACGACGCTTCTGCTCCCCAAAATAGGTATCGAACGGAACATCGTCGGGAAACTCGTTTTCGCCCTGGAAGGGAGCAACGTTGTCCATAACGCCGAGCATAGCGGCGACAGAAGACTTGTTGCACACCGCGCCAGACGTATAGGGAAGAATGTGGCGGTTAGAGATGATGTTTGCCGCGTTGGCAAGTGCAACGAGGGAAGCGAGGATCGCGACAATCCACAGCAGAACCTTGAGCGCGCCGGGGAGCGGCAGAATACGCAGGATGGCAACGGCAGCGGGGGCAACCGTGGCAACGGGCAACAGCTTGGCGATGAGCGCACGATACGAAGCATAAGGCTCGCGGGCGAGCAGCTCAGCACGGGGAGAGTCGTAGTGTGCGACAACGACCACCGGGCGGTTACGCGGGGACGCGAGCGGGCCCGAGGCCTTGTGGTAGGCGATGACATTTTGGCTCACGCCCGTCTTGCCCAGGCGCGAAACCACGGGGTGGCCCGTGCGCTCGAGCACGTAAAGAACGGCGCCGACAATGGCCAGCAAGGTGCCGACCAAGCCGATACCGCCGCCGATGCCCATCAGCAGGGCGCCGGCAAACGCAAGAATACCGGTAACGGCAAATGCCAACCTACTGGGCGCCGGGGCATTGAACTCCTGAACCTCGGGGTCAAAGCCGTGGTTGCGGAAGATCTGAGCGATATCTTCGGCAGCCAAGCGCTCTTCTTCGCTGCATGCCGGCGTAATGCCGGTGTTCTGCAGCAGGTGGTTAATATAGTTCTGGGTGTTCGCCATGTGCGCTCCACATCCATAATCCGACAAATAGGCCCAATGCATGCACATTAGAACCGTATATAGTCGAAAGTATACCCCGAGCGAGCGCAAACGACCGAATTCGGGCCATCTTAACGCCCCGAGCGGACAAGGATATAGCCTAATCTCCATATCGGACTAAAATCATGGCAGCAAACCACCTTCTCATGCGAGGACTCTATGACGGCAAGCGACACGACCGAGACAATTAAAAAGGGAAATTCGGAGCCCAGTTTCGATAAAACGGCTCAGCGCATCCTCAATCTTTTCTTTGTGCTCAATAGCTCCCCCGAACCGCTGACGACCGAGCAGATCGTCTTGGATTCTGACCTGGGATATGGCTCGGGCAATATCGACTCGGATAAGCGCAAGTTTCGACGCGATCGTGACAAGCTGCTCGAACGCGGCATCTTAATCAAGGAGGTTCGCCCCACCGGCGCGCAGGAGACCGAGGAAAGCTCGTGGACAATCGACCGCGAGCACACGTTTGCGGCAGGCGGCCTCATTACCGCAGACGACGCCGATATCCTGCTCAACGCCATCGACCAGACACTAGCGGCCGGCTCATCCACTTTTGCCGCACCGCTTGCCGATATTCGCTCCAAGATTGCCTATCTCACCGGCAGGACGACGGTAGACGAGGCGCCGATCAGCCGCTCTCCCACCGTCGATGCGGTTTGGAGCGCCTTTGCCGAGCGATGCGCGCTGCGATTTTTATATCAGAACGGACGCGGCGAGCAGAGAGAACGTACCGTCTACGTCTACGGCATGTTCGAGCGCGAGGGCGTGGCTTACTTCTGCGGCCTCGACAACGTCACCGACGACATCAGGACATTCCGCTGCGACCGTATCGTTCGCGCTTGGCGTCCTTCGAAGGCCTACGTCATCCCCGCGGACTTCAACCTCAGCGACTACCTGTTCTTTGAATTCGATTTTGCCGACCGACCGCCCGTTGCAGCCACGTTCTCATTCGCCCCTCAGACGCAGATCGATATGATCAACGGTCTCACGCGTGGGCGAGGTGAGCTCGTACACACCGATGTGGGATGGACCTGGACCGTTGACGTGCGCGATCTTGAAGCCGGCGCCTCATTTTGCATGGCCCACGCCATGGACGGCATGAGGCCCGTGGCCCCCAAATCGCTCAAACAGGCGTGGAACCACCTCATTGAAAGGACGGTGCACGAGTATGCCCGTGCGTAAACTCACCAGCGAGCAGAGACTCTCGCGCGCCATCGACATCATGGAGGCCCTCTACGCCGCCGGCGAGAGCGGCATGACACGGACCGAGATTTGCAGTCGCTTTGACATCACGGGGGTATCGCTCGACGAGATTCTCGAGATCGTCTCGACGCTCGCGGACCGAGAATCGGGCGCGCGCATCATCTGCGAATGCCGCGGCGAGCGTGTGGTCCTCACCGGTGACGCCGGGCGTGTGCTACCGCTGCGCTTGAGTGCCGCCGAGGGCGCTGTGCTCAACCATGAACTTGAATCGTTGGGGATCGAGCCGCATACGGCAGCTCGGATTCGACATGCCCTTCTACCCGAAGAGCTCGGCTATAACCAGCGCGTCTTTGACACCGTCAACCACGGGTCGCACTGGCAGCAGCTGAGCTGCGCCATTCAGGACGGTGTTCGCTGCCGCATCTCGTATCGCTCGATGGACGATGCACGGCCACGTGAGCGTCTGGTCGACCCCTTGCGCATTACGGCAAACGGCGACCAAACATACCTGATTGCCTGGGACATCGCGGTCGATGAGCAGCGCACCTATCGCATGGATAAAATCGAGGGACTCGCCTTGACGGAAGACTCCGTCGTGCCTCACACACCGGACGTCGCATCCCTCCACGATTCCCTTGCCCGGACGCAGCGCAGCGCAAAGCTCTTGATGCCATTCGATATGGCGGAGCATCTGGACTGGGCCGGCATCACCCTAATCGAGCGCGGCGGGGCAGACATGGCAACGGTAACCGTGCATTACGGCTCCGAGCGTTGGCTACTGAGCCAGGTAATCGCAGCGGGCGGAGCCATCCGCATCTTGGATGACCCCGCCCTGTCAAAGCGCCTGTGCGATATGGCAAAAACCCTCGTCTGTCCGCTTTAGCGCCGCCGCTCGTGGCGTGCGCGCCACAGTTGCAGATAGTGCCCGATCTGCGCCGATTCGATGCGCTGGTAGGAGCTCGTGGGCAGCGACGTTAAGAACTTCTTTCCGTAGCCCTTCGTCACCAGGCGCGGGTCGGCCAGAATCAGCACGCCGCAATCGGTCGACGAGCGGATAAGGCGGCCGGCCGCCTGCTTGACCTCGAGCACCGCCTCGGGCAGCGAATAGCGCGCCCAAGCGCGGTCTTCGCGCAGGTTGCGCTCGCACGAGAGCGGGTCCGTGGGACTCGAGAACGGCAGCTTGGGAATGATGACGCAGCGCAGCGTCTCGCCGCTGGCGTCGAACCCCTCCCAGAAGGCCTTAAGAGCAAAAAGCGACGAGGTCGGCTCGTTGATAAACCGGTCGCGCAGGCGACGAGGAGATGAGTTGCGCTGCTGGCAGTTGAGCTCCAGACCCGCACGGGCCATCTTGGGCTCAACGCGGGCGTACAGGTCTTCCATGTCGCGCCGATTGGTAAACAGTGTGAGCACCGATCCGCCCATGGCAAGATGGGCGTCGACCAGCACGCGCTCGAGCGCCGTAAGATAGCTCTCACGATCGCGCGGATCGGGGATATCGCCCGCAACGACTACAGCCATGTTCGAATCGAAGTCGTAGCTCGAGTCCAAGTGCAACGATGAGGATGTTGAAGCACCGATGCGATCGAGGCCGACTGCGTGGTTAAAGTGTTCAAAGCTTTTGGACACCGTCATGGTCGCCGAGGCAAAGATAGCCGTGTGAACCTCGGGCAGCCACTCGGTTGCCAAGGCCTCGCCAATGTCGATGCGCTCTGCGGTCATTGACTCTCCGCCGGCACGCAACCTGCGATTGACCTGCAGTGAATACACGTAGTGTTCATCGGTGCCATCAATGATGAGTTTGAGGTTCTCAGCCAGCTCGTGCAGGCGGCGCGAGATATCACCCAGGTCGACAACAACCTCGGGCTTGTCGGCGGCGACGGCTTGCACCAGCGCGTCGACGCTCTTGTCAGCTTGTTCCAATGCGTCGATGGCAGTGTAGGCCGACTGTAAGAAATCATGCCAGTCGTCAGATTCGCGCAGCTCGGGGCCAATCCATAGATTGGCATTGTCATAACCCCCACGGGCACGGCGGCCGAGCTCGCGAACGCCATCGAACACGTCGGCGATTGCCATGCTCGCGCGCGCAACCGTCGACGTCGCCTTGGCAGTAAGGCCCAAATAGAGCGTAGAGCCCTCGGAGGTTGCCAAATCACGGGAGACCTGGCTTAGCGCGCCGGTGGTCGAGCCGCCCAGGCGCTCAAACAGAACGCGTGATTCGTCCGCCGACACCACGCGCGCCCACTGACGGCGCGCCTCGCGCTCGATGGAATGGGCCTCGTCGATTACCCAATGACGAATCGGAGGTAAAATCTTGCCCTCGGCCGCAACATTGCGGAACAGCAGTGAATGGTTGGTGACCACCACGTCGGCATGCGCCGCACGACGGCGAGCGCCGTGGACCAAACATTTATCAGGGAAAAACGGGCAGAGGCGACGAGCACACTCGCGCGAGGCCGTCGTAAAGTCGGGGCGGTTGACACTGCGCCACCGAATGCCGAGCGAGTCGAGGTCGCCATCGGCTGATTGGCAGACGTACGCCATAATGACCGCGACCGCCGTGAGCGTGTCCGCCGGATCGCGCTTGGTGGTAATCTCGACCTGGCCGCGGCTCATGCGCTCAAGCTTGCGCAGGCACGGATAGTGGTCATAGCCCTTGAGAGCGCAAAATGACAGACCACCGTCCAGTTGCTCGGCAAGTTTTGGCAGCTCATGGTACATGAGCTGGTCGGCAAGATTGTTCGATTTGGTCGCAATACCAACCGTGATGTTGTTACGGCGTGCTGCCTCGGCAAAAGGCACCAGATAGGCCATCGATTTGCCGACGCCCGTGCCCGCCTCAATTACACGATGAGTGCCCGTGACCAGCGCATCGCGGACCTCGAGCGCCATCGCGATCTGCTCATCACGCGGCTCGTAGGTGGGATACATGCGATTGACCAGGCCACCTGGCGCATAGTCTGCCTCAATCTCCTCACGACTCGGCATCTTGAGTACCGGCAGTTCGTCGGCGTCCACCCGATCGTCGGCGCGATCGGCCTTGAGAACGTCAGCACGAGCGGCGCTGAGAGAGAAGATAGAACCAGGGTTCTGCCCCGCCAAGAATGAGAAGATTGGACGATAGGACCAAGGCACGTCCGGATGCATGTCGGCTAGGCGCGCCATGAGGCCCTGGGGCAAGTCGGTGAGTGCCACGAGCAACACGCGCCATACGCCACACAGGGCATCGACGTCGGCATTGGCACGGTGTGATACCGAGTCACAGCCAAACAGATCGGCCATAAAAGACAGCTTGTGCGAGGCCAGGCGCGGAAGCGCGATGCGCGACAGCGCCAGCGAATCGATCCAAATATCGCTCACGTTGACGCCGCCTTTGACCGACTCGATAAACGAGCGGTCGAACGTGGCGTTATGTGCGATTACCGGGCAACCACCGACAAAATCGGCGAGAGCGGCGACGGCCTCAACGGCCGACGGGGCATCTGCCACATCGGCATTTGTAATGCTCGTGAGCTCGGTAATCTCGGCGGGAATCAGCTGCTTGGGATGCACGAAGGTATCGAAGCGGTCGACGATCTCGCGGCCCGAAAGACGGGCCGCCGAGATCTCGATCAGCTCGTTGTCCTGCACCGAAAGACCTGTGGTCTCGGTATCGAGGACGATCACATCTTCCTCGATAAGGCCGAAGGACTGCGTTTTGGCGCGTTCGGCAAGCGTGGCATAGGAGTCGATGACAAACTGCGGCGTTCCTGACGAAACCGCGTCCTCGATTAGCATGCAATGCCCGCTCGACGAAGGCCCATACGGATCAGGCTGTCACAGACCTGCGGGAACGTCATGTCGTCGGTGTGGCGGATCTCATCCGGATACAGCGACGTATCGGTCATGCCGGGAATGGTATTGGTCTCGAGGATAACGGGGCCGTCCTCGCTCACGATAAAATCGCTGCGCGAGATGCCCAGGCAACCGAGCGCCTTGTGAGCGGCACAGGCAAGCTCCTGGGCACGAGCGTAGTTCTCGGGTGAAATCTGCGCCGGAATGCGATGGATGTCCGTAGGGTCGACATATTTCACGTCCAGATCGTAGAACTCGCAGTCCTCGGGCTTACGAATCTCGACAATCGGCAGGGCGCGCACGTCATCTTCACCGTATACACCGACGGTGATCTCGGTACCCTCGATGCACTTCTCGACCAGCACTTTGTCGCCGTACTCAAACGCCTTGGCGATTGCCGCGGGCAGCTCGGAGGGCTCATGGACCAGGGAAATGCCATAGCTGGAACCGTTGACGGCCGGCTTCACAAAGCAGCGCTCGCCACAAACCTCGACGATATGATCGATATCGACTTCATCGCCCACCTCGAGCGCAAGGCCGGGGGCAACAGGAATGCCCGCCTTGGCGTACAGGAGCTTAGAGACCTCCTTGTCGGCACCGCAGGCGCTGGCAAGCACACCCGAGGCCGTGTAGGGGATACCCAGGGTCTCCATGGCGCCCTGCATGGCGCCATCCTCGCCGCCGGCACCGTGCATGGCGATAAACGCCACGTCAAAGCCGCCGGTCGCCATGGTTACCATAAAATCATCGGTAGCCGTGTCGAGCAGCTCCACCGAAGTGTAGCCGGCCTCCTTCAAGGCAACCACGACGTTCTTTCCCGAATTGAGCGAGATCTCGCGCTCAGCGGAATGACCGCCCGCCAAGACCGCTACGTGCATGTTCTCTAGGCTTTTACCCGGCATGGGCAGACTCCTCCTCTATAATTTCTGCAGCTGATACCATATTGTAGCGATACCCTCTACGTTTCCCCAAAATCGAAAGGCTTCCATGAATCCCAGGACTAAATCTCAGGACATTCGCGACTTGAGCCAAAACGATATTCGCGACCTTGTGGCCGAACTTGGCCAGCCCACCTTCCGCGCGAAGCAGCTCATCGAATGGGTCTTCGAGAAGAACGTTTGTTCGTTTGACGATATGACCAACCTTCCCAAGGCTTTCCGCGAGCAGCTTAAAGAGGCTTTTACCTTTGACACGCCGACTGAACTAACCAAGCAGGTTTCCAAAGATGGCTCTCGCAAGTATCTGCTCGAGTACCACGACGGCGTTTCCGTCGAGACTGTCGGTATGCCCCGTCGTAACAAGCTTTCCGTCTGCGTTTCCACCCAGGCTGGCTGTGGCATGGGCTGCGCCTTTTGCGCTACCGGTCTCAACGGCCTCAAGCGCTCTCTGACCGCTCAAGAGATCGTCGACCAGGTACTTCATGTATCCAACGACTTTGGCGAGCGTGCCACGAGCGTCGTCTTCATGGGCCAGGGCGAGCCGTTTGCCAACTACGACGAGGTTCTCAAGGCGCTGCGAATCCTCAACGACCCCGATGGCATCGGTATCGGCGCTCGTCACCTCACCGTCTCTACCAGCGGCGTTATTCCCGGTATTCGCAAATTTGCCGATATCCCCGAGCAGTTCACGCTTGCCGTTTCCCTGCATTCCGCCATCCAGTCGACGCGCAACAAGCTCATGCCCGGTGTTAAGAAGTACACACTGCTTCGCCTTCACGAGGCGCTTCAGCTCTACACCGAGAAGACTGTCCGCCGCCCGACCTATGAGTATGCCATGATCGAAGGCGTCAACGATACGAATCCCGAGATGCAGGCGCTCTGCGACTTCTGCGAGGGAACGCTGTGCCACGTTAACCTTATTCAGCTTAACGACATTGAGGGTAGCCCGCTCAAGCCGTCGCCGATTCATAAGGTTGAGGATCTTCAGCGTCGTCTTGAGTCCCGTGGCATCGAGACCACGATTCGTAACTCCCGTGGTAACGATATTGACGCCGCCTGCGGACAGCTGAAGCAGCGCTTCAAAGTTCAGAAGAACGCATAGGGGAGTCGCACCCCAAAACGTTTCATGTGAAACATTGAACGGCCACGGTTGCAGGATATGCAACCGTGGCCGTTTCATTTATTGAGCTTAATTTTGAATCAGCTGCTACCTGTCCCATTTTTTACGGTCAAAATAAGGGCTCCTTGCCTCGTGAATTAGACAAGGACCCCTCATAATATGCTAAGTAATTGTTAGGTACCTAATAACCTACATTTTCCCATTGGTTGCTAACCCAACCTTGATTAATCTTGGGATTCTTCGTTACCTGAGCGGTGCGCATGGCAACATCTTCTGTCATAACATCCATTTTCTTCTTGGATGTATCGACAATATCTTGCGCACTACGAAGCAAACGACCTCGAAGTTCATCGTCTGTCGCGATCTTATAGCCAGCAAAGGCACCAGCAGCGACAGTCGTCGCCAATGCAATCACAGTAAAAATCCTATTCCTCATCTTGGCCTCCTTGATCAAACTGAATCATTTCGCCAAGAATACGAGAGAGCTCTTCCTCGTCTTTAAACTCAATCTCAATCTTATTCTTTCCACGCGAGCTCTTCACACGCACGTTGGTATTAAAAACCTGACGAAGCACGCGGGCAGCCTTTTTAAAAGACTGAGGCGTTGCAGGCCTCGGAGTCTTATGTGTCTCTCCGGCAGAAAACAACGGAGCAAGATTTTCTGTCGCTCTTACGGAAAGGCCCTCTGCAACAACCTTCTCAGCAAGTCGAATTCGAGCATCCTCATAGGGAACTGCTAGAATCGCACGTGCATGACCAGCAGTAAGTTTGCCCTCAAAAATCATCTGCTGAACAACTTCGGGAAGATCAAGAAGGCGCAGCGAGTTTGTAATTGCAGAGCGCGACTTGCTTACAGCCTTCGACAATGCTTCCTGGGTCATACCGCTGGCATCGATAAGCTGGCGGTAGCCCTTAGCCTCTTCGACAGGATTTAGATCAGAACGCTGAAGGTTTTCGATAAGAGCAAGAGCTAGCATCTCTTCATCATTAACATCCTTAATGATGACTGGCAGTTCCTCAAGACCAGCAAGTTTTGACGCCTGGTAACGACGTTCACCAGCGATGATCTCATAGCCGTTTCCATGCTTGCGAACCAAAAGCGGCTGCAAAACGCCATGTTCTTGAATTGACTCGCTCAACTCGCGAAGTTCAGTTTCGTTAAAGTGAATTCGGGGCTGATTTGGGTTGGGAACGATATCCTCAATAGGTAATTTTGTTTCAGACGCAGCATTCGAAGCCGATGCAGCCGAACCACCAGTCTCATACTCGGCCTCTGAGACCAAAGCATTGAGTCCACGTCCTAATCCGCCACGTTTCTTTACACTAGGCACGCTTGATCACCTCTTTTGCAAGGTTCATATACGCTTTTGCACCCTTATTTTGAGGTGCATAGGTAATTACCGGTTCTCCAAAAGACGGAGCTTCGGAGATTTTAACCGTACGGGGGATCAGCGTCTTAAACGCCTTATCACCAAAGTACGATTGAACCTCCTCAACAACCTGATTCGATAGAGAAGTACGCGAGTCATACATGGTCATAAGCACACCATAGGTGTCTAAGCCCTTGTTCAGACGTGATTTGACCATCTTCATTGACTCAAGCAGCTTCGTAACGCCTTCAAGTGCATAATACTCGCATTGGATCGGAATCAAAACGCTGTCTGCTGCGGTCAAGGCGTTGATAGTAAGCAGGCCGAGCGAAGGGGGACAGTCAATGAAAATAAAATCGAACTCGTCCTGAATCGGCTCAAGCAAATCTTTGAGACGGGTTTCACGAGCAATTGCGCTTACGAGTTCAATTTCTGCGCCTGCAAGCTGAATTGTAGCCGGAATTACGAATACCTTTTTGCAATTTGTATCAAGAACAAGCAATTCTGCCGGCACATCATTCAACAATGCATCATAGATGCAGTGATCAAGGTCTTCTTTTTCAATTCCAAATCCGCTAGTGCTGTTTCCTTGCGGATCAAAATCGACAATCAGTGTCTTACGACCCTGCTCACCCAGTGCTGCTGCAAGGTTTACAGCCGTCGTTGACTTACCGACGCCGCCTTTTTGATTGATGATTGCAATGATACGCGTGTCTTTTGCGCTCTTAAAACGCTTAACGTCGCGAAATCCCACGGTCCCTCCTGGTGTGTATTAAAGCTGTCAAACGGAGGATGTTTCACGTGAAACATTCCGAATCGATAGCAACTGCTATGTTTCACGTGAAACACTGCAAGCTGTTAGTATCCATTATGTTTCACGTGAAACATCTAGGCAAGCGAATTCTTCTTTGCCATGCCATTTGCACGAGGCAATGAAACGGATGCTGAATGACTCTTCTTAAGAACAATGAACTCCCTGTGACCCAAGCCTTCAGGCAAATCAATTGCGTCATTCAGAAGCAAAGTGAAGCCGCAAATCTTAGCTGCTGACATGCCGGAAGCAAGCTCCTCATCCGAAGGATTGCCCTTGGTGATAACAAATAGCCCTCCATCCTTCAGGTACGGAGCCGCATACTCAACAAGAATCGGTAGAGGGGCCAGTGCGCGGGCGGTTACAACGGAGAACTGCTTCTTATGGCTTCGAGCATATTCTTCAAGACGATCATGAACCGCATGAGCATGTTTCAATCCAAGAGCATGGACAAAGGAATTAACCGCATCAACCTTCTTGCCAACAGAGTCAATATAAGTAGCTTTACGATGCGTGGTTATGGTTAATGGAATACCAGGGAAGCCCGCACCTGTTCCCATATCGAGCAAAGCTCCCTCAGGAGCCTTATTGATATAGGGGAGCAAAACAAGTGAGTCGAGGATATGAAGTACGGCAGCATCTTCTACGTTAAGAATACGGGTGAGATTGGTTGTCTTATTTGTTTCTAGAACCAAATCCAAATGCTGGATACATTTCCTCAGCTCAATATCAGTTACGCTCAAGGAATATTCTTTGCAATAGGAAGTTAGGCGACTCAACATCTCGTCAGCCTGCTGATCGGTAAGTACAAACAACAGAAGCTCCTTTCTGACAAAAATCAGCGTATCGAGAACTTTTGACAAAAAAAGGGGACGTGGAAACCACGTCCCCCTAGCATAAGCTCGAGTAGATTATCGAGCAACAATCACCACATGGCGATCAGGGTCAGAACCCTCAGAATGAGTATCGACTGCATCGTTGCCACGAAGTGCAATGTGAACCAGTCGGCGCTCGTAGGCATTCATGGGCGGAAGCGAAACACTCTTATGAGTGCGGATGGCACGCTCGGCAGCAGACTGAGCCATGGAGGCGACCTTATCCTGACGGCGACTCTTGTATCCCTCGACGTCCACTACAACCGGATACCTAAAGCCAAGCTTGCGGCTCACCAGCAAAGAGAACATAACCTGAAGAGCATCAAGAGTGCGACCATGACGGCCAATGAGAACAGCAAGGTCGGGAGCCGTTACATCCAAAATCAGCTCACCCTCGTCGCCCTCATACTCATCGATAGGAGAGTTGGCGGCATCGAAGTGCGAAAGGATGGAACGCAGGATGGAAATCGCAACATCGGCAATGGTGTCGAGCTCCTCATCGGTCAGCTCTTCACCAGCCTTGTAGCGCTGTGCAATCTCGGGATAATCGCCCGCGACCTGCGGGGCAACCTCCTCAAGCATATCCTCGATGATCTCTTCAGACATAACGTACTCCAAAAGTTAGGTACCTAAATAAGATTGATATCCCACTACTTCTTCTTGTGCGGGCGCGGCTTCTTCTCGCGACGAGTGACCTCAACCTGCAGCGGAGCGTTCTTAAGACGCTCCTCCTCATCGGCCTTCGCCTTGTCGATGACCTTCTGCGTCACAAAAATCTGCTGGATAACCTGCCAAGCAGACGAGACGTCGTAGTACAGCAGAACACCAACGGGAAGGCTCCAGCCCATCCAAAGCATCATGACCGTCATGACAACGGCCATCATACGCATGCTCTGAGCCTGCTGGCCGGTCTGGTTGCGCGACATATAGAGCTGCGGAATCAGGGTCAGGACGGCAAACAGGATCAGGCAAACCAGCGCAGGCAGTGCAACCATAAAGCCATCGGCAAAGGAAGCGCTCGGCGTGGTGGTCAGGTCGGGCAGGATGTTGAAGAACGAGAACGTGCCGTCGTTAAAGTACTGCGGCAGGTTGCGCAGCAATGTAAACAGGGCGAACAGGATAGGCATCTGAATCAGCAGCGGCAGACAGCCAGCCATGGGGTTGAACTTGTTCTCGCTGTAGAACTTCTGCATCTCCTCGGCCTGACGCTGGGGATCGTCGGCATAGCGCTCCTGGATCTCGAGCATCTTGGGCTGCAGCACCTGCATGCGAGCCGTCGACTTGGTCGACTTGAGCATAAGCGGCGTCAGCAGCAGACGGATGATGACCACCAGGATGATGATGGACAGGCCCCAGTCGACCGCAAAGGTCTGGATGAGCTTGAGCAGCTCGAAAAGGATGTTAACGATCCAATCCCACATGTAAGTTTTCCTCCGATAGCGAGTGCCCGCTAGGGCACAGGGTCATAACCGCCGACGTGCAGGGGATTGCAGCGAGCGATGCGCCTCACGGCAAGCCAGCAGCCTCTCAAAACACCGTGCTTCTCAATCGCCTGGATGGCGTATTGCGAGCACGTTGGGTAATAAATGCAGGCGTCAGGCAATAAGGGCGAAATAACCTGTTGATATATGCGAATAGGAGCGATGGCAACACGTCGCAAAACGTGATTGCTCATCGCTCCTCCCCGGCAACGCCGGCGCGCTTCATAAGCGAACGCAACGCCTTGTCCATCTCCTGCGGCGAGGAAACCCTCGTCTTGGGAGTTGCAAACAAGATGATGTCATAACCCGCAACGGGAAATCCGCAGCTGCGGGCGGCCTCGCGCATCACACGCTTAGATCGGTTGCGCACGACGGCACAACCGAGTCGCTTAGCACCAACGAAGGCGACCCTTCCGGAGTCGCCTTCGCCAACCGATTCACATATGGTCATTCGAATCAGAGGGTGATTGAAACGACGCCCCTGACTGAACACATGCTCGAAATCTTGCCGAGACTTAATAGTCTTCATGCGAGATGTGTGTATCGCTGCTAGACAGTGAGACGCTTGCGGCCCTTGGCGCGACGACGGGCGAGCACGGCACGACCACCCTTAGTGGCCATACGGGCACGGAAGCCATGGGTCTTGGCACGCTTACGCTTATTAGGCTGATACGTACGCTTCATCTTAAGTTCCTCCTGCTGCATTTCGAGTGTCCGCGGGGACGCGGACGCAGATATAGACACGTGAGCTTGAAGATTGTAGGGAAATCAATGTTCAAATGTCAAGAAATCAAAGGTAAAAGGTTGCGCAGTTCACACGGTTCCCCCATAAGCACAACCGAAATTTGCGCCTCATGGCAACCTTTCACGATATTTCATCGAGTTTTCAACAGGTCATGTTGGCAATGTTGAGAACTTTTCACCCGTTTTCCAAAGTTTTCAACAAGTTTTGAAAAGTTGTCGAAAGATGAGAAACGTTGCACGGTGAGCTACTATTTGTTCGAAACCTTTTGAAAGATTGCGAGCGGCATGTCTGACGACTTTTACACCATGGTCGATTCCGGAGACCCGGCACCCGACAACGAGCACATCACCGGCGTGCGCGAAGAGCGTGCGGAAGGCGAGCAGACGACCACGCAGGCGCCAAAAGCCATGTACGCCGCGCGCATCGCCGTCTATGACGACATGCTGTCGACACCGCGGGTGATCGTCATTGATCCGCAAGATGTCCGCACGTATTTGGAAGAGACGACCAACACCGTCTACCAGTGCATGAAAGAACAAGGTGGCCATATCTCGCTCATGGTCATCCGCGAGATTGTCGAAAACTTTATCCACGCACACTTTGCCGAGCCCATCATCTCGATTCTGGACGGCGGAGACACCATCCGCTTTGCTGACCAAGGACCCGGCATCGACGACAAGGAACGTGCTTTCGACTTTGGCGTTACCAGCGCAAACAGCAAGATGAAGCGCTATATCCGTGGAACCGGAGCAGGGTTTCCCATGGTGCAGGAGTATTTGGAAAACGCCGGCGGTGCCGTATCCATCGAGGACAACATGGGCAACGGCACCGTGGTTACGGTAAGCCTGAACCCTAAACGCGTGCAGGAAATCGAGCGTGCCGGCGGACGCGGCGCTGCCGTGCGGCCCGAGACGGAGCAGCCCACATATCCCCTGCCGGGAGCTTTTGCGCAGCAGCCCGTGGCAACGCAGCAGATGCAGCCCCCCGTGGGACAGATGCAGCAGCCCGGAATGCTTCCCACACAAGAACCCCAGGCGGCATCTATGTCGATGCCGCCAAACATGCCAGAGGCCATGCCGCTGGCTGATCAGGATGCAGCAGCAATGCAGCAGGCGACGGGGGCGCCGGGTGGCCAGCAAATGGGCTATCAGCCGTACCAACAGGGATATCCATATCAGCAGATGCCGCCACTGGGGTATGGCCAGCAGTTCCCGCAGCAGTACCAGCAGGGATATCAGCAGCCGTACAACCCCTGGGTCCAGCAGACGCCTCCGCAGCCTTACCAACAGTGGCCTCAAAGTTTTCAACAGCAAATGCCGCCGACGCAGAGTTCTCAACAACCAGCAGCTCAAATGATGTATCCTAATGCAGTAAATCAGTATGCACAGCCACAACCGGACGTGTTCGTAAGCGATCGCGGCAACGCCGCGCTGGGCTATCTGGCGCAAAATCAAGCGTGCGGCGCAACCGATCTTGCGAGGGCGTTTGGAAACTCGGCCCCCACTTGGTCACGCACGCTCAATGACTTGGCGCAGGCCGGCTTGGTCATCAAGCATGGCCAGAAATACCATCTGACCGAACTCGGCGCCGCTCGCGTGCGAGCTCAGAGCTAAAGAACGGGAGAGACAGTGGACGAGGAAGCAAGCATCATCCTGGGGGATGCCATCGCCTTTTGCCAGCGCGACGGCCAAGATGCACGCCTCATCAACATGCTGGGGCAATCGCGCGCCATAAGCCTGACCGAAGATACGCTCACGATCGAGGCCCCCTCGCGCTTTGCCATCGCGCAGCTCAAAAAGCATCAGCCGACTATTGAGGCCTATCTGGAAGAAATCGCCTTTGCACCGATTGCTCTCGACATCGTGGCACCGCAAGGCGCCGCGACGGAATCCGCTGCCGCCACGGCGCCCGCCACGGCTCCCGCTGCTTCCCCGGCGGTGCCGGCCTCCGCAGGCGATGTGCCGACAATCGAGCACCAGCACAGCGATGTTTCCCGTGAAACAATGGCACCGTTGACGAGCGCGGCGGCGACGTCAACGAACGCACCCGTCACGCACATGCCCATCGCTCACGACGCAGCGGCGGGCGCGGATTCGGGCATTGCAATCAAGAACACGCTCTCGGCCGACGATTTTCGTCGCATGATGAACCAGATGAAGGGCGGAGCGCCGACTAAATCCACGCAAGCTGCGGCCCCCGCTTCACCCATGCCAGCACCGACCGTGCCGGCCGAGCAGAATACGGATGGAGCCCCGCTCGCCGCGAACTCAAAATTTACCTTTGAAAACTTTGTCTACGGCCCCGAGAACAGCCATGCCTATCGCTCGGCACTCAAGTTTGCCGCCCTCGCGGACGAGCGCGGCACATGCACATCCCTGTTCATCTATGGCAAATCGGGGCTGGGCAAGACCCATCTGCTGCTCGCCATCAAAAACGAGCTCGCCGAGAAGTCGCCCGAGATAAAGGTCAAGTATGCCAACTCCCAGGCATATCTGGACGACCTGATGACCGAGTTCGACCGTCAAAAGAAGAGCAACGCCCCCATCATGCAGGCGTACCACGGCGTGGACGTGCTCATCATCGATGACATCCAAAACATCATCGGCAAGCGCGCGAGTGTGGACTACTTTTTCCAGCTCATGGACGAGTTCATCCGCAACAACAAGAAGGTCGTCATCGCGGCAGACCGCGCCCCCAAGGACCTGAGCATGGACGAGCGTCTGACCAGCCGCTTCAACGCCGGAATGCTCTGCCTGGTCGCAGAGCCCAGCTACGAGATGAAATACAAGATCTTGCAGCGCTATTACGAGAACACCATCGTCGCCGCTCCCGAGGCGGGCGACGACTCACTGCTGGCGGCCTATGGGGGCGACGGCGGGCACCTGACCGACGAGCACTTTAAACACATGGCCGAGGTCTCGGGCACCAACATCCGCGAACTCGAGAGCTTTTGCGAGCGCTGCGCCGGCGAGGCGGGCGACCGCGAGCGCGAGGGCGGAGAGCTCACCTTTGACGATATCGACGCCATCGCCAGCCAGTACTTCGACACATCGGCCAAAAAGATCAACGTCCAGACGGTTCAGTCCGTCATCGAAGAGCAGTACGGCGTGACACACGAGGAGCTCATCGGCCCGCGTCGCAACGCCAATATCGCCAAAGCACGCCATATCGCTATCTACCTGGCCATCGAGATGTGCGAAATGACGACCACGGCGGTGGGCGCCGAATTTGGCAACCGCAACCACTCGACCGTCAGCACGAGCTACAAAAAGGTCCAGAAGATGATCCAGGAAGACCGCACCGTCACCGAAGACCTCAAGTCGCTGCGCGATAAAATTACACTGCGCTCGTAGGGAAATAGAGACACCTGTTGAAAACTTGTCGAAACCACGGGCATAAGGTGTCTAAAACCCAACCCGCGGTGATGAAAAGTTTTGCGCAGGTTTTGAACGTGGAAAACCACCCCTGTTGCACACAGGCTGCTGTCGATTCTCTTTCTGGGTCTGACCTGCGTCTTTGGGAGTAATCAACAGTTTCGTCAGTGCTATTACTATTATTAAGATATTTATATCTATAGAAAGGTATTAAAAGATGAAGTTCACCGTCAGCCAGAGCTCGCTTACACAAGCCATCGGCGTCGTTATGAAGGGTGTCGCTTCGGCATCCACCCTTCCCATCCTGTCGGGCGTGCTCGTCAAGGCCCAAGACGGCATCTTGGAATTCCAGACCTCTAACTACACCATCTCGATCCGTCATCGCATCGCGGCGCATGTCGAAGAAGAGGGCGAGATGGTTATCCCCTGTAAGATGCTCTCCAATATCACCAAGACCCTCCCCGATGCCCCGGTCACCTTTGAGCTGTCCGAGCGCCAGGTGCTGATTGGTTGCGAGAAGAGCTCTTTCCGCCTGAACACGCTTGATGCTAATGACTTCCCCGAGTTTCCGGCCTATGCCATCGAGAGCGCCGTGGAACTGCCGACCGATATCTTGTCCGAGATGGTCGGCCGCGTGTGGCGCGTCACCTCGACCGACAAGGCCCGCCCCATCCTGGGTGGCGTGCACATGAAGGTCGAGAACAACACCGTGCGCCTGGTGGCGACCGATTCCTTCCGTTTGGCCGTGTGCGATACACAGGTCGAGACCTCGACCCTCGAAGGCTCCTTTGAGCTCAACGTTCCGGCTGACGCCTTTAACGACGCACTGAACATCATGGACAGCCAGGCGACCATCATGATCGGGGCTACCGACACCCAGGTCGTCTTCGAGGCCGGCAACACCACCTACGTGTCGCGCCGCATCGAGGGCGTGTACCCCAACTACAAGCAGCTCATCCCCGATTCGTGCGTGACGAGCGTCAAGATCGACGTCGCCGCCTTTAACGCCGCCCTCAAGCGCGTGGCCGTTATCGCGAGCGCCAACCCCGCCGTCAAGTTCGAGATCGATGTCGAGAACGGGCAGATGGGCCTGTCCTCCATCTCCAATGACCAGGACCTTGCGCAGGAGACGATCGATGTCGAGGCCGAGGGCGAGTCGGGTACCATCGCCTTCAACTACCACTACATCTTCGGCTGCCTCAATGCCCTGTCCAAGGAGAAGGAGATCACGCTGGAGCTCAAGAGCTACTCGCAGGCGGGCATCTTCAAGTCCTACGACAAGATCAACTACCTGTACCTGGTCATGCCGGTTCGCATCTAGCGCTGCGCCATGACCATGTTCGCCCGCGATCTTTCCGTCGCGCACTACCGCAGTTTCGAGAGCTATCGTCTTGCCCTGGACGAGGGCGTGACGATACTTGCGGGACCCAACGCGGCAGGAAAGACCAATCTCATAGAGGCACTGCAGCTGCTGACGAGCGGCGCCTCGTTTAGGCATCCGACCGCAGCCGAGCTCGTCCATGATGGCGTGGGCTCGTGCAAGATCGAGCTGAGGCTCGAGGGCGACGGCCGCGTACTTGATATGGGATTGAGCGCGGAGGACGGTAAACGCTCGTTTAGCCGCAACGGCAAGAGATGCTCTGCCGCCGGTGTGCGCGGGGTTCTGCCGAGCGTGCTGTTTTGCCCCGACCATCTGGACATGGTTAAGCGAGGCGCCAGTGTGCGCCGCGCCGCCCTCGACGACTTTGGCATGCAACTGAGCGCACGCTATGCCGATCTTGCGAGCACCTATGGTCGCTGCGTGACCCAGCGTAACGCCTTGCTCAAGGAGGCCTGGTGCTGCCGCGAGATGCTCGGCGCGTGGAACGATTCGATTGCCCGCTCGGGCGCGGCTCTGCTCGTGCACCGGTTGGCCCTGCTCGACCGGCTGGCGGGCCATGTGCGTACTGCCTACGGGCAAGTGGCGTCCGGTGAAGCCGCCAACGTGTCCTATGCGTCCACGCTGGGGGATTTGCCCCAGGTCGATGATCGCGAAGAGCTGAAGGGCTGGGCGTACGAGCGCATGCTGGCTGCCCTTGATGAGCACGCCGACGAGGAAATTCGCCGCGGCGTGACGTTGGTGGGACCGCATCGCGACGAGATTGAGTTTGCTGTGGCGGGTCGCTCCGCCCGTTCATTTGCCAGCCAAGGTCAGCAGCGAACGTTGGTTCTGGCCTGGAAGGTGGCGGAGGTGGCCGTGGCTCGCGATGTCCTGGGCACCGCCCCACTGCTGCTTTTGGACGACGTGATGAGCGAACTCGACGGCGAACGCCGCGGTGCTTTCCTGCGGCTGATCGGCGATGATATCCAGACGGTCATAACCACGACCAACCTGGGGTACTTTACCGATGACCTGCTTGATCGAGCCAAGGTGGTGAGCATGGGTGAGACGTGCTAATTACGAGCGCGAGAGCGAAACGGTCGCCTTCAGTGGCTTTTTGAACGCAGAGCGCCAGCGCATCCTGGCGGCTGCGACCCCTGAGCGCCGTGCGCAGATGGAGGCCGCCGAGGAGTCGCGCGCGGTCTATCGCGCGTGGAACGCGGTGTGCTCGGGCACGCGCGAGGGGCGGCATGTGACGGGCCTGCGCTACCTGCCCGAGTCCAATGAGCTGCTGGTATATCTCGACTCGCCCTCGTGGACGCAGGAAATGACGTTGTTGCGCGAGATCATCCGCGCGCGCATGGAGCGCGCCGGTGCGCATGTGGATGGCCTGGTGTTCAAAACCACCGCGCCCGGTCACACGCCGCCCGCCGCCAAGGAGCGCCTTCGCCCAGCGGCGACCGAGCGCCCGCCGGCCCCACACGCCGACCTCAGCGATGCCGAGCGCACCGAGATTGAGCGCCAAGTGGCGCCCATCGAAGACCAAAAACTGCGCGAGGCCCTCGAGAACGCCATGAGAGCCAGTGCCGAGTGGGCCAAGGGCGTGCAAAGCAAAAAAGAGCCTTAAATCGCATCTGGTGGCCTTGTAGAGCCAAATACCCTCGTTCCCGAGGGTATTTTTTTACGATAAACTAGTAAGGCTGTACACATTTTCTTGACTGAAGGAGGACGTGTGGCAAACGAAAACGATTACGATGGCGGCGAGATTAAGATTCTCGAAGGTCTCGAGGCCGTTCGTAAGCGCCCGGGCATGTATATCGGCTCGACGAGCGCCAGCGGTCTGCATCACCTGGTGTGGGAGATCGTTGACAACTCCGTCGACGAGGCCATGGCCGGTTTCTGCACCGAGATCCAGGTGACGGTCCACGCCGACAACTCCATCACGGTCGTCGACAACGGGCGCGGCATCCCCGTCGACGAGCACCCTGTTAAAAAGATCCCGACGCTCGAAGTCGTCATGACGATCTTGCACGCCGGCGGTAAGTTCGATAACTCGGCCTATAAGGTCTCGGGCGGCCTGCACGGTGTGGGCATCTCCGTCGTCAACGCACTGTCCAAGCGCGTGGTCGTTCAGGTTCGTCGCGATGGCAACACCTACGAGATGGAGTTCTCGCGCGGCAAGACCGTCAAGAAGATGGAGGTCGTGGGCACCTCGGATTCGACGGGCACCACCGTCACCTTCTGGCCCGACGATGAGATCTTCGAGACCTGCATCTACGATTTCGATACGCTGCATAACCGTCTGCAGGAGACGGCGTTCCTCAATAAGAACCTCAAAATCGTGCTGACCGACGAGCGCGAAGCGACTCCCCACGTGGAGGAGTTTTGCTACGAGGGCGGCATCATCGACTTCGTCAAGTTCCTCAACGAGGGCAAGGACGTTCCCGAGGCCTTTAAGGAGCCCATCTACATCGAGGGCAAATCGGACCCGGACGCACCTGTGGCCAAGATGGGCGAGGTTGAGGTTTCCCTGCAGTGGAATAGCGGCTACGGCGAGAACGTCATGTCGTTTGCCAACGACATCTACACCCCCGAAGGCGGCATGCACCTTGAGGGCTTCCGCACCGCGCTCACCCGCGTGATCAACGACTACGCGCGCAAACAGAACCTGCTCAAGGAAAAAGACGCCAACCTGACCGGCGACGATGTACGCGAGGGCCTTTCGGCCGTTATCTCGGTCAAGCTGCCCGACCCGCAGTTTGAGGGCCAGACCAAGGCCAAGCTCGGTAGCTCCTATATGCGAGCGCTGACGCTCAAGATCGTGACCGACGGCCTCGCCGATTACTTGGAGGAGCACCCCAAGCCCGCTCGCGAGATCGTCAAGAAGGCGCAACAGGCTTGCAAGGCGCGCAATGCCGCCCGCAAGGCGCGCGAGGCGACCCGCCGCAAAAGCCTGCTCGAGACGGCTTCCCTGCCCGGCAAGCTCGCCGACTGCTCGGTGCGCGATGCCGAGCTGACCGAGCTCTTCATCGTAGAGGGCGACTCGGCAGGCGGTTCGGCCAAGGACGGCCGTCGCCGAGACATCCAGGCGATTCTGCCCCTGCGCGGCAAGATTTTGAACGTCGAACGCGTTGGTGACCATCGCGCGTTCTCGAGTGACACCATCCAGTCGCTGATTACCGCGATCGGCTGCGGCGTCACGACGAGTGCCGGCGACGGCGGCGACTTCGATATCACCAAGGCGCGCTACCACAAGATCATCATCATGACCGATGCAGACGTCGACGGTGCGCATATCCGCATCCTGCTGCTGACGTTCTTCTACAAGTACATGCGTCCGCTGATCGATGCCGGCTACGTCTACGTTGCCTGCCCGCCCATCTTTGGCATTAAGGTGCGCAACAAGATCCACTACGTGTATCCCAACGGCCGCCAGCCCGAAGACGAGATCCTGCGCGACACCATCCAGAGCCTGGGCCTGAACCCCGACGATAACGACGAGGACGGCAAGGCCAAGGACGGCAAGATCACCAAAAAGCGCAAGGGCTATACCGTCCAGCGCTACAAGGGCCTGGGCGAGATGGACCCCAAGCAGCTCGCCTCGACGACGATGGACCCCAAGACCCGCATCCTGCAGCGTGTGTCGATCGAAGACGCCGTGGTGGCGGACCGCGCCGTGCGCGAGCTGATGGGTTCCGAGGTCGGCTATCGCCGCGAGTACATCGAGAAGCATGCACATGATGCACGATTCCTTGACGCTTAAGAGGAGGTAACGTGGCAGACGATATCAACAATAACGAGGGTATGGGCGAGGCCGGCGATGCCGGTATGCCCGACGATCTGAAGCGCCTGCTTGCCCGTGCTGAGCAGGGCGAGGACGGCGACCCGGACGCCTATAACCCCGATGCCGATGATGATGAGGAAGAAGACGACGACGCCGAGCTCGAGGAGAGCTTTGGCGAAGTCGATCGCGGCGCCTCGGCCGGCGAGGATATCAACGGCGGCCAGCTCCAGATTTCGGAGTTCGGTCGCGAGATGAAGCAGTCGTTCATCGAGTATTCGATGTCGGTCATCACGGCGCGCGCCCTGCCGGACGTGCGCGACGGCTTAAAGCCGGTGCACCGCCGCATCCTGTACGCGATGAACGAGAGCGGCATCTACCCCAACCGACCGCACAAGAAGTCGGCTTGGACGGTCGGCGAAGTTATCGGTAAGTACCACCCGCACGGCGATTCCGCGGTCTATGAGGCCATGGTCCGCCTGGCGCAGTGGTTCTCCATGCGCACGCCGCTCATCGATGGTCACGGCAACTTCGGTAACATCGACGGCGACGGCGCGGCGGCCATGCGTTACACCGAGAGCCGCCTGGCAAAGCCCGCCATGGAACTGCTGCGTGACTTGCAGAAGGATACCGTCGACTGGCAGCCCAACTACGACGAATCGCTCGCCGAGCCCGTGGCGCTGCCTGCGCGCTTCCCCAACCTGCTGGTTAACGGCAGCCAAGGCATCGCCGTCGGCATGGCCACCAACATCGCCCCGCATAACCTCACCGAGGCGATCGAGGCCACCTGCTACCTGATCGACAACCCCGACGCCACCGTCGACGAGCTCATGCAGATCATGCCCGGTCCGGACTTCCCCACCGGCGCCATCATCATGGGCAGCGCCGGCATTAAGCAGAGCTACGAGACCGGTCGCGGCTCCATTACCGTGCGTGCCAAGGCGCACGTGGAGTCCACCAAGACCGGCCGCAGCCGCCTGGTCTTTACCGAGATTCCCTACATGGTCAACAAGGGCACCCTGCAGGAGAAGATCGCCCAGCTCGTCAACGACAAGCGCATCGAGGGCATCTCGGATATGCGCGATGAGTCCAACCAGAAGGGCATCCGTCTGGTCATCGAGCTCAAGAAGGGCGTCATTCCGCAGGTCGTGCTCAACAATCTGTATAAGTACACCTCGCTGCAGACGACCTTTGGCGCCAACAACCTGGCACTCGTCAACGGCGTTCCCAAATGCCTGAGCCTGCGTGAGATGCTGCAGCACTACATCGACCACCAGGTCGACGTCGTCACCCGCCGCACCCGCTTCGACCTTAAGAAGGCCCAGGCCCGCGCGCATATCCTCGAGGGCTACCTGATGGCCCTTGACCATATCGACGAGGTCATCAGCATTATCCGCTCCTCGCAGACCGACTCCGAGGCCAGCAGCCGACTGATCGAACGCTTTGGCTTTACGCCCGAGCAGACCACGGCCATCCTCGAGATGAAGCTGCGCCGCCTGACCGGCCTGGAGCGCGACAAGATCCAAGAAGAGTTGGACGGCCTGCGCCGCGCCATCGCCTACTACGAGGACCTGCTGGCGCACGAGGAGAAGATTCTGGGCGTCATCAAGGAAGAGATGCGCGAGATCTCCAAGAAGTTTGGCGACAAGCGCCGTACCGAAATCAGCCAGGTTGAGAAGGACCTGGATGTCGAGGACCTCATCGCCGACGAGGATATGGTCGTGACCATCACCCACACCGGCTACGTTAAGCGTATCCCAGTGGCTGCCTACCGTGCCCAGAAGCGCGGTGGCAAGGGCGTGTCGGGCGTCAACCTCAAAGAGGACGACGTTATCGATGAGATGTTCATCGCGTCCACGCACGAGTACGTGCTGTTCTTCTCGAGCAAGGGCAAGGTCTATCGCCTGAAGGTGCACGAGCTGCCGGTGGGTACGCGCCAGGCGCGCGGTACCGCGATCGTCAACCTGCTGCCCTTCGAGGAAGGCGAGAAGATCGCGAGCGTCATCAGCTGCCGCGAGTTCCCGGCCGACGAGTACCTGATGTTTGCCACCAAGAGCGGCATGGTCAAAAAGACCGTGATGAGCGCATATGACCGCAGCCGTCGCGACGGCCTGATCGCTATCAACCTGCGTGACGACGACGCGCTGCTGAACGTGCGCCGCGTGCGCGAGGGCGACAAGATTATCCTGGCCACCACCGCGGGCAAGGCGATCATGTTCTCCGAGGAGCAGGTGCGCGCCACCGGCCGCGATACCAGCGGCGTTCGCGGTATCGGTCTGAAGGACGGCGTGAGCGTTCTGGGCATGGAAGTCACTAACGGCAACGGCGATCTATTCGTCATCACCGAGCGCGGCTACGGCAAGCGCACGCCGGTCGCGGACTACCCGGAGCAGAATCGCGGCGGCCAGGGCGTCTACACCATTCAAATGACCGAACGTAAGGGTAACCTCGCGGCCATGAAGACGGTGGGCCCGCAGCACGAGCTGTTCATCGTGACGGAGGGCGCGACGGTCATTCGCGTCAAGACCGACGAGATCAGCCAGACCGGCCGCGCCACCCAGGGAGTCAAGATGATGACCGTCGACGACAACGACCGCATTTGCGCCGTAGCCCGCATGACGACCGCCAAAGAGAAGCCCGAGGGCGAAGGTGCCGAGGCCGCAGCCGACACCGAAGAAGCCCCAGTCGACCTAGGCGACGGCAACGACCTGCCAGAGGATCTCCTCGACGAGTAAGAGGCCCTGACTGGTAAAAATCATCAGACCCCTTATATCGGCGGTCGGCGCACTGCGCGCCGACCGCTTTTTTGACAAGCTTGGAACCCCGTGTCAGACGGCTGGGCGAGATGGGTTAGGTTTGTCGCGAGTTCCGCACGCAAAGAAGGCCACTTAATGTGGCCTTCGTCTTGCGCAGGACTGCCCGAGCAGCAAACCTAACCCATCTCGCCCAGCCGTCTGACACACCCTCCAAAGATTTTCAAAAAAGTTGTTGACGCGCGCGTAACGACTCGTCTAATATATCCCTTGCGCGATGGACCTGTAGCTCAGTTGGTTAGAGCGTCCGGCTGATAACCGGGAGGTCACAAGTTCGAATCTTGTCAGGTCCACCACTTTCTTTCGCAATAAACACCCCAGCGAGAGCCGAGTCGCCGCTGGGGTGTTTATTACTGTCTCCGTGGGGGTTTAGCTCAGCTGGGAGAGCGCGGGCTTTGCAAGCCTGAGGTCAGGGGTTCGATCCCCCTAACCTCCACCATGATGGACCTGTAGCTCAGTTGGTTAGAGCGTCCGGCTGATAACCGGGAGGTCACAAGTTCGAATCTTGTCAGGTCCACCATCACAACTGTGAAGAGCCCTGGGGCATTGCCTCGGGGCTTTTTTCTTGTCTGCGATAAATCTCATTTTGGTTTTGTGTGCTGTGCGAAAGTTTGGGTAGTATAGCTATTCAATGCGGCGGACTGCCGCGTGTTAACCGCTACGTACCGGAGGTGTTCCATGGTTCGTGTCGACATAGAGACCATCGTCATGGCCGCCGGTCCCGTGCCATCGCTTATCGTGCTTCGCGAGCGCTGCAGCAAATCGGACTCGCCCGCGCCGCTGCGTTCCCTTTCCATTCAGACTGGTTCGTTTGAAGCTGCTGCCATCAGCCGCGGCATCGATAGTGGTCGCGCCGAGCGCCCGATTACCCATGACCTGTTGCTCGATACTGTTGGCGCCCTGGGTGCCAAGCTCGAACGCATCGAAATCGTTCGCGCCGAGCCGCCCGTGTTTTACGCGACGGTTGTCGTGTTGGCCGATGGCAACGAGCATAAGATCGATGCGCGTCCGAGCGACGCCATCGCCCTCGCCGTACGCAGTAATGCCCCCATGTTCGTTGAAGACGACATCATGAATCGCCTGGGCACCGTTTCTGCCCATGCCGAGGAAGTCGACGACGAGCAAGAGCTCGAGAAGTTCGACGAGTTCGTCCATACGCTCTCCCCCGATGACTTCTAAATGCGGGGCGTCCAGGCTGCGGAGCGTTCGCTGATGGCCGGCGGTATGTCGGCTGAGGCGGCTGCGATCGCCCGCGAGGCCCAGATGCGCTCGGAGGCTTCTGAGGCGGCTCGCATTGCCTATGTGACGCAGGCCCGCACGCTTCGCGAACGCCGCGGCTCGTTTATCAAGATGGTTGTCGTCTCCGCCCTTGTCGCGGCAATCTGTTCGCGCCTTCGTGGTACAGTTGGTGCGCTTGGGTTTTCGATCTCTACGGGCCTGGTGATCTGGGGCGTGGTCGATGCGGTCATGCTGACCAGCCAGATCAAGGTACTCGACAAGCGCGCGATGGATATGATGCGCGCCCGCGACGCTGCCGCTAAGATCGCTGCTGAGGCACAAGAACTGTAACGACGCCAGACTCGATGGGAAGGTCTAAAGATGGCACAGGATATGCAGGACGCCGGTAACGTCTCCGCCGAGCTCGACGCCATGGTGTGCGATCTGATCGGCGCGTTCTTGGACGACCTTGCCGCCGGTGAAAACCCTGGCGTGGTCGTGGCAATTGAGGACGCCGCTTCCAACCGTTATCTGGCGGCGCTCGACGAGGACGGCGAAGAGGCGTGCCTCGAGGCGGCCACCAACTTTATCTCCGAGCACAAGATGGGTCTTAAGGACGAGGGCCTGGGCCGTATCGCTCGCTATGCCATCGGCTACACCGGCTGCGTCGAGATTGACGGCGGCTATCACGATGCTCTGCTCGTGAGCTTCTTCGAAACCACGCTCGAGAGCGGTTTTTCGGCATATGTGCTGTATGAGGGCATGGGCGCCGGCGATGGTTTTATGTGGAGCGACCCTGAACCTGCAGGTGAGGAAACCCCTCTCATCTAAAATCGCTAAAATAAACGAGTTTTCGGTAAAAGGCTCAATATTCCCGCCGAGCGTTGCATTGCTGGGTGGGTCGCATACGCGTGCCGGTTGTATATAGATAGAAGATAGGGGAACTACATGCGCGTAGACAATCTGAGGAACATCGCCATCATCGCTCACGTCGACCACGGCAAGACGACGATGGTCGACAAGCTCCTGCGTGCCACGGACGCCTTCCGTGCCAACCAGCAGGTCGAGGACCGCGTCCTGGATTCCAACGACCAGGAGCGCGAGCGCGGCATTACGATTCTCGCCAAGAACATCTCTATCGAGTACAAGGACGTTAAGATCAACGTCATTGACACCCCGGGCCACGCCGACTTTGGCGGCGAAGTCGAGCGCGTGCTGCGTATGGCCGACGGCGCCCTGCTGCTGGTCGACGCCTTTGAGGGCCCCATGCCCCAGACCCGCTTCGTGCTGCGTCACGCTATCGACACCGGTCTTAAGATCATGATCGTTATCAACAAGATCGATCGTCCGGGTGCCAACCCCGAGAAGGCCTACAACGACTGCCTGGACCTCATGGCCGACCTGGGCGCCACCGACGACCAGCTTGAGTTCGCCATGGAGCACGTGGTCTACGCCAGCGCCATGAATGGCTTTGCCCGCCTTGACCCCAACGACGGCAATATGGACATGTACCCGCTGCTCGATATGATCATCGACGACATGCCCGCGCCCGAGGTTGACGAGAACGCCCCGCTGGCCATGCAGTGCGTGACCATCGACCACTCCAACTTCGTCGGCCGTATCGGCATCGGCCGCGTGTACTCCGGCACCATTCACCAGGGCGACCAGATTTTGGTTGTGAAGAACGACGGCTCCAGCGCCACCGCTACCGTCAAGCAGCTCTTTACCTTCGACTATCTGGGCCGCACCGAGTGCCAGGAAGTCGGCGCCGGCGACATCGCTGCTGTCGTGGGTATTGACCGCACCGATATCGGCGATGTCTACACCGACCCCGAGAACCCCGTTGAACTCGAGCCCATCGAGATCGACCCGCCGACCCTGTCCATTGTCTTTGAGGCTTCGACCTCCCCGCTCGTCGGCCGTGATGGCGACATCGTGGGCGCCCGTCAGCTCAAGGAGCGCCTGTTCAACGAGGCCGAGAACAACGTGACTATGAAGATCGAGGAGCTCGAGGACAAGAGCGGCGTCGAGGTCTCGGGCCGCGGCATCCTGCACCTGTCCGTCCTGATGGAGTCCATGCGCCGCGAGGGCTTTGAGTTCCAGGTCGGTCGTCCCCGCGTTCTGTTTAAGAAGGACGAGAACGGCAACAAGATGGAGCCCGTCGAGCAGGCCGTCGTCGAGTGTCCGGACGAGTACTCGGGCAAGGTCGTTGAGGTCTTCGGTACCTCCGGCGGCATCATGACGAGCATGGACACCTCGGGCATCGTGACGCACCTTGAGTTCAAGATCCCGACGCGCGGCATCATGGGTCTCAAGAACCGCATCATGAACGTCACCCACGGCGAGGGCGTGTTCTACCACACCTTCCTGGAGTACGGTCCTTACGCCGGCGAGATCGGTAACCGTCAGAACGGCGCAATGATCTCCATGACCACCGAGAAGGCCGTTGCCTATGCTCTGGGTACGCTGCAGGAGCGCGGCCAGCTGTTTGTTGAGCCGGGCACCGAGTGCTATGAGGGCATGATCGTGGGCGAGCGCAGCAAGGCCGGCGACATGGTCGTCAACATCGCTCGCACCAAGAACCTGGGCAACCAGCGTTCCTCGACCTCCGATATCTCCGTCCAGCTGGTGCCGCCCCGCACCTTCTCGCTGGAGGAAGCGCTGGAGTACATCGCCGACGACGAGCTGGTCGAGATTACTCCCAAGAACATCCGCCTGCGCAAGCGTCTGCTCAATGCTACCGACCGCAAGAAGGCTGCCGTCCGCGCCGGCCAGGTCAACAAATAAGCGCTGGGCTTTATAGCGTCTAACAAGAAAGGGCGCCGACCGTGATGGTCGGCGCCCTTTTTGTGCAAGAGGATTGAGCTGGTCTGCGCCACCATAAAGGTGCCTGTCCCCTTTGTGGTGGTTGGCGGCTAAGCGGTGGGGAGTCCCGGCGTGTTAGCCGGCTGCTGCGGCTTGAGGTGGGCGTTGCGCCAGATGATTTGGATGATGTAGCCGAGTGTAAAGACGAAGGCCACGCCGCTGATGAAGTCGCCTACGAGGGGAAGCCCCGTGAGGGCGCCTGCGATCACGCCGCCCACAGCCGCCATGGCGTAGCGGTTCTGGCTGTTTCCGACCATGCACGCGATCGCGCACCCCGCAAAGGCGCTCGACACCAGTGCGATGCCAATAACACCGCACAAGAGGGCTCCGGCAAGCGACAGACCAGCGATAGAGATAATCAGCAGTAGGACGGCGGGGACGATAGCAATCGTGCTCAGAAGACCGCTCATCCACAGGGGCATGGGGCGCTGGTGGAGCATGCCGGCGGCGCTGGCGGTCGCGCGCGGAAAGACGAGCTCGAGCAGCAGAGCGACAAAGCAGGTCGAGAGTGCCGCGGCGACGATACCGCCGATGACATCGTTAACGGTGGAAGTATCCTCGTTCTCGGTGCGGTCGATCTTGAGCGCGCCTACCTCGGCTCCTGCGGCACGCTCGGGGTCCTCGGAGACGTGCGCGTTCACGGTGCCGGTGATGTGGGCGTTCTTGCCCAGGATGAGCTTGTCGGCCCAAACCTCGACATCGCCCTCGACGGTGCCATCGATGGTCACCGTATCGCCCGCAAGCGCTGCCGACTTGGTAGAGCCGCGCAGGGCAACCGTCTCGCCTATCGCGTAAAAACAGTTGGCGGTGCTGTCGGAATTGAGCACAACGTGCTGACCGACGACCGTGACGCTGCCATCAACCGTGGTCTTGGCGATATCGATAGTGCGTGCCGCCAAGCGGACGGCGCCGCCCACCGTGCAGTCGCGGATAGAGAGGGTATCGCCCGCGGCGATGATATCGCGGTCAATGGACGCATCGTCCAAGTTGAGGGCCTGGCCGGCCCAGTACAGGTCACCCTCGACGCCAGACGGATCGACGTCATTGTCGGTCGCAAGGACATTGCCTGCCGTGTCCGTGCCAGCAAATGACGCTGTGGGAAGCACGGTGATCGCCAGCGCGATGAGCGCAAACAGGATGGTGATGCGGCCCCACGCTTTACGGCGCTGGGTCGACGGGAATTGATTGCAGGGCATAGTGAATCCTTCGTTAGATACTCGGCATGTACCTAACAGGGTACCCAACGTGCGAGCGCTCTAAAAGAACCTCTCGGTTGCATTTCGAAGGGTCGTGCCGGGCTGCCTACTTTTTACGGTGCAAAAAGCGCGCGATGTCTTCTTCGGTGGGGCTTTTGATGTCAAAGCGCAGCGAGAGCCAGCGCAGACCCATGGTCACGACAACGCATACGACCAGCGCGGCGACATTGCTCATGATGCCGCTCATAACGAGACACACATAGCTTGTCGATCCGGCGATGGCGGCGATGGCATAAAAATTAGTACGTTGGAAAATGCCCGGAACCACGCCCATAAAGCCGTCGCGCAACATGCCGCCGCCCACCGCGGTGAAAAAGCCCATCATGATGCACACCGCCGGCGCAAAGCCGTAGACCAGCGCCTTGTCTGCTCCAGTGGCGGCGTAGATGCCGACCGAGATGATGTCGAGCAGGGGAATGAGCTTTTCGGGTTTGTCGACGATTGCCGGGAAAATATAGATGATGGCTGCCGTGGCAATGGAAAGCGGGAGTGCCATCGGCTGGTTGAGGATGTAGACGTTGCCCACCTGCAACGTCATGTCGCGCAAGAGACCGCCGCCCAGACCGCAGACCACCGCGAGCGCGACCGCGCCCACCAGGTCGAGCTTGTGCTCGCGCGCAACCAGTACACCCGAGATCGATGCAGCGACGACGGCGAACATCTCGAGCCAAAACGGAATAGCGACCATGGCATCCGAGGCATGTGAGGTAATGGTTATGGCGGCGACGACGGGCAAGATGGGGTCCTTTGGATCGTGGGTTTAGACAATGCCCGTACATAGTACATGGTTGGCGGGCGTGGCGACCCTATTGCTCGGTAAACGGTTGGCAGCGGATGCTGACATGGCATTGCTGGAATGCCAGGGATCCAAACATGTACGTCACCCTCCAAAAACGGCATTTTTCGACATCTTTGAAGGCGGACGTACATGTTTGGATTGAGCTCACAGCATGAGTGAGTTGATTTACTCACATCCGGTATATTTCCCCACTTCAACGGACATAAGAGTTGGATACCGGCTCAGAGCGAGAGGCCCTCAATGGATACCCCTGTTCTCATTTCGCATAAAACCGCATGGCTTGTCCATCATGCACCCCAGAATTTGGTTCAGTCTCTTGCGCGGCGCGACTACCAGATAGGCGCACAAGGCATCTCCACCCAGCAACGTGTTGCGCGCATACGACAGGCTCTTACCGACTGCGGCATTCCGTCCGATATGCTTAAGACTATCGATATCGCGGTTGTATTCGAATTCGAGCGAATTCGTACCAAAGGCGTCGTTTGTCACATTCTTGGACAAAATCTTCCCTACGAGCATATTAACGAGTTGACGCCCGGAATCTTCATCACCGACGAAGCCTTCACCTTTGTGCTCGCTGCCGAGTGGATGGATAGGATCGAATATCTCGAATATGGCTATGAAGTTTGCGGCGATTATCACATGAGGCTCAATCCCGCCGGCCCTTATACCGGGCAACCAGCCACTACCTCCAAGGATGAAATAACCAAACTGCTCGATCAGCACCCCGGCAAACCCGGTGCCACACGTGCACGGCTCGCGCTCAGGCACATCTACGATCACTCGGCCTCGCCTATGGAGACCGCTTCGGCAATCGCCCTCTCGCTCCCAACAAGCGAAGGCGGCGCCGGTATCCGAGGTATCGAACTCAACAAACCGCTCGAGATCCCTCAACGTCTCTGGCATTGCACAAAAGCCCGAACACTCAAAATCGATGCCCTCATTACCTATAAGCGCAGGGAGCTCGGTATCGAATATAAGGGCGGTTTTCACGATGAGCTCGAGCGCAAGGGAGCAGATGCGGAGCGAGAAGCCGTTCTCTCCCAAATGGGATATCGAATCGTTACGCTCACTTCGGCTCAGTTCGGCAGCCAGCTCGCCTTTCACCGCGCCATGAACAACATTCGCGAAGCACTCGGCATGCCTCGCTGTACCGACACCGGGTACCAGCGAGAGCAAAACGAACTACGCAAGGCGCTTATCCGCAACTGGAAGGGCATGCGAGACGAAGAGGCACCTTCCGAATAGTGCCACTCCCGTGAACTCAATCCAAACGTGTACGTCAGCCTTCAAAGATGTCGAAAAATGTCGGTTTTGGAGGGTGACGTACATGTTTGGGGAAGCGTGGGATCGAGACGTATTTCGATAACAAAAAAGCCCCATTGCTGGGGCTCATACCATCTAATGGCGGAGGAGGAGGGATTCGAACCCTCGTGACCTTATACAGGCCAAACGGTTTTCGAGACCGCCGCATTCAACCACTCTGCCACCCCTCCGCGTGGGGTAAAAACAAAGCAGGCTCGAAGGCCTGCTTTGGAATTAACTGGCGGAGAGTCAGGGATTTGAACCCTGGAGACGCTTTTGACGCCTACACGATTTCCAATCGTGCTCCTTCGGCCACTCGGACAACTCTCCGTTAAATGCGAAAGTCAGTATACACGAGGAATCGCAAAGTGCAAACAGAAAAGTTGGCATTTTTTAAAACGTTCGGCCGCGCTTGGCGTTGCAGCGGGGTTTGAGGTGCCAAAAAAAACGGCTTCCGACCAGCGTGGTTGATCAACTCAATTGTTCAAAAGGGGTATTCATAAGCGACTTGGCAATGAATTTAAAAATCTTTGGGTGGTGCTGTGGACCACTGGTATGTATTTCGCGACCACAGCCTTGTGCCCGTTGACCTGCGGCTTGGCTCAGCTTGTCTCCGCGGCACCGTATCTTGTCCACAGATTCGTCAAGCTTTTGGTCGGCATTTGGTTGGAATGCGCATGAAACGTGGTGCGAGCATGGGCATATGTGGAGGTCATGAGGTTGTAGCTGCATATTCTTGCGGCCTGGGAGGTTGAAAGATATTATTACCAAGTCTTTTCCTGCTTCAGGCGCACCTTCACGACCTGAAGCCACATTTGCCCAGAGGAGGTGACAATATGAAGGCTTATGAACTGCTGTTCTTTGTTGACCCGTCGCTCGACCCCGAGACTCGTCTCGCTGTTATGAAGCGTATCGATACCACGATCGCTGAGGGCGCTGGCAAGGTCGACTCCGTTGACGAGTGGGGCAAGCGCAAGCTCGCCTACGAGATCAACGACCTCACCGATGGTGACTACACCCTCATCAACTTCCACGCAGATCCTACCCAGATCGCCGAGCTTGATCGCGTCCTGCGCATCACCGACGCTGTGGTCCGCCACATGATCGTCCGTCGCGACGACCAGGAGTAAGACTGTCGTTTTGGACTGGGCTTGTGCCCCAAGAGGAAGTAGTGAGTTATGAGCATCAATCGAGTGAACATCACCGGTAACCTCACCCGCGATCCCGAGCTGCGCGCCACCGCCGGCGGAACCCAGGTTCTGTCCTTTGGCGTCGCCGTGAACGATCGTCGCCGCAACGCGCAGACTGGCGAGTGGGAGGACTATCCCAACTTTGTCGACTGCACCATGTTCGGCACCCGCGCCGAGGCCGTGAGCCGTTTCCTGGCAAAGGGAAACAAGGTCGCGATCGAGGGCAAGCTGCGCTACAGCTCTTGGGAGCGCGACGGCCAGCGCCGGAGCAAGCTTGAGGTCATCGTCGATGAGATCGAGTTTATGAGCTCCCGTGGTGGCCAGGGTGGCTACGACCAGGGCGGTTACGCCCCCGCAGCTCCCGCGCCCGCAGCACGTCCTGCCGCACCGGTGGCTACGCCGCCCGCGGTCGACGTCTACGATGAGGACATCCCGTTCTAAGGGTTGTTCACCTATTTTTGAGTGAGAGGCGGCTTCGGTTCGCCGAAGTTGCCAAATGAAAGGTATTTTGACATGGCTAATGATTTTTCTGCACGTCAGCCGCGTCGTAAGTACTGCCAGTTCTGCAAGGAGAACACTGAGTTCATCGACTATAAGGACACTCAGCTTCTCCGTAAGTACATGACCGACCGTGGCAAGATCAAGCCCCGTCGCGTCACTGGCGCTTGCACGCAGCATCAGCATGACATCGCCAACGCCATCAAGCGCGCCCGCGAGATGGCTCTCCTGCCGTACACCGTCCCCGTGGTTTCCTCTCGTGGCAACCGCGACCGCGGCTAAGAAGGGAGACGCATCATGAAGGTTATTCTTCTCGATGAGATCAAGGGCAAGGGCGGCGAGGGTGACGTCGTAGAGGTTGCTCAGGGTTACGCTGAGAACTTCCTGTTCCCCAAGAAGCTCGCTGTTGCCGCCACCAAGGGCAACCTCAAGCAGCTTGACGAGCGTCGCAACAACATCGCCAAGCGCGAGGCCGTCCGTCTGGCTACCGCCAACGAGACCAAGGCTGCCTTCGAGGGCAAGACGGTCACCGTTGACGTCAAGGTCGGCGACGAGGGCATCCTCTTTGGCTCCGTTACCGCCGCTATGATCGCTGACGCCATCAAGGCTCAGCTCGGTATGGACATCGACCGCAAGCGCGTCGAGCTCGGTAAGCCCATCAAGGTTGCCGGTGCCCACACCGTTGCCATCTCGCTGTACCGCGAGATCAAGGCCGAGGTTGTCGTTCTCGTCGGCGTTACCGCCGAGGAGCTCGCTGCCGAGGCTGAGGTCGAGGAGGCCGCTGAGGTCGCCGAGGCCGAGACCGCCGAGGTCGAGACTGAGGCTGCTGCCGAGTAGCATTTGCTGCAACGCAACAATCTTGTTCTAAGAAGGGCGCTCTGGGAAACCAGGGCGCCCTTTTGTTTTTTGCGCTGAGTGAGTGTCATGGTGAACATTGCGTCGAAGTCCTATATACAGGACCGTTCATCCGTTTGGTTCGGTGATGATTGGCGGCGCGTGGCGCGTTTTGGGACCGTGGCTGATACTATGGATGCTCGCAAGCGATATGAATGAGGATGCTCATGGCATATGACGATAGGGAGACCGGGCTGACGGTTGAGGACCGCGGCTCAAAGTTGGGTCTTCCCCAAAACCAAGATGCAGAGGCCAATGTACTGGCCGCTATGCTGCTATCGCCCGAGGTGGTCGAAGAGGCCCAGGTCGAGCTGCAGCCCGATGACTTCTACCGGCCCATTCATAAGACCATCTATACCGCGATGGTCGATATGTACAACAGCCGCATTCCCATCGACTCCATCTCGCTGATCGATTACCTGAGAAGCATCAACAAGCTCGATGCCGTGGGCGGCGAAGCGTACATTTTGGAGTTGATGGGTCAGACCCTGTCGCTCGTCAACTGGCAGCACCATGCCGCCATCGTTCGCCGCGACTCGATGCTGCGTGAGCTGATCGGCGCCACCAACGAGATCAACGCGCTGGCATATAACGCCCCCACCGACACCAAAGAGGTCGTGGAGCTGGCCGAGAGCAAGCTGCTCAAGGTTACGGCGCGCGAGGTCAAGTCGAGCTACAAGACGCTGACCGAGTTTATGGTCGAGGCCTATAACGAGGCCGAGGAAGTGTGCCAGGCCGGTGGCCAGGCTGCGGGCGTGCCCACGGGCTTCCCGTCGCTCGACCGCATGCTCATGGGCTTCCGCGAGGGTCAGCTCATCATCATCGGCGCCCGTCCTGCTGTAGGTAAGACGTCGTTCGCTCTGAACCTGGCGCTCAACGCTGCCGCTGCTGGTTATACCGTCGGCTTCTTCTCGCTGGAGATGTCGGGCAAGGAAATTGCCCAGCGTCTGATTTGCGCCTACGCCATGATCTCGATCAGTGACTTCCGCATGGGCCGCATTAGCCCCGAGCAGTGGGCCAATATCAACGAGGCCACGCAGACCTTGTCCAAGCTCGATATTCTGATTGACGATACGCCCGGCACCACAGTGACCGAGATTCGCGCCAAGAGCCGCCGAATGCTCCATAACAAGGAGAAGGCAATCATCATTCTGGACTACCTGCAGCTGGTGAGTCCTCCGCCGGGACGCCGCTCCGAGAGCCGTACCGTCGAGGTTTCGGAGATGTCGCGTGGTCTGAAGATCATGGCCAAGGAGCTCAAGATCCCGCTCATCGCGCTGTCGCAGCTTTCGCGTCAGGTTGAATCCCGTACCGGCAAGCGCCCGCAGCTTTCCGACCTTCGTGAATCGGGCTCCATCGAGCAGGACGCCGATATCGTTATGTTCTTGGACCGCTCCGCCGACGAGGCCGAGGCCTCGCGCGACGATCGACCCGACGAGGGCGTCACGCGTATCGTCGTGGCCAAGAACCGTTCGGGCCCGATCGGCGACGTCGACCTGATGTTCCTGCCGGCATCCACCAAGTTCTATGAGCTTGATGGGGCACATGCCGAGGAGTAGGACAGGCGCCCGTTGCACGGGTATACTGGGAATGTTTTGTGCTTCTGCGTGCCGGCGTGGCGCGTAGACAGTCCATGAATGTAAGGAGTAAACATGCCGTCAACCGTTTTGGTCGGTGCCCAGTGGGGCGATGAGGGCAAGGGTAAGATTTGCGACCTAGTCGCCGGCGACTTCGATGCCGTCGTGCGCTACTCGGGCGGCAACAACGCCGGTCACACCATCGTCGTCAACGGCAAGAAGTACGGCCTGCACCAGGTGCCCTCCGGCATCATGTATTCCGACCACGTGTCGGTGATCGGTAACGGCTGCGTCGTCAACCCCAAGGTTGTCCTTGAGGAGATCGATATGTTCGAGGCCGACGACATCACCACCAAGAACCTCAAGATTAGCGGCAACGCGCATGTCATCATGCCGTACCACATCGATCTGGATGGCGCCTTTGAGCAGAAGCTCGGCAAGAAGAACATCGGTACCACCAAGCGCGGCATCGGTCCGTGCTATCAGGACAAGATGGCCCGCATTGGCCTGCGCATGCAGGACATGCTGGACGAGGCGCTGTTCCGCGACAAGCTGGAGACCGCTCTCGCCCGCGTGAACCCCGAGCTCGAGCTCATCTACAACCTGCCCACCTACACCGTGGACCAGATTTGCGACGAGTACCTGCCGATGGCCGAGCGCCTGCGTCCCTACATCACCGAGACGAGCCTGCTGCTCAACAACATGATCGATGAGGGCAAGAACCTGCTGTTTGAGGGCGCCCAGGCGACGCTGCTCGACATCGACCACGGCACCTATCCGTACGTGACGTCTTCCAACTGCACCGCCGGCGGCGCCATTACCGGTTCCGGCGTCGGCATGAAGAACGTCGACCGCGTGCTGGGCGTCATGAAGGCCTATATCACCCGCGTCGGTTCGGGCCCCATGCCCACCGAGCTTTCCTATGAGTCCGAGGCCGGTCACACGCTGACCGAGGAGGGCTATGAGTACGGCGTGACCACCGGTCGCCGTCGTCGCTGCGGCTGGTTCGACGGCCCCATTGCCAACTACGCCTCGCGCGTCAACGGCCTCACCGATATAGCCATGACCAAGCTCGACGTGCTTTCGGCCTTCGACACCATCAAGGTGTGCGTGGCCTACGACGTCGATGGCGAGCGCTATACCAGCGTGCCCGAGCATCAGGTTCGCTTTGAGCACGCCAAGCCCATCTACGAGGAGCTTCCTGGCTGGAAGTGCGATATCACCGGCTGCCGCAGCTTTGAGGAGCTGCCGCAAGAGGCTCAGGACTACGTGGCGTTTATCGAGGATCTGGCACACACCCGCGTGACGTTCATTGGCGTTGGCGCTGGTCGAGAGCAGATCATCAACCGATTCTGGAAGTAATCGGGACTATTTGGTTATTGCGATATACCCCTTTGCAGCCCGGACGGGCGGCCGAGGGATATATTTGCTTGCAAAGGGCTCGCGCGGAGCGGGCCGTTAATCCATAGAGGAGGCACCCTTGAAGGCGGACACTCAAACCATCGACATCCTGTTGTTGGGCAGCGGCGGCCGTGAGCATGCTTTGGCAGCTAAGCTCGCAGCATCACCGCGCGCCGGCAAGCTCTACATCGCGCCGGGCAACGGCGGCACCGCGAGCTGCGGCGAGAACGTTGTTCTCGACGACTGCGATCCTGCGGCTGTGGCGGCGTTTGCGCAGAGCCACGGATGCGGACTCGTGGTAATTGGCCCCGAGGCTCCGCTCGTGGCGGGCGTGGCCGACGCCGTGCGCGCGGCGGGTATTCCCTGCTTTGGCCCGGGTGCCGAGGGCGCCCAGATGGAGGGCTCCAAGCTGTTCTCCAAGCAGCTCATGGAGCGCGCGGGTATTCCGACGGCAGCCTACGGCTCGTTTACCGACGAGGCTTCGGCTCTCGCCTACGTGCGCGAGCAGGGCGCCCCGCTGGTCGTCAAGGCCGACGGCCTTGCCGCGGGCAAGGGCGTTATCGTGGCGACCGAACTTGAGCAGGCCGAGGAGGCCGTGCGCGAGTGCTTTGGCGGCACCTTTGGCGATGCCGGCAACACCGTGGTTATCGAGGAGATGCTGACCGGCCCCGAGTGCTCGCTGTTGGCCTTTACCGACGGCAAGACCGTGCGCCCCATGGCCACCTCGCAGGACCACAAGCGCGCGCTCGAGGGCGACAAGGGCCCCAACACCGGCGGCATGGGCGTCTACAGCCCGGTGCCCATCGTGACCGACGAGGAGCACGCCACCATGGTGAAGGTCATGGAGCAGACCGTGGCCGAGCTCGCTGCCGAGGGTATCGACTACCGCGGCTGCCTGTACGGCGGCTTTATGCTCACGCCTGCCGGTCCCAAGGTACTGGAGTTCAATGCCCGCTTTGGTGATCCCGAGACGCAGGTCGTGCTGCCGCGCCTTAAGAATGACCTGGTCGAGGTCATGCTGGCTTGTGCCAACTGCGAGCTCGATCAGATTGAGCTCGACTGGCGTGACGAGTGGGCCGTGGCCGTTGTCCTGACGAGTGCGGGTTATCCCGGCAGCTACGAGAAGGGCAAGGTCATCACTGGCATTGAGGATGCCGAGGCCATGGAGAACGTGACCGTGTACCACGCGGGCACTGCCGTGGTGGACGGCCAGCTCGTGACCAATGGTGGCCGCGTGCTTGCCGTGACCGCTCTGGGCGACACGTTCGAGAACGCTCACAACCTTGCCTACGAGGCCTGCGAGAAGATTGATTTTGAGGGCAAGACCCTGCGTCACGACATCGGCCTGCGCGCGCTGCGCGGCCGCGACGCCTGGGATGCCTAAAATCCGAGAGGAATGAGACGGATGGACGAGAAGAACGAAGAGCTCGTGGACGCGCAGATCGTCGAAGAGGACAGCCGCATGTATGGGCACGCCGAGGGCGAGCCTGGTGGCGAGGTCGCTGACGAGCCGGCGCTGGTGCTGGGCGACGACGACCCGCACGATGCCGAGCTGCACGAGAAGATTCTTTCGGAGGAGTGCGCCTGGAAGGGCAAGATCCTCGACGTCCACCGTCTTGAGGTTGAGCTGCCCAACGGTCACCGCAGCGCCCGCGATATCGTTCGCCATCCGGGTGCGGCGGCCGTTGTGGCACTGACCGAGAGCGGCAAGATCGTACTGGTGCGTCAGTACCGCACCGCCATCGACCGCGTGACGGTCGAGATTCCCGCCGGCAAGCTCGATCCAGGCGAGGACCCACTCGATTGCGCCAAACGCGAGCTGCATGAGGAGACGGGCTTTAGGGCTGGTCGTATTCGCTTTTTGACGTCGATTGTCACGTCCTGCGGTTTTTGCGATGAGATCATCCACATCTACTTGGCTACCAAGCTCGAGTTTGATGCGCCCAACCCCGATGATGACGAGTTTGTCAACGTTGACCTGGTGCCGCTGCACGAGCTGATCGACGCCGTGCTCGACGGCAAGATCGAAGACGCCAAGACCGTCGTAGGCGCGCTTGCCTGTGACAGCATCGCGCACCGCCTTGGGGGCACGGAGCTCTAGGTTACGCGGTTTTACCAAACCGCGTAACGAGTCGACGCTGCAAACGCCCCTAAGCGGCAATCTGCCTTTCAATCGTCGCTCGCGTACCGAAGTACGCGTCGCTCCTCTTTCAAGGCACCTTGCTCGCTTAGGGACGTTTTCGCTGACGTTGCTAGAACATCGGCGTTATGTTTGTTGGGACGCTTTGTTTTCAGCCCGACCGGCTCAACCGGATTTATCACGCTATTTATTTCTCTTCGAGGACTGCATGTTTAAGAGGTTTCTTTCGTATTACAAGCCCCAGATGGGGCTTTTTGTTGCTGATACTGTTTGTGCTCTGGTGCTTGCCGCCATTGACCTGGCGTTCCCCATTATCCTTCGCAATTTGACCGGTGGGCTGTTTACTCAGGGTCAGGCTGCCATTATGCAGGCGCTCGGCATGATCGCGGTGGGCTTGGTGCTGATGTATGCCGTCCGCTGCGCCTGCCGCTACTTTGTGAGCTATTGGGGTCACGTGATGGGTGCGCGCATGGAGTCCAAAATGCGCGAGGACCTGTTCGACCAGTATGAGCGCTTTAGCTTTGCGTACTTCGACCGCAACAGCTCGGGCGACATGATGAGCCGCGTGGTCAACGACCTGTTCGATATCTGCGAGGCGGCGCACCACGTGCCCGAGTGGATCATCATCTGCGGCATCGAGATTATCGGCTCGTTTGTGATCCTCTTTACCATCGCCCCGGTGCTGGCGCTCGCCATGGCCGTGGTGACGGCGGCGTTTGCGGTCATCATGTTTTGGCAGAACATGCGTATGCGCGAGGTCTTTAGCGACAACCGCAAAAAGATCAGCGGCATCAATGCGCAGCTGCAGGATTCGCTGGCGGGCATGCGCGTGGTCAAGAGCTTTGCCAACGAGGAGACCGAACGCTTCAAGTTCCGCGCCTCCAACAATCGCTATCTTTCGTCCAAGGAGAACATGTATCACGCCATGGGCGTCTATACCGCGACGTATGGCCTGCTCTCGGGCGTGCTCTATGTGATCGTGGTGCTGCTGGGCGGCTGGCTGGTCGCCCAGGGACAGCTGCAGGCGGTCGATATGGCGACCTTTGCACTCTATATTTCGCTGTTCTGCACGCCGCTTGAGACGCTCGTCAATTCGGCCGAAACGTATCAGAAGGCTATCGCCGGCTTTAAGCGTATGGACGAGGTGCTCTCGACGGCGCCGGATATCCAGGACAAGCCGGGCGCCACTGATCTGCAGGTGACTGCCGGCGCCGTGGAGTATCACGACGTGTGCTTTAACTACGAGGACGTTGAGCTGGGCGAGGGCTATGCCGACGAGCGACCCGTTATCGACCATATGGACCTGTCCATCAAGCCCGGGCAGACCATCGCTTTGGTTGGCCCTTCGGGCGGCGGCAAGTCCACGACCTGTTCGCTGCTGCCGCGCTTTTATGACGTGGCTACCGGATCCATTAGCATCGACGGTCAGGACGTGCGCGATGTGACGCAGCAGAGCCTGCGCCGCGCCATCGGCCTGGTGCAGCAGGATGTCTACCTGTTTGACGGTACGATTGGCGAGAACATCGCCTACGGCAAGCCGGGTGCTACGGCAGAAGAGATCTCCGAGGCGGCCCGTCGCGCCAATATCGATACCTTTATCGAATCGCTTCCGCAGGGCTACGACACCGTGGTGGGCGAGCGCGGCAGCCGTCTTTCGGGTGGTCAAAAGCAGCGCGTTGCCATCGCGCGCGTGTTTCTCAAGAACCCCAAGATCCTGATTTTGGACGAGGCGACGAGTGCTTTGGATAACGAGAGCGAGGAGGCGGTGCAGGAGTCGCTCGAAGAGCTGGCACGCGGCCGCACCACGATTATCATCGCCCACCGTCTTTCGACCATTAAGCATGCCGATGAGATTGCGACCGTTGAGCATGGTCGCGTTGTGGAGCGTGGCACGCACGAGGAGCTTCTCGCCCGTGGCGGCACCTATGCCCGTTACTATCGAATGCAGTTCGAAGGTGCGCGTGCGCACGAGCTCGACTGATTGATATGACAGGAAGTTTATGGCTGACAAGAACCCTTTGACTCCGGAAGAAGTGACGGAGTTATTCTCCGAAATCGATGCATCCGGCGTCTTGGATCCCACGCTCGCCAAAAAGCGTACCGAGCGCATGCGTGAGAAGGAGGCTGCGGCCAAGCGCGGTGACAAAGCGGCGCTAGCGCAGCTGCGCAGCGAGGACCGCGCGAGCCAGGCAAAACATATCGACCCGCTGTCCGAGGACGATCCTTCGGGCTCGCAGGTGAGCCATACCATTACGAAGACCGCGATGGCCGTGGTCATCGGTATTTTGGTGCTGATCGTGGGCATGCAGATTGGCTACGGCGTGATGCGTCGTCTGAACACCGCCAACCTGTCCGAGAGCGTTTCGGTCGATACCGTTTCGACCGCGCTCAAGGGTGGACTTGAATGGGGCAACGGCTTTACGCAGTTCCCGCTCGACTTTACCGTCGATGAAGCCGATGAGCGTACGGGCACGGTCGAGGTGACGGTGTTGGACACATCGTCTGCCAACGAGCTCGAGCTGCTGTCCAACGGGCAGATCCAGGCCGCGGCGCTTGCGACCAACGCGCTGCTCAACGACAAGATCGACCGCGTGGTGTATAACGTTCACGCCTATATCGACGAGGATAGCAACATTCAGCACGATTCCTTCTTTGGCATGTTCCCCGCGCGGGGCCACCAGAGCGCCATTTTGACGTTCGTGTGGACCAAGAGCTCATCCAACGCCACGAGTATCGACTGGAAGATGCGCATCGTGAGTATGGATGACACCATCGCCGAGCGCATTCAGAAGCAGGTGAACTCGGTGTCGTCGTTGATTGAGGACCCGGTGGTGAGCCAGACCAAGATTGACGAGGAAAAGGCCGAGCGTGACCTGGAACATCGTCTGCATGGCCGCGAGATTTTCCGCGGCGGCAAGCCCGATCGCACACCGTCCGAACTGCTGGAGCAGGACAAGAAAAAATAAGACGCCATCATCCCGCGTGAGCCACAAGCCCCGCGGGATGATTTTTTTGGGACGGGGATTAAAAAACATTATGCATAGAAAGTCATAATTATCATTTCGTAAACATTTCGATGAAATTAACGCCATGAGGCATGCTTGCGGTTACAATACCGCGAGGCCTAACTACACACCTTTAAGCCGGTCCTGTGAGACCGGGAAGGAGAATTATGGCGAACAACCATACCGCGGGCGCTGCCGCCCGCACCTTCGCGCCCAGCGAGCTTTGCCAGCGTATGCTGGCCAAAACCAGCAAGGGCACCTGCGGTCCCTGCATCCTGTATCTTGAGGATGGGACCATTTTTTATGGACGTGCATGCGGCGCCGAGGGCACCGCGACCGGCGAAGTCTGCTTCAACACCTCGCTCGAGGGCTACTTTGAGGTCATGACCGACCCAAGTTATGCCGGCCAAATCGTAACCATGACCTATCCGCAGATCGGCAACTACGGTATCGACGAGACCGACGTCCAGTCGGCCTTCCCCGGCGACGCCGTGCGCCCTGCGAGCGCTCCGGCCATGCGCGGCATGATCGTTCGCGACATGTGCGCCACGCCTTCTAACTGGCGCTCGGCCGTTAGCGTGCCGGAGTACCTGCGCGCTCACGGCATCGTCGCTATCGAGGGTGTCGACACCCGCGCTCTGGTGCGCCATCTGCGCGACAATGGTTCCAAGATGGGCATTATCTCGACCGAGATCTTCGACGTCGACGAGCTTGCCGAGCGTCTGGCCGCAGCGCCCACGCTGGTAGGCGAGAACCTGGTCAAGACCGTAAGTTGCCCCGCGCCTCATGAGTTTGTGGCTGCCGACCTGCCTGCCACGCATGACTTTGCGCTTTCGGCTGCCGCTCCTGCCCGTCACAAAGCGGTCGCCTACGACTGCGGTGTGAAGCGCGGCATTCTGGAGGGGCTGGTCCGCGCCGGCTGCGACCTTACCGTCGTGCCGTGGGACACGCCCGCGAGTGAGGTGCTCGACATGAATCCCGACGGCGTCTTTTTGTCCAATGGCCCCGGCGACCCCGACGCCGTGGTGGAGACCTACGAGCAGGTGCAGCAGCTGATCGGCAAGGTGCCGGTCTTTGGTATTTGTCTTGGTCACCAGATGATCAGCCTGGCCTGCGGCGCCCAGATGGAAAAGCTTAAGTTCGGTCACCGCGGTGGCAACCAGCCGGTTATGAACCTGGTAAGCCGCCGTGTGGAGATCACCGCGCAAAACCATGGCTTTGGCCTGCTGTTCCCCAGCTTGGGCAAGCTTGTCCCCGAGCTTTCCGGCGGCGAGACCGAGCATGCGGCCGATGGAGATCTGCGCGTCTGGGTGCGCCGCGGAATCGCGCCGGTCGTGATGAACGAGCGCTTTGGCCGCATTCGCCTAACACATGTGAACCTCAATGACGGCACCGCCGAGGGCATCCAGCTGCTCGACGCCCCGTGCTTCTCGGTCCAGTATCACCCCGAGGCCTCGCCTGGCCCCACCGATGCCCACTATCTCTTTACCGCCTTTACGCGACTCATGGACGGCGAGGAGAACTACCTGGACATCGACACCGCGAAGGACCGCCTGGCTGGCTGGAACTTTGCCGAGACCGCCGCGACCGAGACCGAGGAGAACTAACATGCCGAAACGTACTGACATCAAGCGTATCCTCGTTATTGGTTCGGGCCCCATCGTTATCGGTCAGGCCTGTGAGTTCGACTACTCCGGCGCACAGGCCTGCAAGGTGCTCAAGGAGGATGGCTTTGAGGTCATCCTGGTCAACTCCAACCCGGCGACCATCATGACCGACCCGGGTCTTGCCGACCGCACCTATGTCGAGCCCATCACCGCCGAGTTTATCGAGCGCGTGATCAAGAAAGAGCACCCGGACGCGCTGCTGCCCACGCTGGGCGGCCAGACCGGTCTGAACGCCGCTGTCGAGCTGGCGAAAGACGGTACGCTCGACAAGTACGGCGTCGAGATGATCGGCTGCGACCTGGCCGCTATCGAGCGCGGCGAGGACCGCAAGCTCTTTAACGAGGCCATGGCCGAGATTGGCCTGGAGGTCGCGCGCTCGGGCTATGCCTACAGCGTGACCGACGCCGAGGCCATCGCCGAGCGCGTGGGCTATCCCTGCGTACTGCGCCCGAGCTTTACCCTCGGCGGCGCCGGCGGCGGCATCGCTCACACCCACGAGGAGCTCGTCTCCATCGTGAGCCAGGGCCTGGAACTCTCGCCTGCCCACGAGGTGCTGGTCGAGGAGTCCATCGAGGGCTGGAAAGAGTATGAGATGGAGGTCATGCGTGATCACGCCGACAACGGCATCATCGTGTGCTCCATCGAGAATCTCGACCCCATGGGCGTGCATACCGGCGACTCCATCACCGTGGCGCCGGCGCAGACGCTCTCCGACCTTGAGTATCAGCGCATGCGTGTCGCCTCGCTCGCCATCTTGGAGAAGATCGGCGTCGAGACCGGTGGCTCCAACGTGCAGTTTGCCGTGAACCCCCAGACCGGCCGCCTGATCGTCATCGAGATGAACCCGCGCGTGAGCCGTTCGTCCGCCCTCGCTTCCAAGGCCACGGGTTTCCCCATTGCCAAGGCCGCCGCGCGCCTGGCTGTGGGCTACACGCTCGACGAGATCGTCAACGACATCACCAAGGCTACGCCCGCCTGCTTTGAGCCCACGATCGACTACTGTGTGGTCAAGGTGCCGCGCTTTGCCTTCGAGAAGTTCAAGGGTACCGACCCCACGCTCACCACGCGCATGAAGGCCGTGGGCGAGATTATGGCGATCGGCCGCACCTTTGAGGAGGCCTTTGGCAAGGCCATGCGCTCGCTGGAGGACGGACACCAGGGCATTTGCGCCGGTGGAAAGGAGGGTGCCGACAAGCTGGGCGACGACGAGCTCGCTCAGGCCGTGGCAACCCCGACCGAGCATCGCATCTTCTTTGTGGTCGAGGCCCTGCGCCGCGGCTGGGATGTCGCGCGTATCCGTGCCATCTGCGGTATCGATCCGTGGTACCTCAACCGTATCAACGACATGGTGCAGGTCCAGGAGAGCATCCGCGGCCTGCGTGTGGAGGATATCGATGCCGACGCGATGCGCCTGCTCAAGCAGTACGGCACGAGCGACGCCGAGATCGCTGCGCTGACCGGCTCGGACGAGCGCTTTGTGCGCGCCTATCGCAAGGGCCTTGGCGTGGTTCCCAGCATGAAGACGGTCGATACCTGCGCTGCGGAGTTCTCGAGCGCCACGGAGTACCATTACAAGACGTACGAGAACATCTACCGCACGAGCCCGGATGCCAAGAAGTGCGTGGCTCCCGACGAGACCACGCCGGCGGACAAGCCCAAGGCGATGATCTTGGGCGCCGGTCCCAACCGCATTGGCCAGGGTATCGAGTTCGATTACTGCTGCGTGCACGCGAGCTACGCGCTGGCGGCCCGCGGCTTTGAGACCATCATGGTCAACTGCAATCCCGAGACCGTTTCGACCGACTACGACACGTCCGACCGTCTGTACTTTGAGCCGCTCACCTACGAGGACGTCATGGATGTCATCGATGTTGAGCGACCCGACGGCGTCGTGGTGACGCTCGGCGGCCAGACTCCGCTTAAGCTGGCGCGCATGCTCGAGGAAAGCGGCGTGAACATCATGGGCACCAAGCCCGATGCCATCGACTTTGCCGAGGACCGCGAGCGCTTTGCCGCCCTGCTCGACAAGCTGGGCATTATGTATCCGCCGGCGGGCCAGGCAACCTCGTTTGAGGAGGCCGAGGCCGTCGCCGCGCATATTGGCTACCCGCTGCTGGTGCGTCCGAGCTACGTGCTGGGCGGCCGCGGCATGATGATCGCCTACGATGCCGAGCATCTGCGCGATTACATGGCCGAGGCTGCGCGCATTAGCCCCGACTACCCGGTGTATCTGGACCGCTTCTTGGAGGGCGCGATCGAGTCCGATGTCGACGCCCTGTGCGATGGCGAAGAGGTCTACATCGGCGGCATTCTGGAGCATATCGAGGAGGCCGGTATTCACTCCGGCGACTCTGCGACCTGCATCCCGCCGTTCAGCTTTAGCGAGAGCCTGCAGGCAAAGCTTCGCGAGACCACGCGCCGCATCGCGATGGCGCTGGGCGTACGCGGCCTGGTCAACGTGCAGTACGCCATCAAGGGCGAGACCGTTTACGTGATCGAGGCCAACCCGCGTGCCAGCCGCACCGTGCCGTTTATCTCCAAGGCCACCGGCGTGCCGCTGGCCAAGTGCGCGGCGCGTATCATGGCGGGCGATTCCATCGCAAGCCTGGGCCTGCCGAGCGACGAGCGTCAGCTGGACTGGTTCTGCATGAAGGAAGCCGTTATGCCCTGGGGCCGTTTCCCCGGTGCTGACGTTATCCTGGGGCCCGAGATGAAGTCGACGGGCGAGGTCATGGGTATCGCCAAGAGCTATCCCGAGGCATATGCCAAGACGCAGCTGGCGATTGACTACAAGCTGCCCGATCCGAGCTGCGGCAAGGTGTTCATCAGCGTGTGCGACCGCGACAAGCGCCATATCCTTTCGGTCGCTCGTATCCTGCGCTACCTGGGCTTTGATATCTGCTCCACCGAGGGTACGGCGCGCGTGCTGCGCGGAGGCAACGTGACGTGCGAGGTCGTGGAAAAGATCAGCGGCCCGCACGACGGTGAGCGCCCCAACATCGGCGACCTCATCGCCGATGGCAAGATCGCGGTAATCATCAACACGCCGTATGGTCCGGGTTCGCGCGGCGACGGCTATCTGTTGCGTACCGAGGCGGTGCGCCGTGGCGTGACCTGCGTGACGGCGATGTCTGCGGCCAACACGTACGTGAGTGCCATCGAGGCCGTGCGCGAGGACGAGCAGGGTCACGGCAGCGCCAACGACATGGGCATGGACGTCATCGCCCTGCAGGACCTGCCGCAGTACACGGTGTAATGTGACCTGGTCGGTCGGGGCGGAGGGGGCCGAATTTCCCCCTTCGCTCCGGCTGCAAGCAGAGTCGCTCGGTGGCAAATTCGGCCCCCTCCGCCCCGACCTGCGGTGACTTGGCTGCACCGTGTGCTGCCGAAGGGGCTTTGCGCGATGACTAGGGCTGAATAGAAAATGAGTGTGGGCCCTGCCGTTCGAACGAACGGCAGGGCCCACACTAATAATTCAGCCAACGTACGTCATAGCAACCCCCGGTAGGTCGAGGGTGCCCCGCGGCGGTCTGGTGTTTTCATCTGAACGACTTTGCGAAGCAACCGGAGTGAAGATGAAAACACCAGACCGCCGCGGGGCACCCGCAGACCGCAGGGACGGGAGCAGCTATACTACTCTCAGTAGTTAAGGGTCGCGGATTCGCCGCGTCACCGCTCTCAACAGGAGGTCTTTGTTTATGGCAGATCAGAAGCCGGTTGTCGGGATCATCATGGGCTCCAAGTCCGATCTGGGCGTTATGGAAGGTTGCACCGCCGAGCTCGAGGCACTGGGCGTGCCCTATGAGCTCGTGATTGCAAGCGCGCACCGCACGCCGGCGAAGGTCCACGAGTGGGCTTCGACTGCTGCCGATCGCGGCATCAAAGTGATTATCGCTGCCGCCGGCAAGGCCGCTCACCTGGGTGGTGTCGTGGCTGCCTTTACGCCGCTGCCGGTCATCGGCGTGCCT
>CABSNF010000002.1 GCA_902478995.1 uncultured Collinsella sp.
ACACTTCTAGCTTCGTCGGCAGCGTCAGATGTGTATAAGAGACAGGCGCCATTTCGGGTTCGGGCGGTTGCGGCAAGTCGACGATCGTTGCCACCATGGCACACGCATCGTCGCTGTTGGGCTTGCGTGCCGCCGTGCTCGACCTGGACCTGATGTTTGGAAACCTTTACGACTTGTTAGGCGTCGATGCTCCGCGCGATATGGCGGCACTTATCGAGCCGTCGGCGGCGGGCACGCTCACCGAGCCGGATATCGTAGCCGCATCGATGCGCGTGGCGCCGGGCGTTACGCTCTGGGGTCCCGTCGCGGCGCCCGAGAAAGCCGAGCTCATGGCACGTCCGGTGGAGCTACTGCTTGATGTCCTGCGTCGCGAATCCGACGTGGTCTTTATCGATACCTCGGTCTTTTGGGGCGATGCCGTGGCGGCTGCGGTGGCGGCGAGCGACCGTTGCCTGGTCGTTGGCGATGCGGCGGTGTCGTCCGCGACATCGGCGTCGCGCGTCATTGAACTGGCAAGTCGAGTAGGTGTGCCGCGCACGCGCATGAGCGCCGTGTTCAACCGGTTCGGTGCGCGCGGGGCAGACGAGGACGTCGCCATGCGCTTTGAGATTGCCTGTGCGTTGAGCTCCAAGATTCGTATCGCCGATGGCGGGCAGGATCTCGCCGCGCTCATGGCGTTTGGGCGCGCCGACGAGGCAGTGGGTCAGACGAGCGCTTTTGCGACCAGCGTGCGCGAGGCCACGCGCGAGATGCTCGTGGAACTGGGGTGCGCCGTCGGCCCTTGGAGCGATATGGTCGCCGACCGTGCAACGCGTACCGAACGCCCGCGTATCCGCCTTCCCTGGTCGCGCGAGGGTGATCAGCGATGAGCCTGCAAACGAGGATTAAGGCTGCCGGCGCTGCAGCGGCGGCAGCGCCTGTAGATGCGGGGCGTCGCCGCGCGGTGAAACGACGCACCAAGCGCGCCGTGATGGACCGCATGGGTTACGACGAAGTGGCGCGTATCAGCGCCTATATCGACCCGGCACTTGCCCGCTCGGAATTGCGTCCTGCGGTGGAGGCGGCGCTCAATGTTGAGGAGCCGACCGATCTCGCGACGCCCGAGCGCGAGACTATCATCGACGAGATTTTGGATGACGTGGTGGGCTTGGGGCCGTTGCAGCCGCTCATCGAGGACGACACCGTTACCGAAATCATGATCAACGGCTGCCGCTCGGCTTTCTTTGAACGCGGCGGCGTCTTGTACCCCATCGAGCATGCGTTTGAGGATGATGAGCAGATCCGGGTGCTTATCGACCGCATCATCTCGCCACTTGGCCGCCGTATCGACGAGCGCAGCCCCATCGTCAACGCCCGCCTCAAAACGGGCTATCGCGTCAACGCGGTGATTCCGCCTGTGGCGATTGACGGACCGATTCTCACCATCCGAAAGTTCTCGGACCGTATCTGCTCGCTGGACGAGCTTGTGGGGCTGGGGTCGCTGCCGCTTTGGTATGCGCAGCTGCTGTCGTGCGCTGTGTCGCTGCGACAGGACCTGGCGGTTGCGGGAGGCACGGGATCTGGTAAGACCACTCTGCTCAACGCGTTGTCATGCGAAATCTCCACCGGCGAGCGCATCGTGACGATCGAGGACTCTGCCGAGCTCAAGTTTGCGCATCATCCGCACGTGGTGCGCCTAGAGGCGCGCGAGGCTTCAATTGAGGGCGAGGGCGCGGTGACGATCCGCGACCTGGTGACCAATGCCCTGCGCATGCGCCCCGACCGCATCGTGGTGGGCGAGGTGCGCGGTGCCGAGTGCTGCGACATGTTGCAGGCCATGAACACGGGCCACGACGGGTCGCTCACCACGCTTCATGCGGGTTCCGAGCAGGAGACCGTGGTGCGTCTGACGTTGCTTGCACGTTATGGCATCGATCTGCCGAGCGAGCTCATCGAGGAGCAGATTGCCATGGCGCTCGACGGCATCGTGATGTCCGAGCGCCACGCCGATGGCAGGCGTTTCGTCTCCTCGTATTCGGGGGTGCGTCGCGCCGCGTCGGGCGGCGTAGAGCTCGAGCACTATGTGACTTTCGATGCCGCCGAGCGCACCTGGAAGCTTGACCGCGAGCCGCCGTTTATCGCAGAAGGCCTGCGGTCGGGGACGCTCACACAAGAGGAGGTGGACGAATGGAGGTCGCTGTGCCCCTCGTCGTAGGGGGTTTGGCAGGGTTTTCTGTTGCGACGGCGTGCGGGGCGGAACCTCGTGTGCCGCAGGTACCGCCGGCGGAGCTGGCGCGTCAGGCGCTCGAGACGGTGGCAGAGAAGCTGCCGCGTGAGCTGGTGGAAAACGATCTGCTGAAAAAGATCGCCCGTTCGTGGGCATCGCTGGCTCCGGCGCGTCGCCTTGGCCTCGCGATCGAGGATGCTTTGGGGCGTTTGGCGTTTCTGCTGCTATCGAGCGGTGTCTGCTGCGTTTTGCTAACGATGGTGTCGTTATCGCCCCTCGGATTTGCCTTGGGACTTGTTGCTCCGTTTGCCGTTGGCGCCGCTCGGGATGGCTTTGAGAGCCGGCGCGAGCAACACGATGCAGAAGAGGCCATGCCCGAGGCGTTTACCGCACTTTCCATGTCGCTTGCCTCGGGACATTCACTGGCCCAGGGCATGCGCTTTGTGGGCGCTCATGCGCAAGAACCGGTGCATACCGAGTTTTTGCGGGTGGCGGCGGCAATCGATTGCGGCATCTCGGCGACCGACGCGCTCGATGACTTGCTCGTGCGCATCGACGCCCCCGGCCTTTCGCTTGTGACCTTGGCGCTTAAGGTGTCTCAGCGCACCGGTGCTCCGCTTGCCGACTTACTGTCCGAGGCGTCGAGCATGGTGGGGGAGCGCATTGAGCTCAAGCGCCGCCTGGATGTTAAGACGTCGCAGGCTCGCATGTCTGCGCATATGGTCGCGGCGATGCCGGCGGGCATGTGCGCGGTGTTGGCGCTGCTTTCGGCAGATTTTCGTCGCGGTCTTGCGACGCCTGCCGGCGCGGGCGCTGTGGTGCTGGGTCTTGCCCTCAACGCCGTTGCCCTGGTGGTTATCCGGCGCATTATGCGGGTGGAGCTGTGAGCGCCCCGGTTGCAGTTGCGGCTTGCCTGTGCGCCCTGAGTGTATTTGTCGCGACGGGTTTGGATCGGGCGGATGCACGCAAGATCGCAGGGGCCTGCAAGCGCGAGGCGGTGCTGGTCGCTGCCGCGGGTCGCTCGGTGGTCGATGCTCTTACCGCGCGAGTGAAGGGCGCGGTTGGAGCGGGCGGCCCGGCGCGAGTGTCGCTCGGCGAAGTGTCCGAGATGATCGATGTTGTGCGCTTGGGTCTTTCGGCCGGTCTTTCGTTTGATGCGGCGCTTGAGATTTTCTGCGCCAACCGCCGGTCAGTGCTGGCTCTTCGCCTTGAGCGGGCCTGCATGGCGTGGCAGGTGGGCGTGGGCACGCGTGAGGACGAGTTGTTGGCCGCCGCGCACGACCTGGACGTGCGAGCGCTCGAGACCTTTGCCATTACGGTGGGACAGGCGCTCGCCCTGGGTGCTCCACTTGCCGAGACGCTGGCCGCTCAAAGTCGCGAGATCCGTGCGGCTCATCGCGCCGCGGTCGAGCGCGAGATTGAGCGTGCGCCCGTCAAGCTGCTGATTCCCACCGGCACGCTCATCTTGCCGGCGTTGCTTCTGTCCATATTGGGCCCGCTGCTGGGAGCAGGCGGGATGATGTAGGGAGGAATACATGAACACGATGGTCGAAGTTGCTGACAAGGCTTGGAACTGGGCTTTTTGCCGGTCGATCCGCGCTCGCCAGCATGCCAAGGAGCTGTTGCGGGAGGAGAGCGCGCAGGGTACCACCGAGTACGCCATTTTGGTGGGCGTGCTTGTGGTGATCGCGATTATTGCCATCGTTGCATTTAAAGGCAAGGTCCAAGATCTATGGAACGCTATCAGCGAGGGCATCAACAGCCTGTAGAGGGCGAGCGCCCCATCGGGGTGCTGCTGGTGTTTGCTTGCCTGACCGTGGCGATAGCGGCGGTGCTTTGGGGGCTTAACGCCGCGCGGCAGCAGCGTCCTGGGGCCGCCTTCGATTCGGGCTCAGATTCGGCGGTGGCGTCTCAAAAAGATGAGATGCGAGATGCGGACGATTCGGATGTTGCTGTCACGGCGCAAACCTTTCTGCGGACGCTCGACAAGCGGTCTGGCACTGCGACGGATTCGCCTGAGGACAACGCGATTGCGGTCCGGCTTGCATGGTCCGAGGACCGACCGATGACCGAGGCAGCGGCGGATATGTTACGCGCCTACCGCGAGGTGCCAACGGCCCAGCTCGCCCTGAGCGGCTATCTCGATATTAAGGGCAACGTATGGGGCGCCATCGTGCGCGATGGGCGCGGCTGGGTCGATATGGTGACGGTTGCCGCGGATGCTGGCGATGCTTCGTGTCGTCTGCGCGCCGTGCGTCTGGTCCCGCAAACAATAAGCTCAAAGGAGGGATCGTGAAATGCATGGCGTTCTGCGTGAAGAGGTTGCCCAAGCGACTGTGGAATACGCCATCGTTACAGTGGCGCTGTTATCGATCGTGCTGGCGATCGCGGGGCTTTGGCGTGCTGGCACCGATGGGCGCTTGGCGGCGCTGGTTGAGCGGGCGGCATCCCATGGCGTTGCCTCGACGTCGGTTATCGACGCCGCTGCGGGCGCTAAGGACATCGCGTTGTATTGATATCGCGCGCGAGGACCGGGCGCAGTCTACGGTCGAGGCCGCTTTTTTGCTGCCGACGTTTCTGACGCTCATCCTTCTCGCACTGCAACCAGTGTGCTTGCTTTATACGCGCGCGGTCATGGAGTCTGCCGCCGCCGAGACCGCGCGGCTCATGACCACGACGACGGCGGAGGACGACGATCTTAAGGAGTTCACCCGCCGCCGGCTTGCCGCAGTGCCCAACGTTTCGATCTTTCATGCCGGCGGGCCGTTGTCGTGGGATATCGAGCTTGGTCGGGCCGGTGCGGGTGGCGTCTCGTCCGTGTCCGTTTCCGGCGAGGTCAAACCGTTGCCTGTGATCGGTGCGTTTGCGCAGGCTATGAGTGGTGCAGGCGAGGGCGGCTACGTTGAGCTCAAGGTCGATGTCTCGTATCAATCACGTCCCGAATGGCTGGAGGGAGATTATGATTCGTGGATTGCTGCATGGGATTAAGCGTTTCTGGTCTAGACGCGTTTTGACGCGCCGTCCGAGCTGCCATCGCAAGCGAGGCGGCTTTATGGGCCGCGCCGGTGTTGATCTGTTTATCGAAGACAGCGCCTATACCACGCTTTCTTCTGCCGTGGTCATCCTAGTGGTGCTCACGTTGTTGTTTTCGTCGACCGCGGCGATATGGAGCATGTCGCGTGCCGGGGATACCCAGGTGGCGGCCGATAGCGGCGCGCTGGCGGGTGCCAACGTAGTGTCGTCCTATCACACGGCTGCCACGGTGGTTGATGCGAGCATCTTGAGTCTGGGGCTAGCGGGGTTTGCCACGATCGGGACGGGCCTGGTCGCCATCCTCATCCCGGGTGCCGAACCAGTTGCCGGCAATATGATCGACACCGGGATCGAGATCATTAAAACGCGTAACAAGTTTGCCAAAAGCGCATCGGAAGGCTTACAGAAAATCGAGACGGCTTTGCCGTATCTGATTGCCGCGCGTGCCACGCAGGCGGTGTCGGCGCAGGATACCGATAGTGTGACCTATACCGGTACGGCGCTTGCTGTGCCCAGGACATCCGAGTCGGACTTCGCTGCGCTCAAAGGGTCAGAGATCTCGACCGATACCATTAAAGACACATCAGATGATTTAGAGCGTGCGGCCGAGGAGCTGCGGAAGGCTTCTGAGGACACGGCGAAGGCTAAAGAGCGCGCTTGGCTGGCGGATTGTGGTGGGTCTGACAAGGGCTCGGTTAGCAGCTGTTCTTGCATGTGGGAGCGTGCGAAAAGCCTGACGGATCTCTCTGGTGCTCAAAATCCGCATTACGCTTCGAGCGTTACATGGGAACCGCAAGTGGCGCTCGATCGCGCGAAGGCCTACTATCGCCAGCGCCTGGCAAATGAGAAACCGCTTGGCGAGGGTCCGGAAAAACAGGCAGATTCTGCTGCACGAAAGGTATTCTTCGCTTATGCGAGCGAAGAAGTCGAGCGGGCATATATAACTGAAAAGGACGGTAAAGTTTCCGCCCGCATCCCTTTCCTTCCGCGAAATCCAGATGAGGCGCGGGCGACTGAACTCTATACCGATGCGTGTTGGCCCACGAGTGAAGTAGATAAAGTTACCTATTTGCATTATGGGACTGACTGTCCAAATTACAAAAAAGGAAAGCCAGGTGGGCTGGCATCCGTCGCAGATTTTGACGGTCACGAAACGTGTAGCGAATGCCATTTCGGTGTGTCGTCTTTAGGGTACGTTGCGATTGCAACGACTTCTGTCGAAAGGGGCTTCGAGTACCACTTCGATAAGTTCAAAGAGGCCCTGGAAGACTACGTCGAATGCCGCAACAAGGAGTTCGAGCTCGAGCGTCAGACCGAAGACGAGGCCGACCGTGCGGGCAATGCGTTTGGCCGGGCCATTAAAGCGCTTTCGGGCGAGCGCCCGCGTATCGCTCCGCCCGGTCGCAACGGCGTGGTCGCCTTTGCAGTTTCGGGTGACATTACCAGCCCCGATCAACTTAACTCCTCGTTTAACACGGCAGTCACGCTTGGCGATCGCGGTGCTATCTCTGCTGCGGTGTTGGCACCCGATGACGCGACGGCGCAAAACAACGTGCTTTCGCGATTTTTCTCGACATTGAAGGAACGCTCGGGCGGCGTTGCCGGCGTACTCGATGGCGTCATGGATGTTTGGGGACGGCTGCTCGTAGGATACGGTGATATCCAAGGTTCGGCCGACGAACTTATGGACGAGATGATTAAGGGCCAAGGAGGGGGCAGCGGCGCGTTGGGCTCCATCGCATCGTGGCTCGGCGATACCGTTTCGGCGTCCGTGGCGGCGTTGGGCCTGGAGCCGTGCGACTTGCGCCTGCGAAAGCCGGTGCTGACCGATTCCGCCAATGTCATTAAGAGTCCGGGGTCTGACATTGCGGGTCTCTCTCAAGCGCAAGACAAACTGCGAAGTATTCCGTTGGGCGTGACCGATCCCAAGGCGCTTTGCGAGGCGTTGGAATATCAAGTCGAACGCACCATTAGCGGTACGGTGTTCACACTTGCGGAGATTCCTCTGCCCGGCGGCGGCTCCATCCCGCTCACCGTCGATGTCGCCACGCTGGTTGGCGCTCTGGGCGGTGGGTCGTAATGAGTATCCGCATGCGTCTGCGCGAGGAGCGCGCCCAAGCGACGGTTGAGATGGCAGTGGTTACGCCCGTTTTGCTGGTGCTGGCACTCATCGTGTACAACGTCATGATCTTTGCCAGCGCTGTCGCGCGCTTCGACCGCGTGGTGCCCGACATCGTGCTGGCGCACGCTGTGGCGCCGGGCGGGGAGGGTGACGAGAACTCTGCCGATGCCTCGGTGACGGTCCAGACTCAAATTCTGAATGCCATGGAAGGCTATGACTTGCAGATCGAAGTGTCGAGCGAGCAAGGCGCGAAGGCATCAGATGGTGGCCTGCTCTCCCTATCCGGTACGTTTAGGACCTACACCTGCACCATGCACTATGAGCCGTGGCCGACTTCTCTCAGCATCGCTGGCGTTCCGCTGGGGGCGCCGACAACGTTGTCGCACGAGCGCGCGGTGACGGTCGATCCATGGCGTCCGGGGGTGGTCATGTGACCGCGGTCTCGTCCTACATCGCTTACGCGCGGGCACTCAACAGGCTGGGTTGGACGCCGGCCGAGTTTGTGGTGGCGGAGTCGTTTGTCGTGCGCCTGCGCGGCATGCTGGGACGGCGTCCGGTTGCCGCCAACGGCCTGCCGCTCGTCATGGCGTTTCCACGCTGCTCTTCGGTCCATACGTGTTTTATGGCCTATCCCATCGACATCGCCTTCATCGATCGCGACGGCAATATCCTCGAGCGCTACGAAAACGTTCGTCCTTGGCGCATGTGCTCCTGCCTCGGCGCCTGGGCCGTACTAGAGCGTCCTTCAATCATTGTTTCGACTCCTGCTCTCCAACGCGTGCCGGCTTAAGAATTGGCGACAGTGGACTTTCGTCATACGAAATTGGGTAAGATGGAGGAGAAGATGCATGGATGTTGAGATCCATCCCAACGCTAAAAAGCACCTGACGGAAAAGCAGGTGCTTAGCGCTTGGCTTGCGGTTACTGAGTGCATTCGTCGCGAGTCGAAGGACGAGCCGCCGAGATGGCTTGCGATTGGATGGCTCCCAGACGGACGAAGCGTGGAGCTTGTCGCGGTCGAGCTTGTCCGTGGGTGGCTTATCATTCATGCCTTGTCTCCAGTCCAGAAGAAATTTTGGCAGGAGATTGAACAGGCTCGGCAAAGGGGTCGATGATGGGCAAGACGTATACGGCCGCTAATGGTCAGGTTGTAACGGATGAAATGATTGACGCGTGGTGCGAGTCGTACGAGCGCGGAGAGTTCCCGGATGGCGAACACACCGTTGGTGGGATCGTGCATGGACGGCCCCCGCTCTCAGGTGAGGGGACGGCAACGCTGTCGGTCAAGATTCCTCTGGGAATGAAGGAGGCCATTCGTCGACGGGCGGCTGCCGAGGGGATGACGCCAAGTGAGTTTGCCCGTGCGGCTCTGAGTGAAAAACTTCTTGCTGCCGGCTGATGCCTCTGACGTGCCGATTTATAGAACCGAGGCTGTGCTCAAAAACTTTTTTAAAATTCTCGGTTGACCGGAACGCGTCCTTGGTTATACTAATCAAGCCTTGAAACAAGGCACACCTCAAATGGCTGGGTAGCTCAGTTGGTAGAGCAGAGGACTGAAAATCCTCGTGTCAGGGGTTCGATTCCCTTCCCCGCCACCTTGAATTGACTAGGACCTCTGCAAAGGGGTCCTTTTCTTTTATACAGCCCCCACATGGAATCGAACCCCGTGAGGGCGCGGAGCTGAGTAAACGCGTAAGCGTTTGCCAGCGCAGCTCGCAAGGCGCGTAAGCGCCACAGCGGTCCGTCCGCGCAGCGCGCGGACGCGATTCCCTTCCCCGCCACCTTTAATTGACTAGGACCTCTGCAAAGGGGTCCTTTTCTTTTATCGAGGGCTCTGCGGAAATTGCGTCCCGGAATTTGGCTTCAGAGTGGGATGCGTTTTCCGCTTTGAGGCCGCTTGGGAAAGCGCGACCCGGAATCCGGCGTCAGAATGGGATGTGCTTTCCTTTTGCGGTCTTTGGCGGAAACTGCGTCCCAGATCCCGCGCTCAGAACGGGATGCATTTTCCGATTGAGGCCTCGAGCGGAAAATGCATCCCAGTCTTTTGCGAAAAACGGGACGCGCTTTCCGGCGCTTACTTCCGACGTGCGTGCACATCTCGGGCCCGCCCGCTCAGACATTCCTCCCACTTTTGCGCCACTTTGTAGACCGTTCGGTCGCCTGTCCGCACGCGCGGGTATACTCAAAACGATACTTTTCCTATGCAATACGATGCAGGTTCGGCCTGCGCGATTCGAAGGGGGTCGTGATGGAGAGGATTCTCGGCGTTAATCTCTCTGGCTGGTTTATTCCCGAGCCCTGGGTGACCCCGTCGCTCTATGCAGCGACCGGAGCATCCAATGCAGCCGAGCTGCAGGAGGCCATGGGCACCGCTGCCTATAACGAGCGCATGCGTCGCCATTACGAGACGTTTGTGAGCGAGGACGATTTTCGTCGTATGGCGCAGATCGGTCTCAACGCCGTGCGCCTGCCGGTGCCGTGGTATGCCTTTGGCTCGCAGGAGTCCGACGCTTCCTACATCTCGGTCGTCGATTATATTGACCGTGCTATTGAGTGGGCCGCCAAGTACAACATCCGCGTACTGCTCGATCTGGCGACTGTACCCGGTGGTCAGGGCGATTCCAACGATTCGCCCACCACGCCGGAGGCTGTTGCCGAGTGGCATTCGTCCACCAACGGCCGTCATGTCGCACTCGACGTGCTCGAGCGCCTGGCCGATCGCTACGGCGAGGCCGAGAGCCTGCTGGGCATTGAGCTGCTGGACACGCCGCAGATGAGCGTCCGCAAGAGCCTCTTTACCATGACGGATGGCATTCCGGCCCACTACCTGCGCAATTTCTATCGCGATGCCTACGAGCTCGTCCGTTCGTATATGCCCGAGGATAAGATCGTCGTCTTCTCGTCTTCGGGGCATCCCAGCGAGTGGAAGCATTTTATGCGCGGCGCCAAGTATAAGAACGTCTACATGGACCTTCACCTGTACCATTACCGCGACGAGTATGCGCTCGACATCACGAGCCCCCGCGGGCTGACGACGGCGATTTCGCGCAACAAGCGCGAGCTTAAAGAAGCTATTTCGACTGGGTTCCCCGTGCTGGTGGGCGAATGGTCGGGCGCGGCGATCTTTGCCAACTCGTCGGTCACGCCCGAGGGCCGCAATGCCTACGAGCGCGTGTTTATCGCCAACCAGCTGGCTTCGTTTGCGCCGGCTGCCGGTTGGTTCTTCCAAACGTGGAAGACCGAGAAGCGCATCGCAGCATGGGATGCCCGCGCGGCGCTCGGTACGCTCGAGCGCGGCATGATTGAATAGGTTGATATGACGCAAAACAGCGCCCATACGGGCAAACTCTATGTGGTCGGCACGCCCATCGGCAACTTGGGTGACCTGTCCCCGCGCGTTGGCGAGGCCTTTGCCGCCGCCGATGCCATTTGCTGCGAAGACACGCGTGTGACGTCAAAGCTGCTGATGCACCTGGGCATTTCCAAGCCGCTTGTCCGTTGCGACGAGAATGTGATTGCCAGCCGCGCCGTCGGCCTGGTCGACCGTCTGCTGGCGGGGGAGACCCTCGCCTTTGCCTCGGACGCCGGCATGCCGAGCGTGTCCGATCCCGGCCAGGCGTTGGTCGAGGCGGCACGTGAGGCCGATGTGCCCGTCGAAGTTGTTCCTGGGCCCTCTGCTTGCGTCACGGCACTCGTTTCGTCCGGCATTCCCTGCGAGCATTTTTTCTTCGAGGGCTTTTTGGGCCGAAAGCACGGCGACCGTGTGCGCCGTTTGCAGCGCCTTGCCGTGGTGCCCGGCGCACTCACCTTCTACGAGTCTCCACATCGCATCGTGGCGACGCTCGAGGCCGTGGCGGAGGTCTTTCCCCAGCGTGAGGTTGCCGTTTGCCGCGAACTCACCAAGCTGCACGAGGAGGTCTTGCGCGGGCCCGCCACCCAGCTTGCCGAGGAGTTGCGTGCTCGCGGCGAGGTAAAGGGCGAGATTGCGCTGGTCATCGCGCCGCCGAGCGAGGATGAGGAGGCCGGTATCGTGCCGGTTGGCGCCGCGGCAGCGGATTCCGACGAGGCCCTGCGCGAGGATATCCGCGCCGCGCTTGAGGAGGGGGAGCCCGCCTCTGCGGTGGCCAAGCGCCTGTCTCAGAAGTATTCGCGCCGCAAGCGCGATGTCTATGCCATGGTGCTCGATATGCAATAGATGGAGGATATCCAGCCCTTGCGCTAGAATCATCCCCTGTATGCAACGTTTTTCTGGAGGACAAACCCCATGGATCAAAGCAAGCCTTCGTTCTTTATCACGACGCCCATCTACTACGTCAACGCCGATCCGCACCTGGGCACGGCTTATTCCACCATCATCGCCGACGTTCAGGCTCGCTATCGCCGCTCCGCCGGCTATAACGTCAAGTTCCTGACCGGCATGGACGAGCACGGCGAGAAGGTCGCCGAGGCCGCAACCAAGCATGGCATGACGCCGCAGGAGTGGACCGACAGCCAGGCCCCGCACTTCAAGGAGCTTTGGAACAAGCTCGAGATTTCCAACGACGACTTCATCCGCACCACCGAGCCGCGCCAGCATCATGCCGTACAGTACCTGTGGGAGCGCATGAAGGAGTCCGGTTACCTGTATAAGGGCAGCTACGACGGCTGGTATTGCGTGCCTGACGAGACCTACTTCACCGATACGCAGGTTCAGAAGGGCGACGAGGAGTACGGCAGCGTCGGCCAGCACCTGTGCCCCGACTGCCACCGTCCGCTTGAGCGCGTGCAGGAGGAGTCCTACTTCTTTAAGCTTTCCGCCTTCCAGGACAAGCTACTCAAGCTTTATGACGAGCACCCCGACTTTGTCGAGCCCGCGTTCCGCATGAACGAGGTGCGCAGCTTTGTCGAAGGCGGCCTTAACGACCTTTCCGTGAGCCGCACGAGCTTTGACTGGGGCATTCAGGTCCCGTTTGACGAGGGCCACGTGACCTACGTGTGGTTCGATGCGCTGCTCAACTATATGACGGCCGTCGGCTACGGTGTCGACACCGACGAGGCGCGTGCCGAGCTGGCCTATCGCTGGCCCGCGCAGTTCCACATCGTGGGTAAGGACATCATCCGCTTCCACTGCGTCATTTGGCCCGCCATGCTCATGGCCATCGGCGAGGCCCTGCCCGAGCACGTCTTTGCCCACGGCTTCCTGACCGTGCGCAATGCCGAGACCGGCAAGGCCGAGAAGATGTCCAAGAGCCGTGGCAACGCTATCGCTCCGCAGGACGTTATCGACATGTTGGGCGTTGAGGGCTATCGCTACTACTTCATGACCGACGTCGTCCCCGGCACCGACGGTGCCATCAGCTTCGATCGCATGGAGCAGGTCTACAACGCCGACCTGGCCAACAGCTGGGGCAACCTTATCTCGCGTTCGCTCAACATGAGCGGCAAGTACTTTGACGGTTGCGCGCCCGCCAAGCCCGCGTCGTTCGACGCGTTCGACAACCCGCTGGCAAAGATCGCCGATGGCCTGGTCGAGCGCTACATGGCCAAGATGGACGTGCTCGATTACGGTGGAGCCAAGGACGAGGTCATGGAGCTCATCCACGCCGCCAACCACTACATCGAGGACTCCGAGCCTTGGGCACTTGCCAAGGACGAGGCCAAGGCTGACGAGCTGGCATTTGTGATCTACAACCTGCTCGAGGCCATCCGCATCGCCGCTCACCTGCTGATGCCGCTCATGCCTCAGACCTCTGCCGAGGCCCTGCGCCGCCTGTCCTGCGAGGACGAGGCCGCGAGCGACGACCTCAAGGGCATTTGCGCTTGGGGCTTGCTTGCCGGTGGTCAGCCCGTCGAGAAGGGCGAGCCGCTGTTCCCGCGTCTGGGCTAAGACGCCGCGCGCCATATCGGCAATTCGCTGTTTAGATGTAAGGGCATGGCCGCAACGGTCCATGCCCTTTTGTTTCAAGACGCCGCCACCATGCTGAGGAGGCAACTATGACAACTTCGCCTTTGGCAAACCCCACGGCAACAAGGGAGCTGCTGGAGGAGTTTGGCCTTGCGACCAAGCATCGCCTGGGCCAGAACTTCCTGATCGACAACCATGTAATTGAGCGCATTTGCGAGCTTTCCGAGCTTGCGGGCGATGAGCGCGTGCTTGAGGTTGGCCCGGGCGTTGGTACGCTTACACTTGCGCTGCTGCAGGAGGCGGCGTGTGTCACGTCGATCGAGGCCGATCCCGAGCTCGAGCCGGTGCTCGATGCCCACGCCGCCGACTATGCCAACTTCCGCTTTATCATGGGCGACGCGCTCAAGGTGACGCCGGGGCAGATTGAGCAGGCTGCGGGCGGTGAGCCAACGGTATTTGTTGCGAACCTGCCCTATAACGTGGCGGCGACGATCATCCTGCAGTTCTTCCAGACGATGCCCGCGCTCAAGCGCGCCGTCGTCATGGTTCAAAAGGAGGTTGCCGATCGCATTGCCGCAACGCCGGGCAACAAGACCTATGGCGGCTATACGGCAAAGCTCGGCCTGTATGCGCAGGTGACGGGTCGTTTTGAGGTGCCGCCGCGCTGCTTTATGCCGGCGCCGCATGTGGACTCGGCCGTCGTGCGCATCGACCGTGTTGACGGCGTGGTGCCCGAGGGGCTCGATCGCGAGCTTGTGGCTCGCGTGATTGACGCCGCATTTGCTCAGCGTCGCAAGACCATCCGTAATTCCATGAGCGCCAACGGCTTTGCCAAGGACGTGCTCGATGCCGCCTTTGAGACTTGCGGTATCGCACCCACCACGCGCGCCGAGACGCTTGATGTTGCCGACTTTGTCCGCCTGGCCCGGGAGCTAATCCATGACGCCTAATGCCGAACGCGTGACGTTTACCAAGAAAAAGAAGACGGTTGCTTGTCCCGTGCCCTTGGCACCGCTTGCCGACACACATGCACATCTGCTTTCGTTCTGGGGCAAGGATGTGCCCGAGACGCTCCTGCGCGCCAAGGCTGCGGGCGTCGACCTGCTGGTGACGATGCTCGACCCCATCGCCGACAAGCGCAGCGTGACGGACTATAGCGACTGGCTGGTGCGCGAAATTCTGCCGATGCGGGATATTCCGCAGATCAAGTATCTCGCCGGCGTGCACCCCTATGGCGCGCCGGACTATACCGACGACATTCACGCACAGGTCGTTGCCGCGCTCGATGACCCTTTGTGCGTCGGTATCGGCGAGATCGGTCTGGACTACCACATGGATTACGACGACGACATCGCGCCGGCGCCCCATAGCGTGCAGATTGATTGCATGGCGCGTCAGCTCGAAGTTGCCGTGCGCCGCAATGTGCCGGTGGAGCTGCACCTGCGGCACGAGGACTCGGATGGGGAGCGCACCTCGCACGTTGATGCGTACAACGTGCTGCGCGAGGTGGGTGTGCCTCGGGCAGGTTGTGTGCTGCACTGCTTTGGCGAGGATCGAGCCACGATGGAGCGCTTTGTGGGTTTGGGCTGCTATATCGCCTATGGCGGCGCGGCCACCTTTAAGCGCAACGACGACGTGCGCGAGGCATTTGCGGCGACTCCGCTCGATCGCATTTTGTTCGAGACGGATTGCCCGTATATGGCGCCGGAGCCCATTCGTGGTCTTGAGTGCGAGCCGGCAATGATTTCCATCACAGCAAACACGCTGGTCAACGACCGTGTCGATCGTACTGGCGAGGATGCTGAGGCAATCGCGCGAGCAGCTTGGGAAAATGCCTGCAAACTTTTTCAAAAATAGTTCTTGCGTTCGCGGTGGCGCTCCGTTATTCTAATTCCTGCACGCGGGCGTGGCGGAATTGGCAGACGCGTACGGTTCAGGTCCGTATGGGGGCAACCCCATGAAGGTTCAAGTCCTTTCGCCCGCACCATTAAATGAAAGAGCTCCCAGTAATGGGAGCTTTTTTGTTATGGGCCCATCGCAGGGACTTGAACCTGTGAAGGAGCGAGCGTAAAGAAAACGCGGAGCGTTTTTAGCGAGCTGGCGAGGACGCCGGCAGGCGGCCGAAGCCGGTGCGGATCCGCGAAGCGGATACGCGGACGTCCTTTCGCCCGCACCATTAAATGGAAGAGCTCCCAGCAATGGGAGCTTTTTTAATATGCACGATCTCCTTGGACGGGTATCCTAGTGCCAACGTGTGCCTATCAGAGGAGAGACCATGCTGTTGTCCGGAATCATTGCCGCCCTTACGAGTCTTCTGCTTCCCATCATCATTTTGCTGCTGCTGCTCCCCAACGCCTGCTATGTCGTTGAACAGCAGCATGCCGTAATCATCGAGCGCCTGGGCAAGTTTAACCGCATCGTCAACGCGGGCTTCCACATGAAGGTGCCCGTAATCGACCGCAAAGCCGCCACGGTGAGTCTACGCACCATGAAAAACGGTTTTGGTATCGACGTTAAGACCCAGGACAACGTGACCATCGGCCTTGAGGTCTCTGCTCAGTACCACGTGAGCTATGACATGGGCGCCGGCCCGGCAGATTCGGGTATCTACAAGAGCTACTACATGCTGCAGGAGCCCGTCGACCAGATGCGTGACTTCATCACCGACGCCCTGCGCTCTTCGATCCCCGTCTACACACTCGATGAGGTCTTTGCCAAGAAGGATGACATCGCCAAGGATGTCAACGCTACCGTTTCCGAGCAGATGGCCGCCTACGGCTTCACCCTCGTGTCGACGCTCATCACCAAAATCGCACTGCCGACCGAGGTTGAGAACTCCATGAACGACATCAACGCTGCCCAGCGCAAGCGCGCTGCGGCACAGGAGCTCGCTGAGGCCGACCGCATCAAGCGCGTCACCGAGGCGACCGCCGAGGCCGAGGCAATGGAAAAGGCGGGTGAGGGCATCGCCAACCAGCGCAAGGCCATCGCGCTGGGTATCAAGGATTCGCTCGAGATCATCCAGGAGACGGGTGTCGGCAATGACGAGGCCAACCAACTGTTCATGTTTACGCAGTGGTCCGAGATGATGACGGAGTTCGCTCGCACGGGTAAAACCTCGACGGTCGTGCTGCCGAGCGACTTTTCGCAGTCGGCCTCGATGTTCGAGCAGATGCTGACCGCCAGCAAAGTTCAAAACGATTCGAAGGAGTAGACGCGCGTGAAATACACCGTCGTTTGCGTCGGTAAGCTCAAGGAGCGCTTTTGGAAGGACGCGTGCGCTGAGTACACCAAGCGCCTAGGTGCCTATGCCAAGGTTGATATCCGCGAGGTGGCCGATATCGACCCGGCTAAGGCGGGCGGCGTGGATGCCGCGCGCGACAAGGAGGGGGCGGCGATTCTTGCTGCCTTGCCGTCTCGAGCGCATGTGATCCTGCTGGCCATTGAGGGCAAAGAGCGCTCAAGCGAGGAGTTTTCGGCGCGGCTCGATGATCTTATGCTGCGTGGTAACAGCGACATCGCCTTTGTGATTGGCGGATCGGACGGCGTGAGCGATGACGTGCGCGTACGAGCCGACGAGATGCTCAGCTTTGGACGCATTACCCTGCCGCATAACTTGGCGCGTGTGGTGCTGCTGGAGCAAATCTATCGCGCTTGCAAGATCAGCCGTGGTGAGCCGTATCACAAATAGGTCGGCAATACGAAACAATGCCGTGGGACAATAGCCTTCGTTTTGAAGAGCGTGTCTGAGAGGACGATGAGATATGAAGATTGGATTTGTCGGTTTTGGCAATATGGCGAGCGCTATGGCCGATGGCTGGATCGCTGCCGGTGTAGCTGCGAGCGACATGTGCGCCTGTGCGGGTCGCTACGACGCACTGGTTGAGCGCTGTGAGGCGCGTGGGATGGCCGCTTGCCACGATGCCGCCGAGGTTGTCGCCGCATCCGATATCGTGGTCGCTGCGGTTAAACCGTACATGATCGAGAAGGTATTCGCCCCGCTCAAGGATGCTCTTGCCAAAAAGGTCGTTCTGTCGGTTGCCTGGACCTGGGACAGTGCCAAGTGGGAGCAGGTCCTGCCGGGCGTCGCGCACATCTCGACGGTGCCCAACACACCGGTTTCGGTGGGCGAGGGCGTCATCGCTTGCGAGAAGGCTTCCACGCTCAGTGATGAGCAGAGCGCAGTGGTGCTTGATCTGCTTGGCAAGCTCGGTGCGGTGGTCGAGCTCGATACGAGCCTGCTGTTTGTGGGCGGCACGGTGGGTGGTTGCGCTCCGGCATTTGTCGCTATGGCAATCGAGGCCCTGGGCGATGCGGCGGTCAAGCACGGTATCCCGCGTGCCGATGCCTATCGCATTGTGAGCCAGATGGTGCTGGGTACGGCAAAGCTGCAGCTTTCAACTGGTCAGCATCCTGCGGCGATGAAGGATGCCGTATGCTCGCCCGGTGGCGCCACCATCAAGGGCGTCGTTGCGCTCGAGGACGCCGGCATGCGCAGTGCCCTGGTCAAGGCAATTGACGCAACTCTCCAATAAAACCGACCAAAAAAAGACAGGTTTATTTTGGCAGGTTTTTCCTGCGGTTTTGTCGTATGTGCGAAAAGCGCCCCGCAACCGGATCGTTACCGGTTGCGGGGCGCTTGCGTTTGCCCAGATAAAACCGACCAAAATAAACCTGGCCCTTTTTGGCAGGTTAGTCCCAGAAGCTGTCTTCCTCATCCTCGGACTTGGGTCCGCGGTCGACGTACATCTTATGGGTACGCTTCTCCATTACAAAGGCAAGAATCGCAAATAACAGGATGCCGCCGGCGAAAAGGATGGCAAAACCGGTGCGGGTGCCAAACAAAAAGGAAAAAACTGCGTCCATTGGGTGCCTTCTTGCGTAGTTGAGTTGGGTCGTAAACGCTCATAAGTATATACTTGCCCATACATGTACAAGGTTGCAACCTAAATGGAATGTATATCGCCGGAGGATCTAATGCTTGATATCAAGTTTGTTCGCGAGAACCCCGATGCCATCGATGTCGCCATGGCTAACCGCCAGACGTCTTGGGATCGCGAGAAGTTCTTTGAGCTCGACGACGAGCGTCGTGCCGTCATCACCGAGGTCGAGGAGCTCCAGGCTACGCGCAATGCCGAGTCCAAGAAGATCGGCGCCCTGATGAAGGAGGGCAAGAAGGACGAGGCCGAGGCCGCCAAGGAGGCCGTGCGCGCCGTCAACGAGAAGATTGACGGTCTGGCCGAGCGTCGTACTGCCCTCGAGCAGGAGCAGTACGACTTCATGGCTCACCTGCCCAACATTCCTTGCGAGGCCACGCCGTACGGCAAGGACGAGGACGAGAACATCGAGCGCCGTCGTTGGGGCACCCCGCGCGAGTTCGACTTCGACTTTAAGCCGCACTGGGATCTGGGCACCGACCTGGACATCCTCGACTTCGAGCGCGGCAACAAGCTCTCCGGCAGCCGTTTTACCGTTCTCGGTGGCGCCGGCGCCCGCCTGGAGCGCGCCCTCATCAACTTCTTCCTCGATACGCACACCAGCCGTGGCTTTAAGGAGTGGTGGCCGCCTATCGTCGTCAAGCGTCAGACCATGTTTGGCACGGGTCAGCTGCCCAAGTTCGAGGATGACGCCTATCACGTCTCGGGCGACAACTTCCTGATCCCTACCGCCGAGGTCGTGCTCACCAACCTGCACGCCGGCGAGGTCCTCGATGCCGACACCCTGCCGCGCCGCTACACCGCCTTCACCCCCTGCTTCCGTGAGGAGGCCGGTTCCGCCGGTCGCGACACCCGCGGCATCATCCGTCAGCACGAGTTCGACAAGGTCGAGATGGTCAAGTTCGCTAAGCCGGAGGAGTCCGACGATGAGCTCGAGAGCATGACCGCCGAGGCCGAGTACCTGCTGCAGCAGCTGGGCCTTCCGTATCGCGTGATTAGCCTGTGCACCGGCGACTTGGGCTTCTCTGCCCGTCAGACCTACGACGTCGAGGTCTGGCTGCCGAGCTACAACGCCTACAAGGAGATCAGCTCCTGCTCCAACTGCGGTGACTTCCAGGCTCGCCGCGCCAACATCAAGTATCGCGACCCCGAGAACTTCAAGGGTTCGCGCTACCTGCACACCCTCAATGGTTCCGGCCTGCCGGCCGGCCGCACCATGGCTGCCATTCTGGAGAACTACCAGAACGCCGACGGCACCATCACGATCCCCGAGGTTTTGCGTCCTTACATGGGCGGTCTCGAGAAGATCGAGCCGGTCGCGTAACTTGCCTGCATAGGGGATATGCAAGGGCGCTCCTTCGGGGGCGCCCTATTTCGTGCGTAGGTCCATACCATGCCGTGCGGACAGCTCGATAGAAAACACACGAACAACTGTTCTGTATACAGCCATCTACCTGCTATGCTTTTGCTAAATAAGAGCGAGAGAAAGGGGACGCGATGGAGCTGTTTGATGATCGGGTGGTTTTGTTTGAGAGCGACGAGGGCGGGGAGTACCTGCTTGTAACGTGTGAGCCGTCTGGCATGGGTGGCCTGGTGGTTCGACAGACGAGTGAGGGGCCGTTGACGCAATGGTGCTACGAGGAGTCGCCGCATGTGGTCGAGACCTTTGTGACGCATGAGGCGCTTGTTGTCCTTGAGCACTTCTATGGCGTTGGAACTTCTAATCAGGTGGCCCGAATGCTGAGCATCTCGTTTGCCGACTACGACTGTGCGCAACGGGTGCGGTCGCTTCTGGGGGAGCTTGGCGCCGGGTTCGATGTGATCGAAAAGCCAATCGATCGCACGAGAAGCGCCGATGCTTGTGGTGCAGCGTGACAAATTGCGGCCCGCGCGAAAAAAAGTTTGAGATTTTGCTTGACTCTAACGAACTAAAGTGGTTTTATATGTCTTGCGCTGCGGCGTTACCTCAGCTGGATAGAGGGTCTGACTACGAATCAGAACGTCATAGGTTCGAATCCTATACGCCGCACCAATTGAAATTGAAAGCCTCCGGCAACGGGGGCTTTTCTTTTATGCCGGCACCGCATGGATTCGAACCTCGGTCGAGGCGCGGGCGTCAAGAAAACGCGGAGCGTTTTTAGCCCGCGGGCGAGTCCGCCGGCAGGCGGGCGAAGCCGGTGCTGATCCGCACGACAACTTAATCGGCGCTTCGTAATAATTTTCCAAATTGTCGCTTGACCCATCGGGGGCTCGCGTGCATAATAATCCGTGCGTTGCGGCGTTACCTCAGCTGGATAGAGGGTCTGACTACGAATCAGAACGTCATAGGTTCGAATCCTATACGCCGCACCAATTGAGTTTTAAGCCTCCGGAGACGGGGGCTTTTCTTATATCGCGATGCACCGAAGATCGTGCCAAGCCCTCCAAATGAGTAAAAATCAAATTCGATAACTTTTTTTGAAAAAACGCTTGACCATTATTCAGTCCATGTGCATAATAATCAATAAGTCGCGGCGTTACCTCAGCTGGATAGAGGGTCTGACTACGAATCAGAACGTCATAGGTTCGAATCCTATACGCCGCACCAATTGAAATTGAAAGCCTCCGGCGACGGGGGCTTTTCTTTTACGTAAACACCGCATGGATTCGAACCTCGGTCAAAGGGGACTATTTCTCATCGACTCGTGTAAGATTTCGAGTATGCGCCTCGGTGAGCCCGTGGCGCGCTCTTTCTTTAGACGGCCGATCAGGGTGATATTTCGTGGCAGAGCGTCCGACATACAAGCTCAGGTTTCTCGATCCCAAAAAGCGCTTTCCGGCCATGCCCGAGCAGCCTGCGGGACGCTCGTATGGCGTGGTTTGGAAGCTCTTTGGCGAGGACCCGCATGAATCATGCTATGTCGTCGAATTCGTCGGCAAAAGCCATGTGTCGCTTTTGGGCTACGTGAGCGTTTCGGGTGAGGTCTATAAGGTGGACCGTCCCGTTAACGAGATGTCGCTGCCCGACGATCCCGACATGCAACTGATTCTCGACGAGTCCGATTCCAACATCGGTGAGATTGCGGTCAGGGGTGCCGATGGGACGATGCGCTCCCGGGCGCGAGTCATCGGCTCTCCCGAAGGAACCATGCGCGAACAATCCGATCGCGAGACGTGGAATTCGACGCGCAGCCTTCGCTACGGCGAGTTCATGGCCTCGATGTTCTTGCGTTACGTGATATTCGCCGATTCTGAAAACTCCATCTCAAGCACGGCAAACGGTGACGGCCTCGACGAGGGCATGAAAAATGCCGTCGACAAGATCAAACTTGTAAAACTCCCCGAGCCGGTTGAGGTACTGCTGGGTTTTGATTCCACGCCGCTGCCCGATGCAATTGAAACGTTGCTCTACCGCATTGACCATACAGATAATCCAAGTGGCATTGAGCGCTATGCCGCCGCTTTGATGGGCGAAGTTAATCTGCCACGCCTGCGCACCATAGCGGCTAAAACCGAAATGAGCCTGGCGCGCATCGATCGCTCGAGGCTCTTCTATCTCAATTTTGACCGTAGCCCGCTGGACCAGGACGAGATCGATACCCTGCTTGCCGTCGAGTGCCGCCTGAACCGCCTATCGGGCATCCTTGAGCGTATTGGAGCAGGGTTGGGCCCCGTTGCCTCGTCGCCAAGCTTTGAGGGCTGCTCGCTCTTCGACCTATGGCATATCAGCAAGACGACAAACGACGTTCCTCGCTTGCTCGAAACGCTGTCGAATGACAACCCGTGGGCCAAGCCGGGGACGGTTGCGTGCCAGCCGGGTGGAGAGTGGGACGTTCGCACCCGCTTTGCACGTATCGTAGAAGCGCTCAACGTGATCACGCGGCTCGATTACACCTATCGAGCGAACGTCGCCGAGGGCATCATGCTGGTGCGATTTGGCCGCACGGTTGTCGATGCTATGCCGCGGCGCGAATACGATGCTCAAGATGACGCCTGGCGCGAGGTAGATGAGCCTAAGCGCGCAGCATGGGCCACCGAGCACGATGCGCGTATTGCGCTTACACTCGCGGCGGCTTGCTTTGCTTCGGGTGCTCGCATCACGCGCTGCTACGTGCAGATTGCGGCTCCCGACGGCGAGCAGGGCGAGCGCGTTGTTAAAACGTACTCCTTTGGCCGTGCGGCTTATCTGGCCGATTGCGTTTCTGTCGCCAAGGATCTTGAGAGCATGGATATGGACGACATGCCCTGCAAGCATTTGCTCGAGGCATATGAGGCAGATGCGCCGGACATGATTGAGCCTGCAGAGGTTCACGCCCGACCACGCGATGACCATCGTCCATTGCCGCCTGCGCTTCGCGATCTGCTGCTCGCTGATACGGCTGACGAGCTTGAGGTCATGGAGGAGGACAACGATCCGTATGTCGCCCGTGTCGTCGAGCTGCGCGAGCAATCCAAAGTTGACCGAGCCGGTGCTTTCGAGGGCTTTTCTCGCCTTGTCGAGGAGCTGGAAGCCAAGTGTACTGTTGCTGAGCTTTTGGCGACGGGTCCAGTGCAGACCCAGTTCTGCGACAACCAGCTGGTGCGCATGGTGCTGCCGGTGATGGAGGAGGACCGTTCCGTGCGTATCCTTCGCGCTCCCGATGCGCTGTATTTTGCCCAGCACGAGATTTGCAGCTTTTACGCCGAACAAGAGGACTTTGAGCGTGCGCTGCCCGAGGTGCGCCGTCTCTACGACTTGGCGCGCTCGTCCATGCAGTCTCACTTTGCCCTGATTAACGTGCTAGCACGCCTGGAGCGTTATGACGAGATTATCGAGGTAGCGCGTCACGGCCTGCGCATTGCCAGCGACCGGCCTTCGATCGGTTACCTGTTCTATCGCCTGGCATTCGCCTACTGGAACTGCGACCAGCTCGAGCTGGCGCTGGCATGTTATCGCCTGGTGCCGCGCGGCGAGGAGTCGGGCGGCAGTGCGCAGGAGGAAATGCAGGGCCTTATGAACGAGATGGGCGTCATCAAACCGCCCACGTTTGAGGAGGCTGTCGAGACCATCCGCAAGGCAGGTCTTGAGCTGCCGCCGGTGCCCGCCGTGACCAATCAACTCGCGGATGCCGCCGTGCAACTCGTCGACAACGGCTTCTTTTTCTTGGCGCGCGGCTGCATCTATCAAATGTGGCGCACCATGGGTAACGATGAGCTCGGCTCCCTCAACCGCTCGCTGGGGTAGGGGCGGCATAGAAGGGCTGGACCGCGCTTGTCATCCCATTTGCTCACCATGCCGACAAAACGAAGGGGCTACTGCTGCCGGCGTACCGGGAACATTTGCGTATAGATAAGGTATAACGAATTAAGTCGTAGCGAATTAAAGTACGAATTACTGTATCGAGCAGGTTGCCGACAAATTGAATGGAGCCATTTGTATTTGCTCAAGTGGGTGGCTCCAGCAGGACCGGTAAGGTCAAAAGCGGCTAGGTCTGCTAAACCTGTTAAACTCTGCTAAAGTTGCTAAACTTTGTTAAAGTTGTTAAAACTAGCAGAGGAGGGTCGAATGTCGAAAGCCATTAATCCCTTTAAGCCAACGGCGGGCATGAATCCGCCTGAGCTTATCGGACGTGACGCTGTTTTGGATGATTTTGCCGAGGCCCTTGAGAATGGTCCTGGTGCTCCCGATCGACTCATGCGCATCTCGGGCGTCCGAGGCACAGGTAAAACGGTGCTTCTCAATGCATTGGGTGATCTTGCGCGAAAAAAAGGATTCGAGGTTGTTGACGTCGCCTCGAATGCCGGTTTTTGCAGTAGAATCCTCGAGGCTCTACAACGAAATGTTCGTCTTGAGTCAATGTCGATTTCCCCATCAATTCTAGGAGTCAGCCTTGGCTCCGTTGAGGTATCGAAGTCGGCATCTCATCTGGGCGAGGCAATGTACGATGCCGCGAAGCGCGGAGGTCTGCTCATTACGCTCGACGAGATTCAGGATGCCTCAACTGAGGAAATGCGCGAGCTGGGCAATGAGATGCAGCTTTTGATTCGCCAAGGGGCGAATGTCGCTTTTGCATTCGCCGGCTTGCCAACATCGGTGGATGGCGTGGTGGTTGATGATACCCTTACCTTCCTTCAGCGGGCAAAACATATCGAACTCACTCGTCTCTCCGATTTTGAAGTCGGTGGATCGCTTGAGGATACAATGAGACGAGCGGGCAAGGAGCTCGATGAAGACGCCGCTGAGCTATTAACAAAGGCTTCAGCAGGCTATCCCTTTATGGTCCAGTTGGTCGGATATTACGCTTGGCAGGTTGCTGCGCGCAGCGGGGCGGAGAGCGTGAACGAAGGGTCCGCGCGTAAAGGTATCCAAGCGGCTCTTGATAGCTTTAATGCTATGGTGATTGCCCCGGCGCTGCGCAGGGTTTCAGAGCGACAGTTTCAGTATCTCGCGGCAATGGCTCAATGCGAGGGCGATGAGATTGCCAACGGTGATATCGCCAAGAAGATGGGGTTGCCGGCGAACAAGGTCGGCTCGTATCGTAAACGTCTCATCGATGCGGGGTTGATTGAGCCTGCGGGCTATGGCTGTGTTTCGTTTGCAATTCCGTATATGCGCGACTATTTGTTGGAGGCGGTGCGGGAAAGGTAAAAATGGAATCGCTCCAAATTCCCTCTTGCCCATCCTCGACTGTTTGGTTACTATAGAACGGCTGTTACGGAGAGCTGACCGAGAGGCCGAAGGTGCTCGCCTGCTAAGCGAGTATGCCCCAAAAGGGCATCTGGGGTTCGAATCCCCAGCTCTCCGCCAGTTTAACTTTAAAGAAGGGTCCCATCGGGGCCCTTTTTTATTATCGAGAAAGGGCGCTGGGGATTCGAACCCGAGAGGGCACGGGCGTTAAGCAAACGCGAAAGCGTTTGTAGCCCGTGGGCGAAAAGCCGCCAGGCTTTGAAGCCGGAGGGCATGCGTAGCATGCCCGGACATCCCCAGCTCTCCGCCAGTATGAATTGAAAGAAGGGTCCCATTCAGGGCCCTTTTTTGATTAGGAGAATGTTAACTGGGGATTCGAACCCTCAAAAAAGGAGGCGCCCCGTTGGACGCCTCCTTTCAGCGAGTGTATTGTTCTTCGACCTTACACCTCGGGAGCCTTGGCGACGGTCTCGCTCTCTGCCGCAAGTGGCCGGTTGTCGATGCGGCGGCCCAGGCGGTCGAGCTTCACAAGGAGCCACTCAATGGGATTCGGCCCTGCGCCTTCCTCGTCAGCAACCAGGTCCATGACGGCGATCTTGGTGCCGTCTTGCTTGAGCGTAACGCTGCCCACCTTGTCGCCCACATGCACCGTGCCCGAAAGATCGTCGTAGCTAACCTTTTCGGTCACCTCGCCGGCAAGGGAAAACACGGTCGCTTGCGCCGTGGGATCGGCGAGTGTGGCGTCGATTGTCTTATCCGTCCAGTCGGTTTGGCCAATGCGTGCCATAAGCGGGTTGCCGTTGGCGGTCTTTTCCTGCGTGTTGGCGATCGCGACCGTCACCTTGTGACCGTAGTACCAATTGGCAAGGGTTGCGGTATCGGTAAAGCGCTGGTCGGTGGTGGTGGAGTTCAAAACGACGGTGTAGATCTCGTCGCCATCGCGGTTGTAGGCACTCGTAAAGCAATAGCCCGCGTCGTCGGTGGTGCCGGTCTTGCCGCCGATGTTGCCATCTTGGCCCAGCAAATAGTTATGCGTGTCCATGGAATGCGAATGGTCGGTGCCGTCGGCGCCCGTGACCTCGATCCAGGAATCCTCGCTCGCTACGACCTCGCGGATCGTGTCGTTTTTCATGGCCTCCTGCATCATCAGCGCTACGTCGTGTGCGGTTGAGTGCATATTGCCAGCCCACTCATCAAAGTCCAGACCATGCGGGTTTTCAAAAAGCGTACCGGTGCAGCCGAGCTTCTTAGCGCGCTCGTTCATGGCCTTCACAAATGTGGCCTCGGCGTCTTTGGTCTTGGGGTCGATCTTCTTGCCCACATATTCGGCGAGCACGATGGCGGCGTCGTTGCCCGAGGGAATCATCAGACCGCGTAGTGCCTGCTCCACGGTAAGCTCGTCGCCTTCGAGCAAGCCGGCGGTCGAATTACCCACGGTGGCTGCGGCGTTGCTCACCGTGACCTTCTCGTCCATCTTGCAATTCTCGACGGTTAGGATTGCGGCCATGACCTTGGTGATCGAGGCAATCTTGACCTGCTCATCGGCGCCGCGGGCATAGTAGACGGTGCCGTCTTTGCCCATGACGAGGGCATTGGTCGCATCGATATCGGGCAGGTTTTCGGCCGTGATACCGCGCACATCGGCGGTTTTGCCGCAAACATTGTCGGTCGTGAGCACTTGGGCGCCGGCGACGGTGGGCACGCCGGCGGCAAGGGCGATAGCGCAGACAAAGCCGGCGGCAAGCTGGGCTGAGCGCTTTGCAAAAGAGGTGAGGGACTTCACAGATTTCGCTTTCGACGGGATGGTCTCTTCTGAAACTAGAGTATATCGTTTGCCGGCGTCGGCGATCATCGCGTGCGCGCTTGGCCCACATCCGCACCCGAACGGGCACAAGGGTGCTTAAGGCCGACTTAATCACCCACGCTTGTTGTGTGTGGCGTGCGTCGCCTCAGGCATAATGGAGCGCGAGAGGAGCACGCATGAACGAGCGCATTTTGGTAGTTGATGACGAGAAGGCCATCGCCGACTTGGTTGGCATCTACCTTACAAAAGAGGGCTTTGATGTCCAGATTGCCTATAGCGGGGCCGATGCTGCCAAGGCGATTTTGGAGCAGGAGTTCGATCTGGCGCTGCTTGATGTCATGCTGCCCGATATCGATGGGTTTGAGCTGCTGCGTACGATCCGTTCCAGCCATACCTATCCCGTGATCATGCTGACGGCGCGCGATGCCCAGCAAGACAAGATCGGGGGCCTTTCGCTTGGCGCGGACGATTACGTGGTTAAGCCGTTCCGTCCGCTGGAGCTCATCGCGCGCGTGCACGCTCAGCTTCGCCGCTACACCAGCTACGGTAGCCGTGCACAGGCGGCCGAGTCGCCGACCATTCAGCTCGACGGCTTGGAGATCAATCGCGACGCTCGTTCCGTGACGGTGGACGGTGCACCGGTACGCCTCACACCCACCGAGTATTCAATCTTGCTGTATCTGGTCGAGCATCGCGGCAGCGTGGTGGCCGTGGAGGACCTGTTCCGCGCGGTGTGGAGCGAGGATTTTATGCCCGGCTCCAACAATACGGTGATGGTGCATATTCGCCACTTGCGCGAAAAGATCGGCGACGACGCACAAAAGCCACGCTTTATCAAAAACGTCTGGGGCGTCGGCTACATCATCGAATAACGCTTTTCGCTTGTGAGGATCTTGATATGACAAAAGACGATAGGCAAGCGTTCGAGGTGCCCGATCGGCTCTTTGAATACGTGAGGTCGGTCGTCGACAACCGCGCGCTTGCAACGGTGCTGCTCTTTTTGCTGAGCCTGCTGCTGATTGGCATCGACAACATCGTCGGAATCTTGGCGGTGCTGCTTGTCGGCTTTTTGCTGATCGATCGATTTGAGATCGTGTGCCGCTGCGTGGTGATTGGCGGCGCCGCGTGGGCCATGACGTTGGCGATTGGCGCCATGGCGCTCGGCGGCATCGAAGGGCCGGTGCTGTTCGATGCCGGCTTTGTATTCAACATGCTTGGCTTTGTGCTGGCGCTTGCCGCGTGCGTGCTGTTCTTGTGTGGCCGCGCCCTGTACTACCAGGGCTACGAGCAGGGCGAGCAGCATGCCGATTGTGTGCTGGCCGCTCGTATTCAAGATCGCCTGATCGATCACCCCGACACCTGGGATAACATCGACGGCGACTTCTTGGAGGTCGAGGGCGCCCTTAACCGCGTGCGTGACCGTGAGCGCAAGGTGCAGCAAGCTCTGCGTGACGAGTCGCATCGCAAGGACGATTTGGTCACGTACTTGGCACATGACCTACGCACCCCGCTTGCCAGTGTGGTGGGCTATCTTTCGCTGCTGCAAGAGGCTCCCGAGCTGCCGGTTGAGCAACGTGCGCACTTTACGGGCGTGGCGCTCGACAAGGCGCACCGGCTCGATACGCTCATCGAAGAGTTCTTCGATATCACGCGCTTTGACTTCCACGATATCGTGCTCACGCGCGGCTACGTTGATCTGGGGTTGCTGCTGGCTCAGGTGACTGACGAGTTCTATCCCATCCTCAACGAGCAGCATAAGGAAGTCCAAGTTGATATTCGCGAGGACCTGACGGTGCTCGTGGATGGCGACAAAATGGCTCGCGTGTTCAACAACATCATGAAAAACGCTATTGCCTATAGCTATGAGGGCTCGACCATCACGATCGAGGCCAGACGCCGGGACGGCGGTGGCGTGCGCGTGCGCTTTATCAATCAGGGCGATCCCATCCCTGAGGCAAAGCTCAAGGTGATCTTTGAGAAGTTCTATCGCCTGGATGTGGCGCGTGCGACCAATCGCGGCGGCGCTGGACTGGGGCTTGCCATCGCCAAGGAGATCGTATGCGCGCACGGCGGTACCGTTGCATGTGAATCGACGCCCGAACACACGATATTCACCATCGAGCTGCCCGCCGCATAGCCAGTGTGCCCTTACAAACACTTGACAATGCGCTCACGTGCATATGAGCCGCGATTCCTACTATCGATACTGCTGAATTGATATCGATGTGGAGGTATGCGGTATGACGGCTGCTGCGGCTGTGGAGCCCACGGAGCTTGAAGAACTCATGAAAGCGCAGGCCGAGGCCGCGCACGAGCGCGAGGTTGGGGATGCGACTCGCCCCACGGCAGAGGATCTTGCCGCCTCGCCGACGCGAATCGATGTTGAGGGCCTCGACCTGTTCTATGGCGACCACCATGCGCTCAAGGACGTGAATATCAAGATCCGCGACAAGCAGATTACCTCGTTCATCGGGCCTTCGGGCTGCGGAAAGTCCACGTTGCTGCGCTGCTTTAACCGCATGAACGACGGCATCAAGGACTGCCGAATCGAGGGCAAGATTGCGCTCGATGGTCAAGATATCCTGGGCGACTACGACATCTGCCGCCTTCGCCAGCGCGTGGGCATGGTGTTCCAGCGCCCCAACCCGTTTCCCATGAGCATCTACGACAACGTCGCCTACGGTCCTCGCGGAATGGGAGTGCGCGATCGCGTCGTGCTCGACGAGCTGGTCGAAGACTCCCTGCGACGCGCCGCCCTGTGGGACGAGGCCAAGGACAAGCTCAAAGAGTCGGGTCTGGGTCTTTCGGGCGGCCAGCAGCAGCGTCTGTGCATCGCCCGCGCACTTGCCGTGCAGCCCGACATTCTGCTGATGGACGAGCCGACCTCGGCACTTGATCCTGTGTCGACGCTGGTGGTGGAGCAGCTGGCCTGCGAGCTCAAAGAGACCTGCACGCTCGTGGTCGTTACGCACAATATGCAGCAGGCGGCGCGTATCTCCGATTCGGTCGCATTCTTTTTGCTGGGTGAGCTGGTGGAGCACGCGCCCACCGCGCAACTCTTCAAGAATCCGACCGATCCGCGCACGGCGGATTATTTGACGGGGCGTTTTGGCTGATACCATCTAGTAAAGGTACCTTTAGGGTTAAGATGCGGTCATGCCGGCCGCAAAGGGGTTCAACATGATCTATTACGTCGAGGACGATGACAACATCAGGGATTTGACGGTCTATGCGCTGCGCAAGCAGGGGATTGAGGCCGAAGGCTTTTCGTGCGACGGTGAGTTTAAGGCTGCCGTGGCGCGACGGGTACCCGATGCCGTCCTGCTCGACATCATGCTGCCCGATACCGATGGCTTGGCGATTATGCGTCGACTGCGTGCCGATCGCCTGACGGCGACGGTGCCCATCATGATGCTTACCGCCAAGGATACCGAGCTCGACAAGGTGATGGCGCTCGATGGCGGTGCCGACGATTACCTGACTAAGCCGTTTTCGCTCATGGAGCTCGCCAGCCGCTGCCGCGCACTGCTGCGTCGCGGCGGCATGGTCAAACAGGCAAGCGATGTGCTCAGCGTGGGCGACATCGTGCTCTCGCCCAGCCATCGTGAGGTGACTGTTGCCGGCGAGTCGCTTAAGCTCACCCTGCGCGAGTTCGACCTGCTCGAGTACCTCATGCGCAAGCCCGGCGTGGTCTTTACCCGCGAGTCGTTGCTGCAGAGCGTGTGGGGCTGGGACTTCGACGGCGGTTCGCGCACCGTTGACGTGCACGTGCAGACGCTTCGCCAAAAACTGGGCGAGCATGCCAGCGCCATCGAGACCGTGCGCGGCGTGGGCTACCGCTTGGCCGAGCCTTCTGCCGGTGATGGTGCCGAAGGTGACGACACCGCGGCCACCGCATCGGAGGAGTAACCCGTGGTCTTCGCCCCCCAGGGAAAACATACGCTGTCGCACCGCGTTTTTGTGACGATCTTTGTCTGCGCCATGGCGGTTATCGTGGCGTTTACGGTGCTGGGTGCGTTCTTTGTGCAAAACACCTTGGCGGATGCCACGAGTGCCAACCTGGCGCAAGAAACCGAGCTCATTGCTGCCGCCCTCGACGAGCAGCAGGAGCCCATCCCGTTCTTGCGTAGCCTCGATCGAGAGGACTTGCGCATCACGCTGATTAACAAGGATGGATCGGTTGCCTACGACAACGAGGCGTCGCCTTCCACACTGCCCAACCATGGCGATCGCCCCGAGGTCATCGAGGCCTTTGAGAGTGGTTCGGGTTCCGCGGAGCGCGCAAGCTCTACGCTCGACGAGATTATGCTGTATCGCGCCGTCGCCCTTGATAACGGCCAGGTTGTCCGCTTGGCGCAGGCCCAGCCTGGCGTTGCGGCGATTTTGCTGTCGATGGTGGCGCCGATGCTGCTTATCGCAGCAGCGGGTGCGGTACTCTCGTTTTTTATGGCGCGCCGCGAGTCCCGTGCCATCATCGCGCCTTTGCAAGAGGTGGATTTGGACCACCCACGCCGTAGCTATGAGCACGCCTATGCCGAGATGGTCCCCATGCTTGAGCGTATTGAGTCGCAGCGCCAGGAGCTCAAGCGCCAAATGGCGGTGCTGGCGGACAACGACCGTATGCGCCGCGAGTTCACGGCGAATATCACCCATGAGCTCAAGACGCCGCTTACGGCGATTTCGGGCTATGCCGAGCTCATCGCAAACGGCATGGTCGAGGGCGAGGGCGACCTGCGCAACTTTGGCGGTCGCATCTATCGTGAGGCGGGCCGCTTGGCAGCGCTTGTCAACGATATCCTTACGCTGTCTAACTTGGACGAGGCCGAGCGTGCAGCTGAGGGCGAGGCGGTGCCCATTGGGTCCACGGAGCCTATTGAGCTCTCGCGTGCCATCTACGCGGTCGAGCAGCGTCTTGAACAGGTCGCCCGTCAGGCGAATGTGACGATAAGTCATGAGACCAAGCCTGTGGTCATCGAGGGCGTGTCGCGCTTGATTGACGAGCTCATCTATAATCTGGCAAGCAACGCCATCCGCTACAATCGACCCGGCGGTACGGTTACGCTGCAGTGCGGCACCAACGACGAAGGCCATCCGTTCCTTGCGGTCGCCGACACGGGAATCGGTATCGCGCCTGAAGAACAGGGCAAGGTATTTGAGCGGTTCTATCGCGTGGACAAGAGTAGGTCCAAGGCACGCGGCGGAACCGGTCTGGGGCTTGCCATTGTCAAGCATGCGGCCCTGTATCATCACGCCACGCTCGATCTGTCGAGCGAGTTGGGCGTGGGAACCACCATTACGGTGACGTTTCCCATACAGCAGGACGAGCCATTCGCATAGCGATACAACATAGATATTGATGCAGACGCCGCATTTGACTTTCGGGTGCGGCGTTGTTGTGCAATTTTACGATTGCTTCCGACATTTTTACAGGAGAGCCTGTTTCTTATGTATAGAGTTTGGTCTCGGTAAAAAGATGCGATAACATACGAACAGTTTTGTCAATCCGAACTGGGGAAATGAAAGGCAAGCTGCATGACCCTTCTCGAACTGTTCCAGCTGCTGAAGAAGCACCTTCAGCTGGTCATCACCCTTCCGGTGGTCTGCGCGATCGCCATGGGCATCGTGTCCTTCGTTGCGATGGACAACACCTACACCGCGACGACGAGCATGTACATTCTCGCCAAGACCGACGATAGCGGTCAGATGAGCTATAACGATCTCTCGGCGAGCCAGATGCTTTCCAACGATATTGCCACGCTGCTGGATAGCGATAGCGTTAAGAGCGGTGCTGCCAATGAGCTGGGCCTTGCTGACCTGGATGACTACAAGGTGTCTGTTTCCTCTGAGACCACCACGCGTGTCATTACGCTTTCGGTTACCGGCACCGATGCCAAGGAGACGGCTAAGGTCGCAAAGGCCATGGCCAGCTCGGTGAGTACGGTCGCTCAGAACGTCGGCGCTGCCCAGAGCATCAACGTTATCGACGAGGCTAAGACCCCCGAAGCCCCCAGCGGCCCCAAGCGCACGCTGTATATTGCCGTCGCGTTCCTCGCCGGTATCTTTATCGCAGTTGCCTATGTCGTTTTGGCAGACATGCTCAATACCCGCATCCGCGGTGCCGAAGAGGCAGAAGAGCTCCTGGGCATTCCCGTTGTTGGCCGAATTCCGGCTATGAAAGGTGGTAAATAGGCATGGCTAAGGCAAAGAACACCGATAAGCTCGTTGTACAGAATGCCGCCAAGACCCTTCTGGCCAACATCCGCTTTGCGAGTGTGGACGACCCCATTCGCACCATCACCGTTACCTCCTCGATTCCCAACGAGGGCAAGTCTACGGTTTCCATTAACCTTGCTCAGGCAATCGCCACGAGCGGCAAGTCCGTGCTCCTGGTCGAGGCCGATATGCGCCGCAGGTCCCTTTCCGATATGCTCGGCGTTCGTTCGCGCGGCGGACTCTATGCGGTCCTTTCCGAGCAGATCTCCATTGACCAGGCAATTGTCGAGACGGGTCAGAAGAACTTCTACTTCCTCGATGCTGAGCCGCATATTCCCAATCCTGCCGACATCATCGTCTCTCACCGCTTTGCCAAGTTGGTAAAGGCACTGTCCGCCAAGTTCCAGTACGTCATCTTTGATGCTCCCCCGGTCGGCACCTTCATCGATGCTGCCGAGATTGCCAGCCTGACCGACGGTACGCTGTTCGTGGTGCGCGAGGACTTCACCAAGCGCGAGGAGGCACTCAACGCTATCGGCCAGCTTAAGAAGTCCGAGAAGGTCAAGCTCATCGGTACCGTTATGAACTACTGCGAGACCGAGACCAGCGAGTACTACTACTCCTACTACACCAAGGACGGTAAGAAGGTGAAGAAGGGCTCCGACGATCAGGGGACTTCCAAAAAGGGCATCTTCACCAACCGAGCAAACGTTTAGTTGATTAAGGCTGACCTATGCGTGACATTCATTGCCATATCTTGCCGGGTGTAGACGACGGCGCCGCCGATCTCGATGAGAGCTTGGCGATGCTCGAGGCTGCCAAGCGGGCCGGTGTAACCAGAATCGTTTGCACTCCTCACTGCCGTGATCCCTATTTTGATTACGACAAGATGTGGGATGCCTTTGAGCTGCTGCGTGATAACGCTGACGGTTTTCCGCTCCAGATGGGCTTCGAGGTCAACCATCGAAAGCTCGTTGAGCTTGGTATCGATGCCGCGGAGCACTTGCATTTCGATGGAACCAACGAGTTTCTGCTCGAGCTTTCGACGCATGCCGATGCGTATGCGTTTAGAGAGTACGAGAACACGATTTACGATTTGCAGTGCCGTGGCTACCAGGTGATCATCGCTCATCCTGAGCGCTATCGTGCGGTTCAAAAGGATGTAAGCGTGGCGGAGCGCCTGGTCGATATGGGCTGCAAGCTGCAGGCTTCGGCGGACTTTATTGCCGGCGGTCGCTTTGGTCGCGAGAAAAAGCCGGCACAGCGCCTGTTCGATCAGAACCTGTACAGCTTCATCGCGAGCGATGCCCATAACGTGGGTCATTACGACTGCCTGGCGAAGGCTCGCGCGAAGTTTAGCGTGCGTGGAGCTCATTTTCGCTAAAATCTGTCCCTAACGTTCGCATTGAATGAAGGGGCAGCCATGGATATTCAACTTAAGACGGGATGCTTTGATGACGCGGCGTTGGTGCGCCGCGTCGTTTTTATGGACGAGCAGGGCTACGAGAATGAGTTCGACGCTATCGACGAGGATCCGAACTGCATTCATGTGACGCTCTATGTAGACGGCGAGCTTGCCGGTTGCTCGCGCGCGTTTCCCGAAGAGCTTGAGCGCGTGGCTGACGCAGAGGCCCCGGTGTTGCCGGCATGCGACATGGACGAAGGCGTTGCGGCGGGGGAGACCTACATTATGGGGCGCGTCGCCGTGCTGTCCACCATGCGCCGTCGCGGTCTGGCAAGCAAGATTGTCGAAGCCAGCGAAGCTGCTGCGTGCGATGCCGGCGCTAAGCTTATTAAGCTGCATGCGCAGGAATACGTGCTTCCGCTCTATGCAAAGGCGGGCTACACGCAAATTGCCCCGGTAGATTACGAAGACGAAGGCCAGCCCCACGCCTGGATGGCCAAGCGCGTAGATGGCAGATAGGGACGTTCCTTTTCTGCCGGCAGTTGGGGACACTCCTTGGCAATTGACGCATTGGAGCGCTCGGACATACAGTTTTTCGATTCCGTATGTATATATGCGCGTTAATGGGTTATAAAATCTAAGTCTGAACATAGCAGGTCTGCGATGCGGCTCGGGCGACCGGGCCGTTTTTGCGGACGGGGGTAGCGCGAAAGGACTGCACATGCGTCAATTTAAGACCGAGAGCAAAAAACTGCTCGACCTCATGATCAACTCCATCTACACCAATAAGGAAATCTTCCTGCGCGAGCTTATCTCTAACGCGAGCGACGCCGTCGACAAGCTCAACTTTAAGAGCCTGCAGGATCCGAGCGTCAAGATCGACCAGGGCGACCTGGCTATTCGTGTTTCCTTTGATAAAGACGCCCGCACCATTACCATCTCGGATAACGGCATTGGCATGACCGCCGAGGAGCTCGAGCGCAATCTGGGCACCATCGCCCATTCCGGCTCCGAGGAGTTTAAGACCGAGAACGCCGAGCAGCAGGGTTCGGATGTCGACATCATCGGCCAGTTTGGCGTGGGCTTCTACTCGGCTTTTATGGTCGCCAGCCATGTGAAGGTCGTCAGCCGCGCCTACGGCGAGGATGTCGCCCATGTGTGGGAATCCGACGGTCTTGAGGGCTACACCATCGAGGACGGCGAGCGTGCCGAGCACGGTACCGATGTCATCCTGACGCTGCGCGAGAACGAGAAGCTCGATGCCGACGGCGAGGCCGAGACCTACGATCGCTTCCTGACCGAGTGGGGCCTCAAGAGCCTAATTCAGCAGTACAGTAACTATGTGCGTTACCCGATCCAGATGATGGTGTCCAAGAGCCGCCAGAAGCCCAAGCCCGAGGATGCTGGCGACGATTACAAGCCCGAGTACGAGGACTACCAGGAGCTCGAGACCGTCAATTCCATGACACCGATCTGGAAGAAGCGCAGCTCCGATGTCGAGCAGAAGGACTACGACGAGTTCTACAAGTCCACGTTCCACGACTTTGACGATCCTGCGCGCACCATCAGCTTTCACGCCGAGGGCACGCTCGAGTATGACGCCCTGCTGTTTGTGCCGGGACGCGCGCCGTTCGATCTGTACAGCAAGGACTACGAGAAGGGTCTGGCGCTCTACAGCTCCAACGTCCTGATCATGGAGAAGTGCGACGACCTGCTGCCCGACTACTACAACTTTGTCCGCGGCGTCGTGGATTCCGCCGACGTGTCGCTCAACATCTCGCGCGAGACGCTGCAGCAGAACCGTCAGCTCAAGGCCATCGCCAAGCGTGTGGAAAAGAAGATTACCGCCGACCTTGAGGATATGCGTGACAACGACCGCGAGGCCTACGAGAAGTTCTTTGAGAACTTTGGCCGCGGTCTTAAGTACGGCATCTACTCGAGCTATGGCATGAAGGCCGATGAGCTCGCCGACCTGTTGCTGTTCTGGTCTGCCAAGGAACAGAAGATGATTACCCTGGCCGAGTATGCCAAGGGCATGCCTGAGGATCAGAAGGCCATCTACTACGCCGCCGGCGACTCGCGTGAGCGCTTGGCCAAGATGCCCGTGGTAAAGGGCGTGCTCGACCGCGGCTATGACGTGCTGCTGCTGACGCAGGATGTGGATGAGTTCACGTTCCAGGCTATGCGTGAGTACGTTGCCGCCGATATGCCCAAGATCTACGAGGACGATGCTGCCCGCGAGGCTGCCGAGAAGGCTGTGGCCGACGGTGCCGAGCCCGAGGTCGAGGATCGTCATCTGGAGCTCAAGAACGTCGCGACCGGTGATCTTGACCTGGCGACCGAGGACGAGAAGAAGGAGGCCGAGGACGCCACCAAGGAAAACGAGGACCTCTTCAGCGCTATGAAGGAGGCGCTCGGTGACAAGGTCGAGAAAGTTGCCGTCTCCGCGCGCCTGACCGATGCCCCCGCTTGCATCACCACCGAGGGCCCACTTTCGCTCGAGATGGAGAAGGTGCTCCAGAAGGGACCCGAGGACGCGCCCGACGGCATGCCCAAGAGCCAACGCGTGCTCGAGCTCAACGCCAAGCACCCGGTCTTTGACAAGCTTGTCGCTGCCCAGAAGGCAGGCGACGCCGACAAGATCAAGCAGTACTCCGGCTTGCTCTACGATCAGGCCCTGCTGGTCGAGGGCATCCTCCCCGAGGACCCCGTAGCCTTCGCAGCAGCTGTTTGCAACTTGATGTAGTTAGGTATTTACGCGGTTTTACCAAACCGCGTAACGGCTCGACGCTGCCCTCAGTTCCGCCGTTCTAACGAACGGCGGACCAGTCGACGCTGCGCGGGCGCCAGAGCGACAACTTGTCATTCAAAGAGGACGGCATGACCAGAAGGTCTATGCCGTCCTCTTTTCATGCCAATTTGTTCGCTCTGGCGCCCGCTCGCTGGCATTGCCAAAACATCGACGTTGCCGTGGTCCTAAGTAGTCGTTGGGGACGTTCTTGTTTGACTAGTCGTTTAAGAACGTCCCCAATGACTATTCGGATTGCTAATTTGTGCGGGTTGTGGTTTTGTGACCTGCTGAAATTTAAGATACTGTACATCTGTACGCTAACTCATCTTCGTAGTATATTGCTACCCGCAAAACTCAGCACCATTGTGCCGCGAGGCACTAAAGCGCCTACGTACAATGGTTGTCGATAGTACGATTCGATTTAACGACAGGATGGATGGTCCAAGCGTGAGTCTCGGCAGCAAACTATCCAATGCAAAGGTGTCCTTTGCGATATTTAAGCGCGACATTAAGCGACTGCTTGTGAACCCCGTCGCCTTGGTGGTTACCCTTGGCGTGTGCGTTATTCCCTCGCTGTATGCCTGGTACAACATCGTGGCCAACTGGGATCCGTACGGAAATACTCAGGGCATCAAGATTGCCATCGCCAACAACGATCAGGGCACTCAGAACGACCTGGTGGGCGATCTCAACGCGGGCGACCAGGTCGTCGATCAGCTCAAGGAGAACGATCAGCTGGGCTGGACCTTCGTCGATTCGGCGGCCGATGCCAAGGAGGGCGTCGAGAGTGGTGAGTACTATGCGGCCATCGTAATCCCCAAGAACTTCTCGGATAACCTGGTTTCGATGCTCGACGGCAACTACCATCAGCCCAAGCTTACGTACTACGTCAATGAGAAGAAGAGCGCCATTGCACCCAAGGTTACCGACACCGGTGCAAGTACCATCGAGAAGCAGATCAACTCGGAATTTGTCTCCACGGCGGGCGAGACCGTTGCCAGTATTGCCAAGGATGCCGGAGTCGATTTAAAGGACAAGGCAACCCAGACTCAGGATTCGTTGGCAAGTTCTGTCTCCGAGGCATCCGATACCTTGGGCGAGGTGCGCGATTCGATTGGCGACATGAATGCCGCCATCGATAAGACGAGTGGCGCCATCGCCTCGGCCGATGCGGCACTTGCCGGCCTGCAGGGTCAGGCGCCGTCACTGACGCAGGCGATCTCTCAGGGTAACTACCTGCTGGGCGAAGCTCGCACCACGGCGGGCAATTCTATCGCCTCGCTCTCCAAGGCGCTCTCGGAAGGCAGCCTTGCGCTTACCAAGACGTCGGCCTCCGCGAACGCTGCCATCGGCAAGCTGACGGGCACGGTCACATCTACGACCACCCGTATCGACAACTCGCTCGAGTCTCTCCAAGCGACGATCGACCACAATAAGGCCGTTATCGGGCACTTAGAGATTCTCGCCAATGACACGTCGACAGGTTCCGAGGAAATTGACGCGCGCATTGTATCGACCATCGATTTGCTTCGAGAGCAGAATGAAAAGCTTCAGAGCATCAAGGACGGTCTGTCTGCGCAGTCGAGCGCCATGGCGAATGACGCCGCGGCTGTCTCGGGTGCCAGCGACGCTATCAATAATGCAATTCAGACCGGTGCGACCAACCTTGGCCAGGCCCAGACGGACCTGGGTCAAAACGCGCTGCCGAAGGCCTCGAGCGCGCTTGATTCCTTTGCCGCTGTCTCGGGTGATTTGACGGGTATCGTATCTGGCCTCACGCCCACGATTGCAAGCGCGCGCGGTACGCTTTCGCAGCTTAACGCTACGCTCGGCCAGGCCAAGACCACGCTGTCCCAGACCGATTCCTCGCTTGCCAAGGTCCAGGACAAGCTCGCAACCGCCGCCAACGACATCGCGGCGCTACAGACCTCCGAGTCCATGGGCGAGCTGGCCGACCTGCTGGGCGTCGACGTCAATGACGTCGCAGACTTCATGGCATCTCCGGTTGAGCTCGCGTCCAAGTCGATCTATCCGGTTAAGAGCTTCGGCTCGGGCATTGCCCCGTTCTATACCAACCTGGCGCTTTGGGTGGGCGGCTACGTGCTTATCGCCATCTACAAGCTCGAGGTCGATCGCGAAGGCGTCGGCAGCTTTACCGCGCGTCAGGGCTACTTTGGCCGCTGGTTGCTCCTGGTGATCCTGGGCGCGTTGCAGGCCATCATCGTTACGGTAGGCGATCTGGTGATTGGCGTGCAGTGCGTCAGCCCGCTGCTGTTCGTGCTGGGCGGCATCGCCATTTCGTTCACCTACGTCAATATCATCTATGCGCTGTCCACCACGTTTAAGCATATCGGCAAGGCTATCGGCGTCATTCTCGTCATCGTGCAGATCCCGGGTTCGTCGGGCATGTACCCCATCGAGATGATGCCCGGCTTCTTCCAGTGGCTGCACCCGCTGCTGCCCTTTACCTACGGCATCAATCTGCTGCGCGAGACGGTCGGCGGCATGTATTCGTTCAACTACCTGTTTAACCTGTGCATTCTGGGCGTGTTCTTGATCGTGGCGCTCTTTATCGGCCTGCAGCTGCGTCCGCTGCTGCTCAACCTTAACCTGCTCTTTGATAAACAGCTCTCCACGACCGGTATGATGATTTGCGAGTCCAACGACCTGCCGCGCCAGCGCTACTCGCTGCGCACGGCCATGCGCGTCATGCTCGATTCCGATTCGTACCGTCGCGAACTGCTCGATCATGCGGTCGCCTTTGAACATCGCTACCCGTACTACATCAAGGGCGGTTTTGCCGCCGTGGTGGGCGTTCAGGTCCTGCTCTTTGTCCTGTCGACGGTTCTCGATATCGACAATAACGGCAAGATCATCCTGCTTGTCATTTGGATCATCTCGGTTATTGCCATCTGCGGCTGGCTTATCAATATCGAATATATCCGAGCGAGCCTCAATACCCAGATGCGCATCTCGGCGCTTTCGGATGAGGACCTGCGTCGCGAGATGCGCGAACACACGGCCGCCATTCCTGCCGCCCGCCACATGTTTGGCCTCAACGCCAGCGAGCGTGGTGCCAAGGGCGGCGATCAGTCCACGGGCCGCTTGCCGCATATCGGCTCGCACCATAAATCTCAGGGCAGCGACAGCACAGCCACAAATGATGGAGATACCACCGCGCTTGGCAAGCACTCCAAAGGAGGTGAGGCATAAATGAAGAACATCCTGCATCTGTTTAAGCGCGATGTCCAAAACGTGTCTCGCTCCGTGATCGGCTTGGTTGTCGTGATGGGCCTCATTATCGTACCGTGTCTGTACGCGTGGTTTAACATCGCCGGCAGCTGGGATCCGTACGGCAACACCGGCAATCTTAAGATCGCCGTGGTCAACACCGATGAGGGTTACGAGAGCGATTTGATCCCCGTCGAGGTTAACGTGGGCGAAAACGTGACCGCCGCCCTACGCGGCAACGAGAGCTTCGATTGGGTTGTGCTCAACAATCGCGAAAAGGCTATCGAGGGCGTTAAGTCGGGCGCGTACTATGCTGCCGTCGTTATCCCCAAAACGTTTAGCGCTGACATGATGACGCTTTTCTCGACCGACGTGAAGCATGCCGATATCGAGTTCTACGAGAATCAGAAGGCCAACGCCATTGCGCAGATCGTGACCGAGAAGGGTTCGAGCGCCGTCCAGAGCCAGGTTAACAAAACTTTTACCGAGACCATTACGACGATCGGTCTTAAGACGGTGTCCAGCCTGCTCGATTACATGAGCACCGACCAGGTGGGTAACTTTATCGCCAACCTGTCCTCGACGCTCGGCGATTCGATTGAGGACCTGCGAGACGTTCGGGCAAATGCTTCGTCGCTGGCGGGCATTTTGAGCTCCACGTCCGATTCGCTGACGTCGGCGAGCGGCATGCTCAAGCAGACGGGCACGGTCGATGAGTCAACGAAGCAGCTGATGGAGCATGTCAAGAGCGGTATTAGCGATTCCAAGGAAGCGCTGAAGGACGCCAACTACGCCATCAATGCCGCGATTGACGGAAGCGCGGGCTCGTTTGACAACGTGTCCGCCGAGCTTGCGAAGGCATTTGATGCCGCGAATCAACATGTCGACCTTACAGTGTCCCAGCTCAACGATGCCGCGGCGGCGCTCAACACGCGTGCCGACGATATCGACGCCACGGCCGACCAGCTCCGCAGCTTTGCCGATCAGGTGACTGACGAAAAACTCCAGGACAGCCTCAAGTCTGTGGCAACATCGCTGAGCAGGATTGCTGTGGAGTATCGCAACAACGCCAAGGACTTGACGGCCACCGCGAAGTCTCTCTCTGACAGCATGGCAGAGGTTAATAAGTCGCGTGCCGAGGTCGATCAGGCAATCGCGGATGCCAAGGCTGGTATCTCGGGCGCCAAGACTGACTACGACTCTACGTTTTCGGCCAAGGCAAAGGAGCTCAAGAAGACCATCTCGGGCGTTTTGGATTCGCTGAACGGTATTTCGAACGATCTGGATAGTGCTGTTGCTGGCCTGACCGACGCATCCGGTTCGCTGGCAAAGGGCCTCTCCAAGGCTGCAAAGCTGGTCAACAAGGCTTCTGATCAGCTGGGCGAGGCGTCGGACAAGATCAGTGCGTTTAAGGACGAGCTCGACGGCGCCTTGATGTCGGATGACCTCGCTACGATCAAGACGATGATCGGCAATGATCCCGAGGGTCTGGCCGTGTCGCTTTCCGGCCCCGTCGCGCTCGATCGCAAGCCGGTCTATCCGATCCGCAACTACGGTTCGGCCATGGCACCGTTCTACACGATTCTGTCGCTCTGGGTGGGCTCGATTGTGCTGGCGGCCATGATGAAGGTCTCGGTTGACGATGAGCTTATCAACGAGCTCATCCCCGTGCGCCTGCACGAGATCTACCTGGGCCGCTACCTGTTCTTTGGCGGTCTGGCCCTGCTGCAGGCAACGCTCGTGTGTGCGGGCGACATCCTGTTCTTTGGCATCCAGTGCGACGACCCGCTGCAGTTTGTGCTGGCGGGCTGGGTCGCGAGTCTCGTGTTCTCCAATATCGTCTACACGCTTACGGTTTCGTTTGGCGATATCGGCAAGGCGCTCGCCGTCGTGCTGCTGGTCATGCAGGTCGGCGGTTCGGGCGGCACGTTCCCCATCGAGATGACCGGCCCCGTGTTCCAGGCGATCTATCCGTTCCTGCCGTTCACCCACGGCATCAACGCCATGCATGCCGCCATGGCCGGTGCGTACCACATGGAGTACTGGATTGAGCTAGGCATTCTGGCGAGCTATCTGATTCCGTCGCTGGCACTGGGCGTCGTCTTCCGCCGCCCGGTCATCAAAGCCAACGACTGGATCATCGAAAAACTGGAGTCAACTAAATTAATCTAGTTACGCGGTTTTACCAAACCGCGTAACGACTCGACGCTGCAAACGGCCCCAAGCGGCAATCTGACGTTCAATTTCAAGGGCGCGACCAGAGGGTCAGCGGCCTTTCATTTCACGTCACCTTGCTCGCTTGGGGCCGTTTTCGCTGATGTTGACGGAACATCGAGGTTATTCAAGTCGGTACTTTAGCTGGCTGGATTGCGTGGGCTGCTTGGTTGTTGCTACAGTAGCGGGGCGTGCCGGGGGTCCGGTGCGCCCCGTTTTTATTTGACCATGAGGCGGCACGCAGCCATGCGCGTGCGGACACCACGCCCAGATTGAGCGCGAGGATGCCCTATGGCCCAGCATGCCACTGACAATATCGAAATGATGCCCGATAGCCCTGTTGCTCGCGAGGACCTGGGCGCGGGCGGCACCTCCCGCGGCGCCGGCGCTCGCTCGCCGCTGTTCTGGAAAGTCCTGCTGCTTTCGGTGGCAGTCGTCTGGGGCTACTCCTTTACGACCATGAAGGACGCGCTCGACACCATTCCGGTGTTCGAACTGCTCTACGTGCGCTTTCTGCCTGCGGCGTTGGTCATGTTTTTCATCTTCCACAAGCGCATCATCGCGCACCTCAACGCCCGCAACCTTATCGTCGGACTTGGCATGGGCGCACTTATGTGGGCCGCCTACGCCCTGCAGACAGTCGGTCTGGCGCACACCACGGCGGGCAAGAATGCTTTTTTGACGGGCACGTATTGCATCGTTGTGCCGTTCGCGAGCTATTTTCTGAGCGGCGAAAAACTCACCCGCTATAACCTGGGCGCGGCGCTGCTGTGCTTGGCGGGCATTGGCTTGGTGGCGCTCGATAGCGTTGAATTCAACATCGGTGATGTCATTACGCTGGCGGGTGCGGTCTTTTTCGCCATCCAGATGGCGGTGACTGCCAAGTACGGTCGCAAAATGGACATCAACGTCATCACGTTTTGGATGTTTGTGGGCAACGGCGTGCTGAGCCTGGCAACGTCGCTGCTATTCGAGACCCAAGCGCCTCTGTCCGTGTGGACGCCGAGCTTTATCAGCGCGATGGCGTTTCTCTCGGTTGGTTGCACATGCGCGGCTCTGCTCATCCAAAACGTCGGCTTGGCGCATGTCTCGGCCTCGACGGGCTCACTGCTCCTTTCGATGGAGTCGCCTTCGGGCGTGCTGTTCTCGGTGCTGCTGATGGGGGAGGCGCTCACCTCGCGCCTGCTCGCCGGCTTCGCGCTCATCTTTCTTTCGATTATCTTGAGCGAGACGCATTTCGATTTCTTGCGCCGAAAATCACACCCGCAATTGTAAACAACTTGTTGCGCCGCCCTCCCAGGGCGGCATTTTTATGTCATGCCCTTACAGTTGTACCTTGCACTTTACGCTATCAAAGTGCGTGCTGCAAAAACGTTACTGGAGGGCTTCTATGGCATCAGCTCTGTCCGATTTTCAACCGCAACCAGCGCCCCAGGCCACCGCGGCGGCGCAGGCCGCTATCGGTGACGGTCTTGTCGCAGAAGCTCAGGCTTTTGCAGACGAGCTCGCTGCATGGCGACACGATCTACACCAGATGCCCGAGCTGGGTAACAATCTTCCGCAGACGTCTGCCTATATCCAGGCACGTCTGGACGAGATGGACATCCCCCATACCACGCTAGTCGACGGTTCCTGCGTCGTTGGCCTGATCGGTGCCGGTGCGGCCGCTCAGGGCAATGGCACGTGCAAGGACGAGCAGGCCGGAACGGTCGTCATGCTCCGAGGCGATATGGATGCCCTTCCCGTTGTCGAGGAATCCGGCGAGCCCTTTGCATCCACCAATGGCTGCATGCATGCTTGCGGTCACGATATGCACGCGACGGCCCTGCTTGGTGCGGCGCGCCTGCTCAAGGCCCGCGAGGCCGAGCTTGTGGAGGCCAACGCTACCGTCAAGTTGCTGTTCCAGCCGGGCGAGGAGACCTTTGAGGGAGCACGCGCTGCCATCGCCGACGGCTTGCTCGAGAACCCGCGCCCTCAGGCGGCCTTTGCCATGCATGTCAACAGCCAGTCGCCGCTTGGCCTGGTGCTCTACGGCAGCCCGGCGCTCTCGGGTGTGTACGGTTTCCGCATCACGCTCCAGGGCAAGGGCGGCCACGGTTCCAGCCCCGAGATCTGCATCGACCCCATCACGGCCGGCGTCCACGTGCACCTGGCGCTCCAGGAGCTTATCTCCCGCGAGGTGCCGGCGGCCAAGGAAGTCGCACTTACCGTTGGTAAGTTCGCCGGCGGCTTGGCGGCCAACGTCATCCCCGACACCTGCGTGCTCGAGGGAACGCTGCGCGGCTTTGATGTTGAGCTCATGGCTCACCTAAAGACCCGCATCGCGGAGGTCGTTAACGGCGTTGCTACGACCTATCGTACGCCGGCGACCATCGAGACGCTTTCGGATGTTCCGCCGCTTGTACTCGACAGCGATATGACTCAGGCGTCGCTTGGCTACGTGGGCGCAGTGCTGCCCAAGACGGCTTTCTTGCCGCTTTTCCATGCCATGGCGAGTGAGGACTTCGCGCTTATCTCGAGCAAGATCCCAAGTGCGTACTTTACCGTGGGCGCGGCCGTAACCGACACGGACGAACACTTTGCCCAGCACCATCCCAAGGCACGTTTTAACGATGCCGAGCTGCCGCTCGGTGCCGCGGCCTATACCGCCGTCGCTTTGGGCTATATCGCCGACCACCGGTAGCACCCAACCTTGCCTTTCAAGCCTGCGGGCATGGCCGTAAGGCCTATGCCCTTGTCTTTCAAGGCAATCTTGGGCACTACCGGCGCCCGGCGCAGGCTATTCGTTTGTCTAAAAGGAGCAGTATGCCCCAGCAGCGTAAGTTCTTCCCCGGCTGGCTCGTGGTGGCCTCCGGCTTCGTGATCATGGCCACGTGTTACACGATTTTCGTCAACTGCATGAGCCTGTTCCAGCCGCTGATCGTCAGCAACCTGGGTATTTCCCTTGCGCAGTACAACGTCTCCAATGCCATCTCCACCGTGGTGAGTGTCGTGGGTTCGCTCGTTATCGGTCATGTTGCCGATAAGGTGAGTGGCCGCGTATTGGGCTCGCTTACCGTTATCGCTACCTCGGCGGTGCTTGCCGGCATGAGCTTTGTCGGTGAGCTGTGGCAGGTCTACGTGCTCTTTGCCGTTTCGGGCTGCTTCGCTGTGGCCTCGACCCGTCTGCTCATTAGCCTTGTGACCGCCAACTGGTTTACCGCTAAACGCGGCCTTGCCATTTCCATCGCACTTTCGGGCTCGGGCTTTGGCGGAGCCATTCTCTCGCCGATCGTGAGCTCTCTTATCGTGAGTGTGGGCTGGCGCTCTGCGTTCCTGGTACTCGCTGCCGTCTGCATGGTGGCGGCACTGCCCATCACGGCTTACTCCTTCCGCACCAAGCCTTCCGAGATCGGCCTTAAGCCGCTCGGCGAGAACCCGGGCGATCCGTCCGTCTCGACGGCTGGCGATAAGGACGAGCACACGGCGCCCGAGGTTAGCGTCGGCTGGTCTCGTATCAAGAAGAGCCCGGCGTTTTGGCTGCTCGTCGTCGCCTTCCTCTTTATGGGTCTCGTTAACGGCGCCATCTTGCCCAACCAGGTCACCAACATGACGAGTGTTACCGTCAACGGCGCCAAGATCGTCACGGGCGGCCACGATCCCATGTGGGCAGGTACCGTGCTTTCGGCCTACATGGTCACCGTCGTTATCGCCAAGATTTCGCTCGGTGCGATCTATGACCGCTTTGGTCTGCGCTTTGGCAATATCCTTGGCTCCATTGCGTGCATTATCGCCTGCGTCGCCCTGTGCTTCCCCGCGACCGATCTTGGTCCCATCGTGGCTGCCGTGAGCTTTGGTATCGGAACGTGCATGGGCACCATCACGCCTACCATCGCCGCGTCCGAGCAGTTTGGCATGGCCGACCTCGGTAAGGTCACGGGCACCATTACCTCGCTCGAGATGGTCGGCGGCACCGTGGGCGCCATTGTCTCGGGCGTGCTGTTCGATGCCACGGGCTCCTTTGCGAGCACCTGGATCGTGTGCCTGGCGTGCTCCGTGGTCATGCTCGTGTTCCTGCTGGCATCCGAGCCCATCGCCGCCAAGCTGCGCGCGAGCGTGGCGGGGGAGTAGGTAGGCCAAAGCGCATCGCCGCTTGTCCGCTTCGTCCGCGGCGGCGCGTCTGGCCGAACGAGTCCCCATACCCTCGTTCGGTCAGGCGCGCCGCCGCGTTGCTGCTTTGTGCCGTATAATGTCCACTACCTATGACGCGATACAAAAGAAAGGTGTTTGCCCATGCAGGCACAGAAGGCGGAGGGAACCCGCGACCTTATCGGCGCCGAGATGCGCGCCTGGCAAAAGATGCAGCAGATTGCGGCCGGCGTGTTCGAGCCGTTTGGTTTTAAACCCATCGAGACGCCCGCGATCGAGCAGGTTGACGTGTTTGTCCACGGTATCGGCCAGTCGACCGACGTCGTGCGCAAGGAAATGTTCCGCGTGTTCAGCGGTGCCAACCTGGAGCGCGTCTTTACCGAGGGCACCGACACCAAACTCAAGCCCAAGCAGCGCCTGGCACTTCGCCCCGAGGGCACGGCCGGCGTGGTGCGCGCCGTCGTCGAGAACAATCTGGTGCCCCAGGGCTCCACGCCGTTTAAGGCTTACTACGCCGAGGCCATGTTCCGCGGCGAGCGTCCCCAGAAGGGCCGCCTGCGCCAGTTCCACCAGGTGGGCATCGAGTGGCTCGGCGCTCCCGATCCGGCGGCAGACGCCGAGTGCATCATCATGCTCATGGAGTTCTACAAGCGCCTGGGCTTCGATCTTTCCAAGCTTCGTCTGCTCATCAACTCGATGGGTGACGCCCAGTGCCGTCCGGCTTATCGCGAGCAGGTTAAGCAGTTCATCCTCGATCACGCCGACGAGATGTGCGATGAGTGCCGCGAGCGCGCCGAGCTCAACCCGCTGCGTGCCTTCGACTGCAAGAACGACCACTGCCGCGAGATCATGGCCGAGGCTCCGCTGATGGGTGACAACCTGTGCGATGAGTGCCGCGAGCACTACGAGCAGGTCAAGCGCTATCTGGATGCCGCCGGTATCGAGTATGTCGAGGATCCCACCTTGGTGCGCGGCCTGGACTACTACACCCGTACTGTCTTTGAGGTCGAGGCCCCTGGCGCCGGCGTCGGCTCCATCGGCGGCGGCGGCCGCTACGATGGCCTGGTCGAGCTCGAGGGTGGCAAGCCCACGGCGGGCGTCGGCTTTGCTGTCGGTTTTGAGCGCGCCCTGCTGGCCCTGCAGGCCTTTGGCAGCGATTTGGGTGCCGATGAGGCCCCGTGCGTCTATGTCGCCAACGCCGGCAAGGAGCTGCGTCAGAACGTCTTTGCCATTACGCAGGAGCTTCGCGCCGCAGGTATCGTGACCGAGGCCGACTATCAGGGTCGTTCGCTCAAGGCCCAGTTTAAGCAAGCCGATAAGGTAGGCGCCAAGCTCATCTTGGTCCTGGGTGGCGACGAGCTTGCCGCCGGCAAGGTCAAAGTGCGCGACATGCAGAGCCATGACGAGGTGCTCGCCGATCTGGACAACGTCGTCGAGGCGGTTCGCGAGCGCCTGTAGCGCATCTTTTTGAGCTTCGGGCCTGCTAACGTGCCCTGCTCATGGAGAGCGATTGTTACGGGGGTGTTTCGCTTTTATGCGGAATGCCCCCGTTTACGTATGCCGCCCACCGAGAAATACGACCATTTAGGGCAAAAACCTTTGCAATGCAGAAAATACTTTTGTGTGGTAAAGCGCAATCAGTGTCGAAAGTATTTCTCAAGCGCCTATAATGAATACCGCATGTTACGTGCATAGAAGGAGGAATGGGAGGAAACGTGGCTGAGAACCTAAGCAACCAGTCTGTACCCGAAGCCGCGGCGCGCGTCGCTGCCGTGGTCAACCGCCTCGTTAACCGAATCGGCTCGAATGCCGAGTCCAGGGAGCGTCTCGCCGAGATCGAGATCCCCGAGGAGCTGCGCGACAATCTGGCGCTGTTCTTGCGCCTGGAGCGCCGTGTGCTTAGCGAGTATGATCCCGAGATCGCGGACCTGTTCGACAAGATTTTGACAGCCGAGATTGTGGTCAATGCCGGCAACCCCGGTACCTGCGCTGCCGACGAAGCCGTCGACGAGCAGGGCGTGCCCACCGCCGACGAGCCCACTGCCGTGGCATTTCGTGAGGTCGTCGATTTGATCGACAGCCTGCCGCTCGATAAGCAGCAGGTCATCGTTCGCGCCTTTACGAGCTTTTTCCATCTGGCAAACCTGTCGGAGGAGAACTACCGTGTGGCGCAGCTGCGCGAGCGCGAGGCCGGTGCGTCGACCGATACCGAGGTCGATCCTGCCAACGAGCTTACCGTTGCCTATCACCAGCTGGTGAATGAGCTGGGTGTCGAGGGTGCCAACGAGCTGCTCGACAAGCTCGAGTTCCACCCTGTCTTTACCGCACATCCCACCGAGGCCCGTCGTAAGGCCGTCGAGGGCAAGATCCGCCGTATCTCCAACCTGCTGGAGGAGCGTCCGCGTCTGGGCGGCTCCGACCTGGTGGAGAACGAGCGCCATATGCTGCAGGAGATCGACGCCCTGGTGCGTACGAGTCCCATCGCGCTCAAGAAGCCCACGCCGGTCGAGGAAGCCGATACCATCATCGACATCTTCGATAACACGCTGTTCGACGTTATCCCCGTTATCTATCGTCGTTTTGACGATTGGGTGCTGGGCGACAAGGCCGGTACTGTGCCGCCGCTGTGCCCGGCGTTCTTCCATCCCGGCAGCTGGATCGGTTCCGACCGCGACGGTAACCCCAACGTCACCGCCAAGGTGAGCCGTGAGGTCGCCGCCAAGTACTTTACGCACATGGTGCTCAAGCTCGAGGACAAGTGCCGCCACATCGGCCGCAACCTCACGCTCGAGGCTACCTACAGCAAGCCGTCGGCCGAGCTCATTAACCTGTGGAACCATCAGGTCGAGATGAGCCCTCGTTACACGGCCCGCGCCGAGCTGATCTCCGAGCACGAGCCGCATCGCGCCGTCATGCTCGTCATGGCCGACCGCCTGAACGCCACCGTCCGTCGTATCACCGACACCATGTACCACAGCGCCGACGAGTTCCTGGATGACCTGCGCGTCGTCCAGCGTTCGCTGGCCGCCTGCGGTGCCGTCCGTGCTGCCTACGGCCCGGTCCAAACCATCATCTGGCAGGTCGAGTCCTTCGGCTTCCATATGGTCGAGATGGAGTTCCGTCAGCACTCCGTGGTGCATGCCCGCGCCCTTAAGGATATCCACGAGAACGGTATCCATGGCGACCTGCAGCCCATGACGCGCGAGGTCATCGATACCTTCCGCGCTATCGGCTCCATCCAAAAGCGCTACGGCAAGAAGATGGCGCACCGCTACATCATCTCGTTTACCAAGAGCGCTCAGCATGTGGCCGACGTCTTTGAGCTGGCGCACCTGTCCTTTGCACACGAGGAGGATGTCCCCGAGCTCGACGTGATCCCGTTGTTCGAGCAGCTCGAGGACCTCGAGGGCTGCGTCGACGTGCTCGATCAGATGCTTACGCTGCCCGTGGTGCAAAAGCGCCTTGCCCAGACCAACCGCCGCATGGAGGTCATGCTGGGCTATTCCGACTCTTCCAAGGATGCCGGTCCTACCACGGCCATGCTCGCGCTGCACTCCGCGCAGGAGCGCATCGCCAAGTGGGCAGAGAAGAACGATATCGACCTGGTGCTCATGCACGGTCGCGGCGGTGCCGTGGGCCGTGGCGGCGGCCCGGCCAACAAGGCCGTGCTGGCGCAGCCCAAGGGTTCGGTCAACTGCTTCTTTAAGCTTACCGAGCAGGGCGAAGTCATCTTTGCCCGTTACGGCAACCGCACGCTGGCTCAGCGCCATGTTGAGTCCGTTGCCGCCGCAACGCTTTTGCAGTCGGCCCCGAGTGTCGAGAAGACCAACACCGAGACCACGCAGAAGTTCTGGGATATGGCCGAGAAGCTCAACACTGCAAGCCACGAACGCTATCTGGACCTGCTGAACACCGAGGACTTTACACCGTGGTTCTCGACCGTGACGCCGCTGACCGAGGTCGGTCTGCTGCCGATCGGCTCGCGTCCCGCCAAGCGCGGTCTGGGCGCCAAGTCGCTCGATGACCTGCGTACCATCCCGTGGATCTTCAGCTGGAGCCAGGCGCGCATTAACCTGGCCGCTTGGTACGGTCTGGGCACCGCCTGCGAGCAGCTTGGCGATCTTGACCAGCTCAAGGCTGCCTACCAGGAGTGGCCGTTCTTCCGCACCTTTATCGACAACATCGAGATGTCGATTGCTAAGACCGATCAGCGCATCGCCAAGATGTATCTGCATCTGGGCGACCGCGATGATCTGTCCAAGAAGGTCTTTACCGAGATGCAGCTCACCCGTAAGTGGGTCCTTGCCATCGTCGGTGATGAGTGGCCGCTGCAGCGTCGTCGCGTGCTCGGCTGCGCCGTTCGCGTGCGTAACCCCTACGTCGACGCTCTGTCCATCGCCCAGGTCCGCGCCCTTCGCGAGGTGCGCATGAATCAGGACGAGATGGCCGAGGAGAAGAAGGCCGAGTACATGAGCCTGATTCTTTCGACTGTGACCGGCGTCTCGGCAGGATTGCAGAACACGGGGTAATCGATAGTCCTGTAGTCGTCCGGGCCCGCCATTAGTTTACTTTTAGGCACGTCCTCGGACATGCAAGAAGCCCTCGCTGCGCACTTCGTGCGGCGAGGGCTTCTTGCGTCCTGCGGAGTGTGCCTAAAAGTAAACTAATGGCGGGCCCTGCGATGTCCGGTCTTCAGTGGATTACTGCTGGGGGAATTAATGGCGCGCTTCGCGCGTTTGGAAGGGGCTTCGTGCTGCGGAATGCATTCAGAGGGAAACCCATCGGGTCCTTTCGTCCTCGGTTTTCGGCGGATCAGCCGCTGGGTGAGGGTGGTGCTTGGGGCGACGTGCAAAAAACGGAGTTTTCAGCAGCCAATGATTGATGCATAGGACCATGGGTGGCGTTTGCGGTCTTTGTTGATGCCTTTGCACGCTAATTGGGGCCTTGGTTATGTTCATATATGGCTGGTTTCTCGCCGCATGCTATCCAGATGGGTCGAGTCATGAGGACTATCTACCTTTTGAAAGATTTTTGGCACCAAAATCTTATCCCGCGATGCTGAATACTCGCAAAAATGCACGCTCCGGAGGGTACTACCCAGTTATGGCCAGAAATCCATGCGCCATCTTATGCAATTAATTAACGAATTTATGCAAAATGGCTTACGTGCGTACGTCTCGGACTAGATGTTTGCCTCGGCGCTGCGTAAATCATCCTGTCTATAGTGTCTTTGACAGGCGGCCGCGGTCCCGTTTGGGGTCGCGGCCGTTTTGTTGTGGGTCAAATATGAACGTTGTGTTAATGAGTCGGTGGACGGTGGTGTTTTTCGGTGAGCGGCGTATCCTTCCAACGGTTTATCTAGTGTGTCAGTTGAAAAGGAAGAGGGCGCTCGTCATTGTTTGAATGTGAACTGCCGTTTGACCACAAGACGTTGCATCTGGAGCTCGAGGATAAGAACTTCGCGGGTGTGATGGAAGGTCATCAAAACGAGTTTAAGACCACGAAATCGCAGGAAGAGCTGGTAGAGGAGTCGCTTGCCAACCCTTATGGTTCGCCGTCGCTCGAGGAGCTTTGTGCTGGCAAGAAGGATATTGTCATTATTAGCTCCGATCATACGCGTCCCGTTCCCTCGCGTGTGACGATGCCTATTCTGCTGCATCACATCCATTCTGCTGCGCCCGAGGCTCGCGTGCGCATTTTGGTTGCTACGGGTATGCATCGTCCGTCGACGCATGAGGAACTCGTCAACAAGTACGGCGAGGAGATCGTTGCCAACGAGGAAATCGTTATGCACGTCGCGACTGACGACAGCATGATGAAAAAGATCGGCACCCTGCCTTCTGGTGGCGAGTGCATCATCAACAAGATTGCCGCCGATTGCGATCTGCTGCTTGCCGAGGGCTTTATTGAGCCGCACTTCTTTGCCGGTTTCTCTGGTAGCCGCAAGTCCGTCCTGCCTGGCATCGCCAGCTACAAGACCATCATGTACAACCACAACGGTCAGTTTGTGAATGATTCCCACTCGCGTGCCGGCAACCTGTGCCACAACCACGTGAGCGAGGACATGTTTGCTGCCGCCGAGATGGCTCACCTTGCCTTTGTGCTTAACGTGGTGCTCAACGGCAAGCACGAGGTCATCGGCTCCTTTGCCGGCGATATCCACAAGGCGCACGAGGCTGGCTGCGAGTTCGTGAAGAGCCTTGCCGGCGTTGAGCCCGTCGAGTGCGAGATTGCCATCACCACCAACGGCGGCTACCCGCTCGACCAGAACATCTACCAGGCCGTGAAGGGCATGTGCTCTGCCGAGGCCACGCTTCCCGAGGGCGGCGTGATCATCGACGTCGCCGGCTGTGCCGACGGTCACGGTGGCGAGGGCTTCTATCACAACATCGCCGACAATGATCCGGCAGAGTTTGAGCGCGCCTGCATCGACCGTCCTAAGGACGAGACCCTGCCCGACCAGTGGACGAGCCAGATCTTTGCCCGCATCCTGGCGCATCACCCTGTGATCATGGTTACCGACCTGTGCGATCACCAGATGATCAAGGATATGCACATGACGCCGGTTAACACCCTCGATGAGGCGCTCAAGCTCGCCTTTGAGATGAAGGGTGCCGATGCCAAGGTGGCCGTCATTCCCGATGGCCTGGGCGTTGTCGTCGCACAGCACTAGTACGCGGCCTAAACGAACCGTTTATAACCGACAAGAAAGATAAGGTTTTATGCTTACCAAACTCCTCTGCGAATTCGGCGCAACGGCCCTCATGATCATCTTTGGCGTGGGCGTGCACTGCGATACCGTGCTTAAGGGCACCAAGTATCAGGGCTCCGGCCACATGTTTGCCATCACCACCTGGTCTTTTGGCATCTCGGTCGCCTTGTTTATCTTTGGCGGCGCCGTGTGCATGAACCCCGCCATGGTGCTTGCCCAGTGCATCGTGGGCCTGGTGCCGTGGAGCAGCTGCATCCCCTTCATGATTGCCGATATGCTCGGCGGCTTTGTGGGCGCCGTGATCGCGTGGTTGATGTATGCCGATGAGTTCAAGGCTTCCGACGGCGTCGTCGACCCTATTGCCCAGCGCAACATCTTCTCGACCAACCCCACCACCGAGGGCACCAACTATGCCCGCAACTTCTTCTGCGAGGCTATCTGCACCTTTGTGTTTATCAGCGCCATCCTGGCTACCTCTAGCCGTGCCGGCGAGAACGTTTTGATGCTCGCTATCTGCGTCGGTCTGATCGTTTGGGCTGTTGGCATGGGCATGGGCGGCATTACTGGCTTCGCCATGAACCAGGCTCGTGACCTTGGTCCTCGCATGGCCTATCAGGTGCTGCCGATCAAGAACAAGGCCGACAACAACTGGAAGTATGGCCTGCTTGTTCCTGGCATCGCTCCGTTTGTCGGTGCCGCTCTGGCCGCGCTGTTTGTGCATGGTTTCTTGGGCATGTTCTAGTCTGAGGCTACATAGTTGTCCGCTGGCCGCATGGGGTAACTTCCCAGCGCGTCCTCGGACATGCAAAAAGGCTCGCTGCGCACTTCGTGCGGCGAGCCTTTTTGCGTCCTGCGGAATGCGCTGGGAAGTTACCCCATGCGGACAGCTGCGGGATCTTTGTTGCGTTCGTACAAGCAACCCAATATATATCTGAATTTGGATGGGAGGGGCTTGTTGCTGGTAGGGGCGTTGGGCTTCTGTCGACACTTTGGGATGGATTGTGCTTTGGGTTGGGGCGGCGCTTTGAGATGAGGTCGGAACTTTGGGATGAGGGGTTTACTCAGTTGAAGAGAGGCTTAATGGCTGATAGGTAGTCTTTGGCTACGTCGGCTTTGGCTGCTTGGAAGTTGTGCCAGGCCCACCATTGGACCATTCCTACGAAGCTTGAGGCTATGTGGTGTAGTAAGAAGCTGCGGTCCATGGTGGCGGCGGGGCCTGCGGGGTCGACGGGGACGGTTTCGGCTGCGCGCGACATGATGGTCTTGCGGAGGCAGTCGGCGAAGACGCGTGAGCCGGCGCCGGCTACGAGGGCTCGAACGCCCTGACGGCGTTCCCAGAGGTTGTTGAATGCATGCTCGACT
>CABSNF010000003.1 GCA_902478995.1 uncultured Collinsella sp.
CGGGAAATGTTGGACGGCTTGTCGTCCATGAGCACGACATCGGCGGCCTCGATCGCAGCGTCAGAACCCATAGCGCCCATGGCAATGCCCACATCGGCGCGCGTAAGCACGGGCGCATCGTTGATGCCGTCGCCCACAAAGGCGAGCTTGCCCTTGCTACTCTCGGTTGCAAGCAGCGCCTCGACGCGCTCGACCTTATCGCCCGGCAGCAGCTGCGCGTGGAACTCGTCGAGTCCCAGCTGCTTGGCCACCGCAGCAGCCACTTCCTCGCGGTCGCCCGTGAGCATGACGGTGCGCTTGACGCCGGCGGCGTGCAGGTCGCGGATCGTTTGCTCGGCATCGGCCTTGACGGTGTCTGCAATCACGATGTGGCCGGCGTACACGCCGTCAACGAGCACATGCAGAATCGTTCCGACGACCTCGCAATCGGGCGCTTCGACGCCGGTCGCTGCGAGCATCTTGGCGTTGCCGACGACGACGTGCCTGCCGTCGATGTTCGCCGTCACGCCATGGCCCGCGTCGTTGGTGGAGTCGCTTACGCGCTTGGGGTCGAGTTCGCCCTGGAAGGCGGCGCGCACCGACTGCGCGATGGGATGGTCGGAGAACGACTCGGCAAGGGCGGCGACCTCGAGCAACGACTGCTCGGTATAGCCGGCTTCGGGGCGTACCGCCACGACCGAAAACGTGCCGTTGGTGAGCGTGCCGGTCTTGTCAAAGACGACGGTGTCCACGTCGGCGAGCGTCTCGAGGTAGTTGGAGCCCTTGATGAGGACGCCCAGCTTGGACGCGCCGCCAATGCCGCCAAAGAAGCTGAGCGGGACGCTAATCACGAGCGCGCACGGGCAGCTGACGACCAGGAAGGTCAGGCCGCGCAGGATCCAGTCGGACCAGGCGCCGGTGACCAAGCCGCCGCCGAGCACGAGTACCGCGGCAGCGCCGGTGACGGCGGGCGTGTAGACGCGGGCGAAGCGCGTGATAAAGTTCTCGGTGCGCGCCTTCTTTTCGCTGGCATTTTCCACGAGCTCCAGGACGCGTGCGACGGTGGACTCGCCATAGGGCTTGGTGGTGCGCACGTGGATGAGGCCCGTCATGTTGATGCAGCCGCTGATGATGTCGTCGCCGGACTTGGCGGGGCGGGGGATTGACTCGCCCGTGAGAGCGGCGGTGTCGAGCTGGGTTTCGCCCTCGACGATGACGCCGTCGATAGGCACGCGCTCACCGGGCTTGACCACGATCACGGTGCCGACGGCGATGTCATCGGGGAAGACCTGCTCGAGTGTGCCGTCGGGCTGCTCGACGTTAGCGTAGTCGGGCGCGATGTCCATCATGGCACTGATCGACTTGCGGCTCTTGCCCACGGCGTACGCCTGAAACAGCTCGCCGACCTGGTAGAACAGCATGACGGCGGCGCCTTCGGCCATGTGCGGGTCGGTATCGGGGAAGAGCACCATGGCAAACGCGCCGATGGTCGCGACGGCCATGAGGAAGCTCTCGTCGAAGGCCTTGCCGCGGCGGATGTTATTGAATGCCTTTTGCAGCACGTCGTAGCCGGCAATCAAAAACGGTATGAGGAACAGCATAAAGCTGGCGTAGATGTCGCCCGGGGTACCGAATGCGGCGGTGAGGGTGCCGAACTCATCGAGGGCGTACACCACGGCAAAAATGCCCAGCGCTACCAGGATGCGGTTGCGCTTATGCTCGAGTGACTCTTTCTTCTTGCGCTTCTTCTTTTTCTTCTTGGGATCGGCGGTGGTCATGACTCGTATCCTCCCATTTGAATGTATGAACACTCGCTCATATAATTTCGCGAGCAAAGGCCGCGGCAATCGCGGCCTTGCAGGTTGGCGTAAACCTGGGCTAGAGAATGATCTCGCAGTCCGGCTCGGCGTCGGCCGTAAACTCTACAACGCGGTTGAGCACCTCGTCGAACTCAGCATCATCAGCCTCAAGCGTCAGCTTCTGGGTCATAAAGTTGACGGACACGGATTTGACGCCCTCGAGCTTGGCCAGCTCGTCCTGAAGCTCACGCGCGCAGTTGGCGCAGTCGATCTCGTCGAGTTTAAACTGCTTTTTCATGGTGGGTTCCTTTCTCTGTATTTGCGGCTTGGGTGCAGGCCGCGCTGGTACCGTGGTTGGTCGCTATTCGCAGATGTGGCTCATGCCCTGGTTGAGCATGGTGTAGACGTGGTCGTCGGCGAGCGAGTAGAGGATATTGCGCCCGTCGCGCCGGAATTTAACCAGGTGCGACTGCTTGAGTGTGCGCAGCTGGTGCGACACCGCGGACTGCGAGGTTTCGGTCGCTTCGGCGATGTCTGCCACGCAGAGCTCGCGGCCCATGAGGGCATAGAGGATCTTGATGCGCGTGGTGTCGCTGAAGACCTTGAACAGGTCGGCGAGGTCGTAGAGAAGCTCCTCGTCGGGAAGGTCCTCGGGCGAGCAGGTGGTGGGGATCGCGGACTCGGTGGCCTCGGTGTCGGGTTTCATTTCATCAACGCGGATGCTCATTGCAATATCCTTTCATATGAACATGCGCTCATATAATTTACTTTCGATTATATGAGCGCATGTTCATATGTCAATGACGTTCAGGTAATTCGTTGTACAAAATGATGGGGAATAGTGGACGAGATCCCGGACTGAGCGTTTTTTGATAGTCGATGCCAAGGTGGGTACCCTCGTGCCGTGCAAAAAATGGAGTATTCTGCAACTATAGGGGGTCCGCTAATTTATTGCAGGTCATATAATGCAGTTCAAGAGTTATCTTAGGGTGTTAATCCGATGAGTTCTTCCTCAAATGTTGCCTAACGCTCTCACGCAAGAGTGATTTCGCTTCACATTTGGATCCACTCGAGGGTGATAGACACCCGACCCTGCTGAATACTCGCAATTTTGCACGTCGCTAGGGTACCCACCTTGTTAGCCGGCCTAGTCTCCGGCCCCGAAGACCCTGCCCTCGGGCGCGAGGCTGCTTGTTTGGGCAAATGATGGGCTGTCGGATTCGACAGTCTGCATGTCATCGATTGCCGGAACTTCATTAATTGTCGGGTCATCCAGCGTGATGCCTTCGAGCGTTGCTTTTTCGAGGTCGATTCGTTGACGCTCTTCGGAATCCTGGCGAAGCTGCTTCTGAATTCGCTTTTTCTCTTCTATAAACCTTCTGAGCACAAACTGTCTCAGGTCCTCTTGCATGATTTGAAAGTCTTTTGGCAGACGCGAGGGGCGTACGCCCTCTTTCCGCTGGATTGCTTCCATGACCCTAACAAAAGAGCTGGCATGCATAAAGGAATAACGGCTGACGGTGATGATTCCGTACCCCATGGACGCAAGTGCATTCTTGCGCTCCTCATCGATGGCGCGGTCTTCTTCCGCGTCATGATAAAAACCGTTGTATTCAATGTCTGTGCGAGATTTCTTTAGATACGCATCCATAAAGAACTTTTTGCGTCTCGTGAGATTCTTTGCGGCAGTGGTGACCTGCACCTCGTAATCGGTCTCAATTCCCTTAATACCAAGCCCTCCTTCGCTTTTGGGCAGCGTTAGCATCATGACAAATGCCGTTTCCATGGGAGACCGGCATCCGTCGCGCACACATTGGATCGCCTTTCGGGCAAGGGCCAGACCGTCGCATCTGGTAATGGAATTAAAGAACTGCTTTAACCTCTCGGTCGAGGTGAGCGCGAAACGCTCGGTATAGGAGGTGGAAGAGTCGGTTCCAAGGGAGTAAGCGCTGCACAATTCAAAGTAGTACTCCACCAGTTCGCGAAAAGGGAGATAGGTGGCGGCCTGAAGTGCGCAAAGCTCAACGCTAACAATGAAGATGCCATCTTTGAGCTCTATAAAGCGTGAGTTCGAGAATCGTTTTGACGAAACGTGGCATTGACAGTTCATTGCATAGCGCGCATTCCTGCGATCAAACACCATCACCTCGAGGGAATCATTTGCGTCGAGGGAAACATCATGTTTGGTGAGCCATTCTGCGGCTGCGTCAAGGAGCGTTCCGGTGGGACATGATCCGTAAATCGCGGCAGGGCTACAGGACTCGATGCCTTTCGCAGACACCGAATGCGCGACCTGGTAGACCGCTTTTGCAGTGGTATGTGACAATACGATACTCATGATATATATCGTGTCAGCTAATGCCGTGTTGACGGCGCTGAGTGGAAAAGCCGTTTTAGAGGTCTAACCAAATGCTGTCCAAAAGCTTGACGCAATTATGAGTTGGTATGCCCTAAATAAAAGTTTTCGCAGCTTAGCTATAGCATATAAATACTCAATTGCCGCACATTTGATAGTGATGCATCACCATCCGACAACGAATTACGTGTCGGGAATTGGCCGAAATCGTTCAAAATGAGGGTTCAGAATTTGTGATGGCAGATCTATCTGTGGAACGTAGGGCGGCCCCGCTGCGGGGTTTCCCGCTGCGAGGCCGCTCGTGATCTACGCCGGAGTTTGTCGTAGACGTTTCTACTTGGCAAACAGGTTCTTGAGGTTGAACTCGGCCTGAACCGTGCGGAGCATGAGGTCGGTGTCGTCGAGGCCCAGATGCTGCTCGTTGGCGTCGGCGGCGAGGGTTCCACGGCGGCGCGCCCAGTTCTCGAGCGCGGCGGGCGCGGATTCGCGGGGGAGCGAGCGGACGTCGGCATCCAGGCTGCGGCAGATCTGACGCGAGTCGATGACGATGATCTTGCCGGCGCGGCGTGCCTCGGCGTAACCGTCCAGGTGGATCTTGAACCAACTGTCCTCAAAGGCGGCGTTGTGCGCTATGTACGGGTACTTCTTCATAAGCTTGAGCAGCTGCTTCTGCAGTTCCTTGTTCTCGCGGAACGGCTTTTTGCCGTCGATGTCGTCCCAGGTGATGTGGTGGATATTCGACAACGGCACATCCTCGCCGCGGTAGATATCGGGCAGGCCGCAGTAGTGTGCCTCGGCGTCGTGCGGGACGGCGTCGCTGGTGAGCTCCATGATTTCCCAACCCACATTGATGATATAACCGCGCTCGGGTGCACGGCCGGTGGTCTCGATGTCGATACCGAGCACGGTGCCCTGGATGGGCTTGCGGGCGTAGGCCACGCCGAGCGCGTCGCGGTCGCCGCGGATCTCGCGCATGACCGACGCGGCGGTGCGCTTTTGCATCTTACCGATGGCGGCGCAGGTGTCGGCATCGGACAGGCCGCGCGAAAGCGTCGTGGGCGTCACGTTGCGCAGGCGCGCCTCGCCAATCTGGTCGCACAGGTCGCGGTTGCGGTCAGCCAGGTCGCGCACGGTGGCAAAGTCGAAGCTGGGGTCGCCCTCGGCGGTAAAGTACTCGGTTTCGAGCACCTTAAGGGCCTCCTCGCCCTTCTGGCGCTCGGACTCCATGGCGCCGTGATCGCCATAGATAAACATGGGGATAAACGGCTGACGCTCGTATTCGAGTGCTTGTGAAACGTTCATATAACTGCTCCTTGGACGGGCCGCACCGCGCGGCTCGGGTTCATTGAGATGTGGCGAGATGATAGTTTACCATGGGCAACTATTGGCATCGCGCCTAGGACAACTACAATACCCTAGTTGACCGCTAGGACTTTTACAATGCTGCCGAAAGACATGAAAGGTTCCATCCGTCATGGATTTGCTGATTGATATTCTGCTCGACGCCGGCAAGGACACGCTCTCGCTGGCGCCGTTTTTGTTGGTGACGTATCTTGCTCTCGAGACACTTGAGCACGTTGCGGGCGACCGCGTCAACGGCGCTATCAAGCGCGCCGGCGCTGCGGGTCCTGTGGCTGGCTCGCTGCTGGGCATTGTGCCGCAGTGCGGATTTTCGGCCATGGCAGCAACGCTGTACGCCGGCCGTGTCGTGACGCTGGGCACGCTGGTCGCCGTGTTCCTCTCGACCTCCGATGAGATGCTGCCGCTGTTGCTCGCCGAGCAGGTGCCCGTGCAGACCATGGCGATGCTTTTGGCTTCGAAGGCACTGATCGCGCTGGTCACGGGCTTTATCGTGGACGCGGCTATCCGCGGCCTTCGTCGTAATGCCCGCGCGCATGCGGCGATTCGCCGTACCGTGCTGGGGACCGCTGCCAATCCGGCTCATGTGAACTGCGCGCACGACGACCATACCGGGGGCGACATCATTGATGAAGTGGCCGAGGCGGGCGTGAGCGCCGACCACATCCACGAGTTGTGCGAGCGCGACCATTGCGGTTGCGATGATGATGAAGATGAACACGAGCGCGACCACGGACACAGCCATGACCACGGTCACGCAGGCGAGCATGAGCACCACCACGGCCATGGGCACGACCACGGTCACTCCCACGAAGGTGCGCCCGTCCTGTCGATTATCCGCAGCGCGATCTCGCACACCGTGCAGGTTTCGGTTTTTATTTTCCTGGTGACGCTGATTCTAGTTGCCGTGCTCGAGACCTTCGGAGAGTCCGCGATCGAGCAGTTCCTGCGTGGCAACGAGACGCTCGCCGTCTTGGGCTCGGCACTCGTCGGCCTGATCCCCAACTGCTCGGCCAGCGTGGTCATTACGCAGCTGTACCTGGAGGGCGCGCTACAGCTGGCGCCGATGCTCGCCGGCACGCTCATTTCCGCCGGCGTGGGCTATCTTGTCCTGTTCCGCACCAACCGCAGCGCTCGTGAAAACGCCGTGTTCCTGGTCATGATGTACGTCATCGGCGCCGGCTGGGGCCTTATCCTATCCGCCTTCGGCCTCTAAGTAGGCCTAAAAAATGGGCTTCAAATAGCCATGCTCGGCGCCTGCGCAATGCGGCGACGCATGGCATTTTGAAGCCCGTTTTTTGTTGAGCCATGGATTCCGAGCGCTCACACCGCTCAAAACAAAAAGGTAGATTTCCGGGCATGTCCCGAAAATCTACCTTGGTTAGCGCAGCAGCTCGGTGAGGTTGCGCTTAAAGCGGGCCCGGTCTTCGCTGGTAAATGCCGCCGGACCGCGAGTGCGACCGCCGGCGCGGCGCACCTTCTTTTCCTCGTGGCGAATAAACAGTTGCATGTCGATGGTCGCCTTATCGTAGACGCGCCCGCGCACGCCGATGGCGGCGGCATCGCGCCCGAGCACCATGCTCGCCAAGCCAATGTCCTGCGTCACGACTACGTCGCCCGCCTGCAGGCGTTCGACAATGGCAAAGTCGGCGCTGTCGGCGCCCATGCTCACATCGAGCGTCGTGACCCAAAATCCGCGTCGCGCATGCTCGACGTCGCGCGGATCGTCGCGGCGAATGTGGCGTTCCAGGTTCTGTGTGCTGTTGCCGGCGATAACGACGGCGACGCCCGCCCGCCGCGCGCAGTCAATCGACTCGCGCGTGACCGGGCAGGCGTCTGCATCAATAAAGAGCGTTCGCGGCATCTAGTGCACCAGTTTGCCAAATTGAATAGCGCGAACAATCAGCGTTACGCCAAACACCAGCAGTGCGGCGCCGCTAAAGATGACGAGCATCTTGGCCGACCACAGCGGATAGATAAACACGAACATGCCGGCGATGATGGAGAGCGCGCCGCTCAGGATGGCGAGGGCACGGTTGGACGAAAGCTCGGACTCCAGAATGGACATGACACCTTCGACGATCCAGCCAAAGCCGGCCACGATAACCACCATCGTGGTGAGCGTCGCGGTCGAGAAGGCCTGGTTGCGCAGGATTATGACGCCGCCCAAGATAATGAGTAGGTTGGAGATGATGCTCGTCACGCGCCAGCCGGTGGGCAGCAGTGGCTCGAAAACAGCGGTAAACAGCCTGATCGCGGCCGTGATCACAAAGTAGAAGCCCAAGACGGTCGTTAAGAAGACGAGGGACTTGGCGGGCGCAAACAGCAGTGCGATGCCGGCGACGAGCGCCAAGACGCCCGTGATGGCGTAAATCCAGCGCACGGCCTTGACGGCCTTGCCTGCCATGCTTTTCTCGTCAAATCCAAACTGGCTCGATTTTTGGTCATCATTCTTAAAGATGCCCATAATGTCTCCTTTCCGTGCGGCGTAAGCCTTGATCGTTACGACCAGTATCGCCTAAAGGCGCTGACGTATGGGTCGGGGAGGGTGAAACGTAACCCAAAGGCCCCGAATTGTTTCCGTTGTTCCCCACGTCGCGATTTTCTATTCAACAGGTGTAGAACATTGCGGCCCTGTTCGTTATTGCCTACGTTTTAGGTTAGATTTTCCTAAGAACAATTGCCCGAAATTGGGGGTCCCTATGAACGAAACAGTTCCCGCGGCGCCGTCTAGCGCGGAGTCGATGGCAAAGCAAGGTTGCGAAAAGCTCGGCCTGGACACGTTTGACGCGCTGGTCCGCCGCGCCCGTACGTGCCGTCGCTTTGACGAGTCCATGCGCGTGCCGCGCGAGTTTTTGCTCGAGCTGGCGGAGCTGGCGCACCTGGCTCCCTGCGGCGCCAATGCTCAGCGTCTGCGTTTTCATGTGGTAAGCGGTTCCGAGGACTGCGCTCGCGTGTTTGACGAGCTTGCATGGGCCGGCGCGCTTAAGGACTGGTCGGGTCCTGCCGAGGGCGAGCGCCCGACCGGCTACATCGCGATTCTTGCCGAGCGCGCCGTTCCGGGCAAGCCCGCCGCTCCTATTACCGAGGTCGACACGGGCATTGCCGCGCAGACGATGATGCTCGCCGCCCGCAGCGCCACGCCCGAGGTGGCTGCCTGCATGTTCAAGGCCTTTACGCCCCACGCGATCGATGCCATGGGGCTCGATAGCGACAAGTATGAGCTCAAGCTGATCATGGCGTTTGGCGTTCCGGCCGAGACGCAGGTGATTGATGCGATCGATTCCAACCCCGACGGCTCAATTAATTACTGGCGCGACGAGGCGCAGGTGCACCACGTACCCAAGCGCCCGCTTGCCGACGTACTGGTGTAGCTGAGCGTCACCGCGGTGTGATCCGGCGGTAAACCACCACAAAGGTACCTGTCCCCTTTGCGGTGGTGCGAGGGGAGGACGTGTGGCAGATTTGTATTTGGTGCGGCATGGGCAGACTGAGCTCAATGTGCAGAACATTTTGCAGGGTGGGCACGATTCGCCGCTTACGGCGCGCGGGCGCGAGCAGGCGCTGGCGACGCGCGCGGCGTTTGAGGCGCGTGGCGTGACCTTTGACCGTGTGTATTCCTCGCCGTTGGGCCGGGCGCGGCATACGGCTGAGCTAATTGCTGGTGAGGGCCGCTCGATAGAGCTGGTCGATGACCTACGCGAGTGGCATTTGGGCTCGCTGGAGGGCACATCAAATCGCGATATGCCGCCGCAGCCCTGGGGTGATTATCCGGTGGCCTTTGGTGGCGAGTCGGAAAGTGAGCTTCGCGCACGTATGGTCGCGGTGCTGTCGCGCATCATGGCCAGGCCGCAGCACGACTGCGTGCTGGCGGTTTCCCACGGCTCAGCCTGCCAGGAGTTTCTTGAGTATGTGACTGGCAGGGGAGAGCTACCCGACAACGGAGCCGTGCTTCATTTTGGCTATTGCGACGGGGCGTTTTCGCTCCTTGATTGGTAACGAACGAAAGGACCCCTATGAATAAAGATCTGTATCTGGTCCGTCATGGACAGACGATATTCAACCTCAAGCGTATCATTCAGGGGTGGAGTGACTCGCCGCTTACGCAGTTAGGTTGCGACCAGGCGGCGCGCGCCGGCATGTTTTTACGTGCGCGCGGCATTGAGCCCGATCATGCCTACACCTCCACGCTTCATCGCACCGAGCAGACTATCGCCAACTTGTGGCCGGGCTTGGCGTACGAGCGCCTGGACGGCCTGCGTGAGTGGTTCTTTGGCGACTTTGAGGCCGAGCGCGTGATGCTCATGCCCGAGCGCCCGTGGCGCGACTTCTATCGCCAGTTTGGCGGCGAGGGCCAGATGCAGGTGCGCGAGCGCATGGTGGCGACGTTGACCGATCTTATGCGTCGCCCGGACCACGAGTGCGTGCTCGCGGTGAGCCACGGCTCGGCCATCAAGGAGTTCATGGACCACGTGAAGGGTGCGGCGGCTGATGAGCGCGATCGCGTGCCGGGCAACTGCTCGGTGCTGCATTTCGTGTTTGACGACGAGGCCGGTACGTTTGAGCTGATTGAGATTTTTACGCAGGAAGATTATGCGCGCGAGCTGGGGCTTGAACCGCTTGTGGCTACTGCAGGTCCGCAGCGCGGATAACGCGAGCGTGGCGGCACGGGTCGCCGGCATAACTTCTCGACGCAAAAGGGGCGGAGATGCATGTACCTGCTGCATCTCCGCCCCCTGTTTGTTGAGCTGCCGATTTATGTGCTGGGCGGTCTGGTCTTGCTAGAACCGCGCGACCTGGTGCGTGAGCAGACCCGTCGGAACCTGCGGCGCGGCGCCGCTGACCTGCGCGGCGGGGAAGAGCACGGCAACGGTAAAGTTGAACGGCTCCTTGCCGGTGTACGTTCCGGCGGCACGGGTCTCATCGGCCAGCAGCTGCGACGCCCCGGTCAGAGCGGCGGCGTAGGCGGGGTCGTCGGCCAGTGCCGGCTCCGGTGCTTGGTCGAGCATAGCGCGGATGGCCCCGACGGCGTCCTCGCGCTTGACCTCCCACGCGCGGTGCGTAATGCCCGCGGGGTCGGTGACGGCGTAGAGCGACGCGCCCTCTTTGGCGGCGCCCAGGATGATATCCATGACGGGCGAGGCCTCGTAGGCGAGCGACACGGGGCGCGGCTGCACCTTGAGCTCGGCGATCGCGCGCGCGGCGGCGGCCACGTCGGCGCTGGCATCGCCCTTGCCGCCCGCAAGTACACTCGTCGGGCAGATCGCCACGACACCCGTCACACGTCCCGGCTCGCCCGAGCATTCGTACACGTAATACGCCGCACCCGGGTCCTTGAGCATCAGACCATCGGCAATGGCTCCGCGCAGAGCATCGTTGCCGCTCAGGATGCTGCCCATTGCAGGCAGCGCCTCGAGCACGCGGTCCTGAGCTGGGCGGATGCAGGGAAACGGAAGTGCTTTCATGGGCGGTCCTAACGCACGAGTCGGTTTGTTCGCGGCTTATTATGCCCCAACTTGGCCGCTCGCGTCCCAGAGCACGTTATCGGCGAGCGCGATGAGCACCTGCTGACAACGAACGATATCGGCGTGGGGCACATATTCGTTGGGCTTGTGCGCGAGCGCGAGCGACCCGGGACCGTAGCTCATGCAATTGCGGTTACCTGTCTTGCCGGCAATGACGGCGGTGTCGGTGTAGCCGGTAAAGAAGCCGACGGTCGTGTCCGCGTCCGTCACGTCATCGGCGGCACGCTTGAGCACTGCTAGAAGGGGAGAGTTCGGGTCGCGCTCGATGGCGGGGCGGTCGCCCGTCACGGTGTAGCTGCCATGGCAACCGGGAACGGCGGCTTCGGCGACGGCGATGGCCTGCTCTACCATGCGCGTCGCGGCGGCCGTATCGGTCGGCGGGGTCAGACGCATGTCGACCCAGACTTTGGCGCGGTCGGGCACGACATAGGGGCGATATCCGCCCTCGATTTGGCCAAACGTGATGGTCGAAGGCCCCAGCTCATCGTGCGCGGGCAGCGCCACAAACGCGCGACGGAGCGAACACACGACCTCGGCCATGGCGGCGACGGCATCCGCGCCCTTCCACGGCTGGCTCGCATGCGCCGTTACGCCAGCCATTTCAATCTCGAACCACGTGCGCCCCTTGTGCGCCACCTGGATCTGTCCGTCGGTGGGCTCGGTGTCCAGCACCCATTCACGCGAGCCGACCCAGCCGGCATCGATGGCTGCCTCTGAGCCGCGCATAAAGTCCTCCTCGTCGACCGAGCAAATGAGTGAGAAGCCACGGCGGGGCAGCTCGCCTTCTGCCGCCACGCGCTCGAGCGTATGGACCAGTGCGGCAATGGCGCAGGCCAGGCCACCCTTCATATCGCAGGCACCGCGGCCATAGAGTTTATCGTTGCGCACGATCGCTCCGAGCGGCGGAATGTCCGCGTCCCAGCCATCGCCCAGCGTAACGGTATCCATATGGCAGATATAGACGAGCCGTGGCTCGTCGCTCAGTCCCGGCACGGTGACCATAAGGTTGCGGCGCCCGGGGAGTACTTCGTGCTCTGCAATCTGCACGGCATCGAGTACCGGATGGCTCAGCTGCGCTAACCGTTCCTCAACCAACGCTTTGATATAGCGTTCAATCTCGCCCTCATGCGCACCTGGGTCGGAACTGTCGATCCGCACGAGCCCCTGCGTAAGCCGCCAAGCAAAATCTGTATCAACCATAGGCACCTCACAGATAGTTAGGTCAACATACAGATTGTATGCCAAGAAGCGGCTCGGTGCACTTAATGGAGCGCTCACAAAAACGGGGGCGCCTCTCGTGCGAAAGGCACCCCCGCGGGCATTCAATGTCAGTGACGGGCAGGCCACATGGGGAGCTGCCCGTCAGGTCAGTCGGCGCTACTTGATCACGCGCACGCGATACATCGACGGAATCTGCTTGAGCGCCTCGATGGTGCTGCTGTCCAGGTGCTCATCGGTGTCGAACATGGTGTAGGCGTTCTCGCCGGCGGACTCGTTGGTCATACGCTGCACGTTGGCGTTGTCCTTGGCCAGGATGGCCGTGATCTGGCCGATCATGTTGGGCACGTTGGCGTGCAGGCAGGCAATGCGGCTTGCGGCGCGCGCCTTGCCCATGCTGCAGGCGGGGTAGTTGACGCTGTGCGCGATGTTGCCGTTCTCCAGGTAATCCTTGAGCTCGCTGATGGCCATGTCTGCGCAGTTGGCCTCGGCCTCGCCGGTGCCGGCGCCCGAGTGCGTGGTGATAAACGTATTGGGCATCTTGACGGTCTTGGGAGTGGCAAAGTCGCAGCTAAACCAGCTGAGCTTGCCTGCACGCAGGGCGGCGTCGACGGCGTCCTCGTCAATGATGGTCTCGCGTGCGTAGTTGATGAGCACGGCGTCCGGTGCCAGCAGGTTGATCTGCTCGGTGCTGATCATGCCGATGGTGTCGGCCTTGCTGGGCACGTGCACGGTGAGGTAGTCGCAGCCGCGGCAGAGATCCTCGAGCGTGCCCACGCGCTGCACCTCGCGGCTCAGCACCCACGCGTGCTCAACGGAAATGAACGGATCGTAGCCATAGACGTCCATGCCCAGATCGACGCAGGCGTTGGCGACCTTGGAGCCCACGTTGCCCAGGCCGATGACACCGATGCGCTTGCCCTTGAGCTCGCGGCCCACAAAGGCCTTCTTGGCCTTTTCGGCATCGACCTGAATCTCTGGATCGTCGGCGTTGTCGCGCACCCAGTTCATCGATTGCACCACGCCGCGGCTCGAGAGCACCAGCATGCCTAGGACGAGCTCCTTGACGGCGTTGCTGTTGGCGCCGGGGGAGTTAAAGACGACGACGCCCTTCTTGGCGTACTCCTCGACGGGGATGTTGTTGACGCCCGCGCCGCAGCGGGCGATGGCGCGGATGCCCTCGGGCAGCTCGTAGCCGTGCAGGTCAGTCGAGCGCATCAGGATGGCGTCGGCCTCTTCGGCGGTGCTCACAAATTCGTAGCCCTCGCCAAACTCGACTTTGCCGTCTTTGGTAATGTCGTCGATGGTCTTAATCTTGCGCATGAAAAACTCCTTAGCGGGTTTGTTAAAACAAGTGGTTTGAAGTGGCTGGTCGGCCCGCGCGTTGCGGGCTAGTTAGATCGCGGACTCAAACTATGCTGCGCTTCGAAGTTCTTCATGTACGAGGCCAGTGCCTGCGTGTCTTCCATGGTCACGGCATTGTAGACGCTCGCGCGCATGCCGCCCACCAGGCGATGGCCCTTGACGTTTTGAATCTGGTGCTCGGCCGCGCCTGCGACAAAGGCCGCGTCGAGTTCGGCGTCGTCGGTGCGGAAGGTGACGTTGGCGATGGAGCGGCTGTCGGCCTGCGCGGTGCCATGGAACAGCTCGCTGTGCTCGAGCAGGTCGTAGAGCAGGTTGGCCTTGGCCCAGTTGCGTTCGGCCATGGCGGCGAGTCCGCCGGTCTGCTCCACCCAATGGAACACCTTGCCGCACACGTAGATGCCAAAGGTGTTGGGCGTGTTGAGCATGGAGCCCTTGGCGGCCTGGGTCTTAAGGTCCAGGTACTGCGGCGTCTGCGCAAAGGCGGGGCCATCTGTGATGAGGTCGTCGCGCACGATGACCACGGTCACGCCCGCGGCGCCGGCGTTTTTCTGTGCGCCAGCGTAAATGAGCCCGTAGAGCTCAACGTCGAGTGGCTGCGACAAAAAGCAGCTCGAGACATCGGCGACCAGCGGTACGTCGCCGCAATCGGGCAGCTCGTGGTACATGGTGCCAAAGATGGTGTTGTTCTGGCAGATGTAGACGTAGTCGAGCCCATCGCCCTCGGCCTCGGCGGCAATGCGCGCGTTGACATCGGCCATACTGGGAATGCGGTCGAAGTTGGTGTCCTCGGAGCTCGCGAGCAGCACGGCCTCGCCGTACTTGGCGGCCTCCTTGTACGCCTTGTTGGCAAAGTTGCCGGTCACGACGTAGCCGGCGTGGCCGCGGCGCATGAGGTTCATGGGGATGCCCGCAAACTGCAGCGTGGCGCCGCCCTGCAAAAACAGGACACGGTAGTTGTCGGGGATGCTCAGCAGGCGGCGCAGGGTTGCCTCGGCGTCGTCGATAATCTGCTGGTACATGCTAGATCGATGGCTCATCTCGAGCACGGACATGCCGCAACCGCGGTAGTCCATCATCTCGTCGGCGATCTCGGCGAGCACGCTTGTAGGCAGCGCGGCCGGGCCAGCTGAGAAGTTGTGCACACGTGCCATCTTCTAGGTCCCCCTCGTAGTCGTTTGAACGTTCGGGATACTTTAGCACAGTGGAGCGCCAGACGCGACCGCATCACAGCAAAACCCGAGTGCGCCGCTATGATTTACAGGATGGTTACATGGGGGAGAGGTGGCCTTACCTGATGGCTCGCATCCGATCTGCCTCAGCTTTTGCTTGTTTCCAGGGGCGCACACGACCGTTGGTGAGGTCGTCGTAACCATGAGCGATGGTACGTTGAATGTGATCTTCGCGTTCCTGAATGGTAGTTAGCGCGCGCGTCTGATCAGAAATAGGCTTTACGACAGGCATATGAAACTCCTTACATAGAATCATATGTATAACTCTATGTTGAGTGTAGCGGAGGGTGGCGTTGGGCGTGTGCGTGCCTGCATTCGTAAGCGCGGTTGTCTGGCAAGTGTGATTTGGGGCGACCTCGTTAAAGTTTCTAAGCTGCGAAAATGACCGTTAACCGGATTAAATTTTGTTGCTCAACATTTGACACTCTGGGCGTGGTAACTTTTTTACCAACAGGTATGATTATTATCATGTGCGCCGCGCCTGCCTGCCGGGTTGCGGCGCACTTGTGACAGCCTTTGACACCCTTGGAGCGTGTACTGTGGATGTAACCACAAAAAGCGTTCGGGGGGGGGTGCTCACCCGCGAGCAATTCCTCCCGCATGAGATGCGCATCGTCGCTGCCCTTCGTATGCAGGGCGCAAGCGACGAGCAGGTCATTGTACGCGTAAAGAGCGAGAACCTCTTTCAATATCCCACGGAGCGCATGGTCGCCAACCGCGCAACCGTGTGCCTTCGCCGCCTTGACGCCATGGTGCCCACGGACGCCGTATGCGCCGCGCGCGGCATCGACCCCAAAACCGCCGTCGAGGCTGCGTCATCCCTAACCAGGCTCATGGCATCCGGCACTCCCACACAGGCGGACCAGGCCATCTTCTACAGCATGATCTGCCGCTACGATATCGTGCGCGAGCTCGTGCTCGTCGAGGTAGGGGAGCGCCTACAAAACTTCGATTATGCCTTTACGGCGGTTGACCTCAACGCCTTTATGACACGCTTTACCACGGAGTATCCGGACGCGGCCCGCTGGACTGAGACCACGGTCAAGCGCATTAAGGGCTCGCTCCGCCAGACGCTCCGCCATGCCGGCCTTATCGGCGAGGGCCAGGGCCCGGAGTCCGAGCGCCTGTCACCACTCTTCCTCGATTCCGATGTCGAGCGAGCCTTGGTTCAGCTGGGCGAGCAGTCGCTTATCGCGGCCCTTACCGGCAGGGCGGTGATGTAGCGTGGCTCCCGTTAAAAGCGCCGTCGACCCTGTTATCACCCCGGCGACCGATCTCACCACCAATATCGGCATCCATTCCCGCAAGAGCGTCGTGGCGGCGCATGCCCGCTCCGAGCGCGCCTGTCAGGAATTTGAGCGCCGTGCGCAGCTTCTGCGCGAGTGTCTGTGCAGCGAGGACTTTTTGGCCAACAAGGGCATAGGCAATGAGATCGGCTTCCACACTTTTTGCTATGACCCCGCGCTGGAGTTTGAGGCGCGTGCATTATTTGACGCCCTTTCACGCGATGCCGAGGCCGACAAGCTTCCGTGCACGCTCAAGGTCGTGAACCTTTACGACGCCGTGCTGGCAATTCTCGAAAAGCGCCGTGTCCTCAAGGCTATCCCGCACCAAGAGGAGCGCCGCGGTACCCAGCGCGTGCTCGAGGACGTGGCCAAGTTCGCCTCGCCCGAGAAAGTCGCTGCGTACATCCTTGAGCAGACCGAGCCGCACGCGCCTGGAGACGTCGTTTTCCTCACCGGCGCGGGCGAGGTTTTCCCGTTCTTTCGCATACATACGCTTCTCCACTGCATGCTTGCGGATTTTGATGAGGTGCCTGTGGTCGCCGCCTATCCGGGCAGTTTCAACGGCTCTTCTTTCCAGCTCTTTAACCGTCTGCCGGCCGACAACTACTACCGCGCCATCGATATCTCGTAAGCACGGCTCCCCGCAGGCAAGTCCCTGCCGCCGGTAACAACCCTTTGCCATAACGTTCCCAAACCCAAAGGAGCACCCATGGACAACACGATCATTCGCGACCTCTTTGCTAAAGACATCAACCGCTCCATCAACGGCGTGGTCAAGGTCCAGGATTCAAAAGATGGGTCCATCCGCCAGGAGCTTGACGAGTACGTGGTGACGCGCGAGTTGCAGAGGCACTTTGCCACGTTCTTCAAGGCCTACGGCGATGCCATCGATGTGCCCACCGACAAGATCGGCGTGTGGGTCAGTGGTTTCTTCGGTTCCGGTAAATCGCACTTCCTCAAGATGCTGAGCTACCTGCTCGAGAATCGCCAGATCGGCGGTAAGAGCGCCATCCGCTACTTTGACGGCAAGATCGTCGACCCCATGGTCGAGGCTGCCATGGAGCGCGCCTGCTCGGTGTCCACGCAGGCCATCCTCTTTAACATCGATAGCAAGGCGGGCCAGTGGAAGCAGGGCGATACGGCTCCCACGGCGCTGCTTCGCGGCTTTGAGCGCATGTTCTACGAGGCGCGCGGCTTCTATGGCGAGGACCTAAAGCTTGCAAAGCTCGAGGAACACATCGATTCCCTGGGCAAGACCCAGGAGTTCCGCGAGGCCTTTGAGCGCGTCAACGGCGAGTCCTGGCTCCAGACCCGCGACACCTACAGCTACTTTGAGGACGACGTCGTCGAGGTGCTGCAGAGCGTGCTCGGCATGAGCGAAAAGGCCGCATGGAACTGGCTTGAGGGTTCTGAGGACGAGGTTTTGGCCCCCGATGTCTTTGCCAAAAAGGTCAAGGACTACGTAGACGCTCAGGCAGCGGCCCACGGCGGCAACTTCCGTTTGCTCTTTATGGTCGACGAGGTGGGTCAGTTTATTACAAACGACAAGGACCCAAGCCTTATGCTGAGCCTTCAGACCATCGTCGAGGAGCTGGGCGCCGCCTGCGGTGGCCGCGTGTGGGTGATGGTCACGAGCCAGGAGGCCATCGACAACCTGAGCCTGCCCGTGGGCAACGACTTTTCTAAGATCCAAGGCCGCTTCAATACCCGCCTTTCGCTCTCCAGCTCCAGCGTGGACGAGGTTATCCAGCGCCGTGTGCTCGAGAAAACCGCGCCGGCGGCCGATATGCTTGCACAGGTCTACGAGCAAGACGCCGCCGTCCTCAAAAACAACTTTACCTTTGAGGGTGGCTCGCGCTCCGACCTTGCCGGCTTCGCCAACTCCAAGGATTTTGTGGCCAGCTACCCGTTTGTGGGCTACCAGTTTAAGCTTCTGCCCGACGTGATGACCGAGGTACGCAAGCACGGTGTTAAGGCCAAGCACATGTCCACGGGCGAGCGCTCCATGCTGAGCGCGTTTCAGGAGAGCGCTCAGGCCATCCAGCATGACCAGACTGGTGCACTCGTGCCGTTCTGGCGCTTCTTCGACACAATCTCCAAGGATTTGGAGCACGGCATCATTCAGGTCGTCGTCTGTGCGGAGCGCGCGGCTGAAAACGCAGAGGGTCTTGAGAGCTACGATGTCCGGGTGCTTAAGCTCCTGTACTTGATCCGCTACATCGGCTACGTCAAGGCCACGGTCGAGAACATCTCCATCCTTATGATCGATAGCCTGGACGTGGACAAGCGCGCCCTTAAGGACCGCGTCAAGGAATCTCTCGCCCGCTTGGAGCGCGAGAGCTACGTGGCACGCCAGGGCGATACCTATAGCTTCCTCACCGACGAGGAGCAGGAGATAGCGCAGGAGATCGCACGCACCCCGATCGACAACGCGAAGGTGATTGAGTACATCAAGAAGCGCCTGTTCGAAAGCATCTACACTGCGCGCAAACTCAACCGCGGGGCCAACGACTTTCCGTTTGACCGCTATGTGGACGGCTCAATCCACGGTACCAGCATGGGCGGCATGGAACTTTCCGTGGTGACCATGGCCAGCGATCTGGGCCGTTCGGACGATGCCGAGCTGGCATTGAAATCCGTGGATAAGGCCATCGTGGCCTTGAGCGACGAGGTGGATTATTGGGCCCCACTCGTCAACGCCGCTAAGATTCGCATGTACGCCCAGACGCGCAATCTGCAGGAGCTACCGCCGAGTACCCGCCAGATTGTCGAGGCCAAAATGCGCGAGAAGGACTTTAACGAGAAAGAGGCTGACGCCCTTTTGGCTGAGGCGGTGCTCCATGCACGATGCGCCGTCAACGGGCGCATGATTGAGATCCGTGCTGCCAAACCCGCTCAGGTCTTTGAGCAGGTGCTGGCGCAGCTGTGCGATGTGGTCTTTGAAAAGGCCGACTATATCGGCGCGCCGGTCACGAGCGATTCCGATATTCGCTCTACTCTGGTGGGCAACGTTCAAGTGGGGCTCGCTGGCATGGACGCGGGCAATACGCGTGCGCTCAAAGAGGTCGAGGACTACCTCAAAGTGCAGCACCAGCGCCACCTGGATACCGCTATGGGCGATATCCAGCGCCAGTACCAGCAAAGGCCCTTTGGCTGGCGCGAGGTCGACATCGCAAATGTGGTGGCGCAGCTTGTGGTGGAGCAGCGCGCGCAGGTGCTGTTTGGCGGTCAGACGGTTCAAGCTAACGACAGCCGCATGGTGGCGCTCCTGCGCAAGGATGCCGATAAGGCCCAGGTGCGCTTGCGCATGCGCATGAGCGACCGGTTGCTACGCGCCACGGGCGAACTCATGTGTGACCTGTTTGATCTCAAGACCGTGCCCTCCAACGAGGATAAGCTCGTGGCCGAGCTCAAGGAGCGCCTTGAGGGCTTGCGCGAGGCGTGCCTCGCCATGGCACGCGACTACTACACGGGCATCAAGTCGGCCTACCCGTATCCCGGTGAGGACGAGTGCGAGAAGATGCGCTCGGAGGTGGCCGACGTCCTTAAGGACCAGAACGAGGCCGAGGCGTTCTTGACCACGTTCACCAAGCATGAGGAGCGTTTGCTCGATGCCAAGGAAGACTTTGACAAGGTGGTTGAGTTCTTCGAGTCCAATCAACGAACAGCGTTTGACCACGCCAGGGATTTCTTGAACCGCACCGAGGGTATCGAGTATGCCTCCGATGACATTCCCGGTGCGGTGGAGAACGTGGCAACGGTTCGTGAGATCCTCAAAGATCCCAAGCCCTACGGCCGTATTAAAGACCTGCAGCCGCTTATGGATCCCGTCGAGGATGACATGAAAAAGCTGTTGGGCATCCGCCGCAATGAGTTTTTGTGTCGCATCGAGAGCGATCTGCAAGACCTGCGGGCGCAGGCCGAGAGTCAAAAGGGCTTTGTCAATCAGGCCAAGGACGCTATAGCAGACGCCGGCACTAAATACGAGTCGTTCAAAAACCGTGCCCACAGCGCTCAAAGTCTCAACGAACTGAGCGTTGTTGCAACTAACTGGGGCGACTGGCTCAGTGCGGCGGCCAACGAGATGTACGACGCTGTGGATGAGGCCCGCGTGCGTATGGACAACGAGCGCCGCACCACCGAGGTCATGAGTACGGGCGAGGTGGTCAAGAAGGTCTCCAACAAGGGCGTCGCATCGTCTGCTCCCGTGCCCGCGCCCAAGCCCCAGCGCAAGATCAAGACTGTGCGCCGCGCCGATCTGGTCAAGCCGAGTCGTCTCTTGTCCGCAGAGGACGCGGAGCGCTACGTGGACGACCTGCGCTCCCGCCTTATGCAGGCGCTCGCTGCAAACGACGAGATCCGTATCAACTAACCCGCGGAGCCACCGGTGCCAAAGCGCGCACCGGTGGCTTATGGCGTTTAGAAAGGCTCATCAACCATGAACGATTCTGCTCTTAAGAGCTTCTGCACCTGGGCCCGTACGGAGCTCATCAAAGGCGTGGAGGCGCAGATGGTGCGCTACGGCATCACCGAACCTGCACCCGCGCCCGTTGGGTCCGAGACCGTCAACGGCCTGCCCCTAAGTCCGGCTGAGATTGAGCAACGCGACGAACTGCTGCGCATGCAGGCAGAGGTGGGTCACGAGGCGCTGCACGACCGTGCGGCCTACACCTGGTTCAACCGCATCGTGGCCATTCGCTTCATGGATGCATGCGGATGGCTTCCCAGCCGTATGCGCATGCTAAGTCGCGCGGACGGCAGCCATGGCAGCGAGGCCGTGGAGAACGCACTGGACGTGGAAATAACGACGGCCGATACCGATCGCATAGCCGAGCTCAAGATGGCGGGCTTGGATGAACCGTTGTGGCGCTACCTGTTTGTTGCTCAGTGCGAGGAGCTTGCCGATTGCCTGCCGGGCGTCTTTGAACGCGTGGGCGGAGCCATGGAGCTGCTGTTGCCCCAGGGCCTCATGATGGCTGACAGTGTGGTGGGCAAACTCAATGCCGTCCTCACTGACGAGGACTGGCGCGAGGGCGTGACCGTTCTGGGCTGGATGTATCAGTACTACAATGCCGACGTTAAAGACGAGTTCTTCAAGTCCAAGCGCAAGGCAGCGGCGGCGGACATCGCGCCCGCCACGCAGCTCTTCACCCCCGAGTGGATCGTGCGCTATATGGTCGAGAACTCGCTCGGCCGTCTGTGGATGCTCAACAATCCGGGGAGTTCGCTACGCGAGCGCATGGAGTATTACATCGAGCCCGATGCTGAGCACGAGGACTTCATTCGCATTTCGAGTCCCGAGGAGATAGCCCTCTGCGACCCCGCATGCGGCTCGGGCCATATCTTGGTCTATGCGTTTGATCTGCTCTTCCATATGTACGAGGAGCGCGGCTATCGTGAGCGCGAGATTCCCGAGCTCATTCTTACTAAAAACCTTGTAGGTATGGAAATCGATTCCCGCGCGGCACAGATTGCGGAGCTGACGCTTGCTATGTGCGCCCGCGAGCACGACCGTCGCTTCTTTAGGCGTGGCGTTCGCGCCGACGTTACCGTGCTCTCGAGTATCCCGCTAGGGGAGGACGAGCTGCCGGGTAACAAGAAGCTCGCCGAGGAGCTGAGTCATTTGGGCGAGATCGGTTCGCTGCTCAATCCCTCAGAGGACGAGATCGACGAGCTCAAGGCTGCCGCCGCGAGTTGTTCCGAGGACCTTTTTGCTTCTGCGACCAAAACTAAGCTCGAAAGCGCTGCCGCCATCTGCGAGAAGCTGTCCCGTCGTTTTACCTGTACCGTTGCGAATCCTCCGTATATGGGCAGCAGCAGCTTTAATCCATTCATGAGCAAGTGGATCAAGAAGAACTACCCCGACGTGAAGAGCGACCTCTGCACGTGCTTTATCGAGCGCGGTTTTAACCTTGTCGAGGATAAGGGCTACGCCGCAATGGTTACCATGCAGAGTTGGATGTTCCTGGGCAGCTTTGAGAAGATGCGCGCCAAGGTTATCGACAACAAGACAATCGTTTCCATGGCCCATCTGGGACCTCGCGCGTTTGATGCTATCGGCGGCGAGGTCGTCAACGTTACAGCCGACGTGATCTACAACCAGCATTCGGACGCCGAGGGCACCTATGTGCGCCTTGTTGATATCAACGGCTCTGAGGCCAAGGGGCTCAAACTGGTCGAGGCCATCCAAAACCCCGACTGCGGATGGTTCTACCGCCGCAACGCCGACACCTTCAAACAGGTTCCTGGCACCCCCATAGCCTACTGGGCCAGCGACGGACTACTCTCTGCGATGGCTGATGGCGTTAAACTATCTTCGTTCGGAAGAACGTCTAAAGGAATTATCACTGGTAAAAATGATAAGTTCATTAGGCTTTGGTGGGAGTGCGCCGTTGGGACTATCGGTTTTTCGTCATCATCTGTATCCGATTTATTTAGTGGCAGAAAATGGCACCCCTGCACAAAGGGAGGCTCTTATCGTAAATGGTTCGGTAATCTTGACTCTGTAATTGATTGGTCAAATAACGGTCACAGTGTGTTTGAGTCGGCCTCGCGTGAAGGAAACCATGCGCAAGATTATTCGGATGAACTGAAATTCAAGCCCGCCATTTCATGGTCGGCGATTACTTCGTCCATCCCTTCGTTTAGGTATGCGTCCAATTGTCTTTCAGAGCATGCCGGCATGTGCCTTTTTGTTCCTGAGGATAAAATCGGTTATATGTTGTCGCTGCTTAACTCCAGCGTTTCTAAAGAGTATTTTTCGTTAATTGCTCCAACTCTGAACGTTAACGCTGGTGATGTGGATAAATTTCCCGTCCTACTGAGTTGCTTCAATCTCGTAGACGGGTTATTTAAGGAAAGCAGAGGATTATCAAAAACCGACTGGGACTCGTTTGAAACCTCCTGGGATTTCAAACGTCATCCTCTCGTTTAGGAGTCCACATGTCGCAGAAGAAAAAGGCTAACAATAATAAATGCGCACATCCACCTCTTAAGAATGATGCGTCGTGGATAAAACAGGTTCATGAATCGTATAAGGACGATGTCTCTAAGAAAAAACTACGCATATATTTGCAAAGATTTGTATCCGAATCAGAAGCTATTGATGCTACGAGGCAGACCAATGGGTTTATTACTGATTTGAATATTTATACTACTGTTCAGGCAAATGCGTTTCTTGAACAGATGTGTTTCGACAGTGCCGTTAAAACAAGATGGGCATATACCCCTAATGACCTTGCAAAAGCGGCCCACGAAGCAGGTAGCGATTCATCTGATTTTATTAAACGAGATTACGAGTTTGCCCTCATTTGCTTATCAACAGCTGCTTGTCTTAACAAAAGGATTGCTGGGCTTTCAGAATTCAAGCCGGGTGCGAAGACCAAAACAGGCAGGAGAAAACAGAATAAAAGTTCATTTAGAAGACTTGACGCCGTTTTTAGACATCTGAGGAATGCTCTCGCTCATGGTCAATATTTGCGAGTTGTTAAGCCCGATGGATCAGTGTGGTGGGCTTTACAGGACGCAAACGGTAAAGGAAACGTCACGGCAAGAATGCTACTGAAAGAGGATACGCTTGATGCATGGGTGAATCTGCTCTCGCTAAGAGACAAGAGATATAGAGATAAAAGCTAGTAGTTAGAATAGGTGCGAAATTTGCATCGACTTAGTTCCTCAAGCTTCCTGTACAGCGGGGAGAGCGTTTTAGCGGTTTTTTTGGATACTGCAATCCGTTTCTTCGCAGTGGTTTCCAACAGCAACGAAAGGATGGCCTACCATGGCCACTTTACTTCAAGATAAATATGAGGCTCGCAAGGCCGAGGTAAATGCTCGCTTTGAGCAGCTTCGCGCTAACGAGGAGGAGCTCAACCGAATCTTTGCCAAGATCTACAACATGGAGGGCGAGGTGCCCATCGAGGTCGAGGATAAGTACGTTTCGGTAGCGCGCATCTTTGATACCGCCGATGAGATCCCCGAGAGCTATAAGGGCAACAAATACGTGCGCACTAAGCGCGATGAGATCACCTCGCTCATAAGCTATGCCGTGGGCTGCATGTTTGGCCGCTATTCGCTGGATGTGGACGGGCTGGTCCTGGCCGATCAGGGCGCCACAGTCGATGACTATCTGGCCAAGATGCCCAACTCTGATCATGTGACCTTTATGCCCGATAGCGATAACGTGCTGCCCATTACCGATGACGAGTACTTTGACGACGACATCGTGCGCTACTTTATCGACTTTGTGCGCACCGTGTATGGCGAGGAGACGCTTGAGCAGAACCTGGCCTTTATTGCCGAGGCACTCGGCAGCAAGGGTACCTCGCGCGAGGTAATCCGCACCTACTTTTTGAAGGACTTCTTTAAGGACCACTGCCAGACCTACAAGAAGCGTCCCATCTACTGGCTGTTCGACAGTGGCAAAAAGAACGGCTTTAAGTGCCTTGTTTACATGCATCGCTATCAGCCCGACCTGCTGGCTCGCATCCGCACCGACTATGTGCATGGGCAGCAAGAACGCTACCGCGCCCAGATCGGCTATGCCAACGATGCCCTTGCCGATGCCGAGCGCGGCGAGCGCGTGCGTCTGGACAAGCGCGTCAAAAAGCTCAACGACCAGCTCAAAGAGACTATTGCCTTCGAGGAGAAGCTGCACCACTTGGCAGACCAGATGATTAAGATCGACCTGGATGACGGCGTCAAGGTCAACTACGCCAAGTTTCAGGATGTGCTGGCAAAGATTAAGTAACTGCAGATACGGTAAGGATATTCATGCCCAAGATCGATGTAGAAGAACAGCTCAAGCTGCGGTTTTTGCAGCCGTTGCCCTCATGCGTGCCGCGTCGTGTGGTGGTTTGGCACGATGCGGACGGCGAGTTTGCCCCTGAGTTTGAGCGATTGGCTGCCGTGGGTTTCGACGGTGCGGGGGCCGATGGCGGCGTTATGCCCGCTCACGGTGACTTTGAGCGCCCGGTTCGGTTTGTTGAGGCCTGCGAGGGCCGCATGTTTGCCGTCAAGAAACTCGTCAACCGCGATGACCTTGTGAGCGATATCTTGCTGTATCGCTGTTGCCCGCGCGGCAGGCTTGAGGGCGATTGGCTTGCCGATGTTGAGCTGTATGCTGACCGGTTTCAAGCTGATTATCTTTCGCTTTTGGCCGATCAACTGGGTATCGAGAATATCGATGCCGTGCGCGAGAGCCTGCGAGCGCACAAGGCGTTCTTTGTCGCCAAGTCCCGCTGCGCTAAGTTTGCCGCGTGTGTTCCGCATGCCTCGGGCGCATCCGATATCGAACTCGGCATCCTTACGGTGATTTTTGGCGGTAAAGAGCTTGGTGACGCGCGTCCCGCGTTTGTGCTGCGTGGCTGTATGACCATGCTGCTGCACGAGGGTCCCGAGGCGCTGGCCGAGTTGATGGACAAGTACTGCGTGCGCGATGTGCTCTCTGCCTTTATGCTTCGCTGCTATGGGTTTGAGGGGCCGCTGTATGAGCGCGACTCATTGCTTATGCTTTCATCCCATGCGCTCCTTACAGCGGCGTCTACCGCGCTTCCCGAGGGAGCGCTCAAGGGGCTCGAAAACTATATGGCTCCCGCCTACGGCCCCTATTGCCTTGAGGCGGTGCGTACGTGGGACCAGGCCGCCGATGCCCGGGCATCGAGCGAGGACCTATTTGAGATTTGTCGTTTAGTTGAGGATGCCCGCGGGCTCTTTGCACGGTTCGAGACCCTGCCGATCGATGCGCTGGCTTCGCTTGATGTGTTCCCGTGCGTCAACGAGGTTGTGCTCTCGCAGCTGTTCTGCTCGTTTGCGCAAGGTGCAGACCGTGTTGAGGATGCGCGTGCCTTTGCTGCGCGCCGTTGCGACCTAAGCTGGTACCGTCGTGTCGAGAGCTACTTTGACCTGCTTGTCACTGTGGCCGATATGTGCGCGTTTAGGCAGACGCACGCGGGTGGGTTCCATCTGGCGCAGTCCCAGCAGGTGTGGGATGCCTATACGTCCGAATGGTATGCCATGGACGCTGCCTATCGCCATATGTGCACCGCGTATCTGCGGGCACGCTCCGTCGAGTGCGATGCGCTCGAGGAACCTGCCCGCGCCGTGGCGGACTGGGCGGAGAATCTCTACAGCAACTGGTTCTTGGCGGATGCCAATGCCTGCTGGGCGGCTGCTGCGCAAGGGGAGTGGGCCGATTGCGGCTGCATCGATGGTCCCGCACGGCAGGATGAGTTTTACTGGCATGTGCTACCCGCCTTTGTGGGCTCTGCCAAAACAACGGTCGTTATCGTGAGCGATGCGCTGCGCTATGAGGTTGCCCGCGACGTTGCGGCGCTGCTCGAGCGCGAACGCGGCGGCAACGTCAAGGTATCTAGCATGCAGGCGGTCTTTCCCTCCATTACCGAGGTGGGCATGCCTGCGCTGCTGCCGCACCAGGTGCTTGAGCTTGCAGAGGATGGCGCGTTTGTGTTGGCTGACGACATGCCCACTGCGACGACTCCGCAGCGCGAGGCCGTGCTTGCCCACGTTGAGCCTACAGCCCGCGCTTTGCGCTCGAGTACATACCTCAACATGGCGGGAACCGAGCGCAAGGCGATGCTCAAGGGCTCAAGACTTGTCTACCTCTATCACAACAAGATTGATGCCACGGGCGAGAAGGCCGCTACGCAGGATGACGTCTTCGATGCCTGTACGGACACCGTAGAGGAGCTTGCCGCGTTGGCGCGCCGCGTGTGCGCCGACGCCCCGGGCGCGCGTGTTGTTATAACGGCGGATCACGGCTTTATCTACACGCGCCGGGAGCTCAGCGAGTGTCAGATGCTCGGCAAGCCAGATCTTCCCTTCCTTGACGCTCCCGTCATGCACGGCAAGCGTCATCTGGTGGTGCCCAACGAGGCCGTGGCCAAGCTTTCGGACGAGGTACGCGAGGTGTTTGTTAATGTTGACATGGGACGTTTGGGTGCCGGCTTTGAGGGGTTTGCCCCGCGCGAGAACGTGCACTTCAAGCGTCCCGGTGGTACTAACAACTACGTCCACGGCGGCATGAGCCTGCAGGAGCTTTGCGTTCCCGTTATTGGATTTTGGCGTGCGCGCTCGGGTTCCAAGGACTTTGTCGACACGCGCGCGGCGACGTTGCGCGTGCTAAGTGAGGGGCGCCGGGTGACCAACTCGCTCTTCTCGCTCAACTTGATCCAGGAAGAACCAGCCCAAGGCAAGGTCTTGCCGTGCGAATACGAGCTGGTGTTTACCGATGCAAGCGGCAACGAGGTGAGCGATACGGTCAAGGCGCATGCTAACAAGACTTCTGTTAATTCGCAGGAGCGCGTAGTGCATGCCAAGTTTGCGCTGCGCGCGGCGGATGGATTCTCGGCAAAGGGTCCGTACTATCTGGTCTGCCGCGAGCGCGAGACGGGCAAGATCGTTTGGCGTGAGACGTATACCATCGCTGTTTCGTTTGCCCCTGTTGCTGACTTTGGTTTTTAGGAGTGCGCCCTATGTTTGATAGCCATGACGACGGTCTGTGGGAAGTTCCCTTGATTGATGTGGATGTGCCTGCGGAGGCTGCGGCGCCTGCGGAGGCGCCGGCGGCTGAGGCTGCTGCGCCTGCCCCGGAGCCGGTGATTGCTGCCGCGCCCGTGGGGGCTGCGGTGCCCGCCGAGGACGGATCCTCGACCGATGGCTATGACCGGGCTGCGGCCGAGGCCCCCGAGGACGACGGCTACGACATGGACGGGCTTGATGGCAAACTGCTCGAGCACTTTGCTGGCAAGATCGTGCGCAAGGACCTGACGGCCTTTATGAAGCGCGGTGCCAACGTGCCCACCTTTGTGTTGGAGTATCTGCTGGGTATGTACTGCTCGACCGATGACGAGGAAGCCGTGGCAGAGGGTTTGGAGCGCATCCGCAGGATCCTCACCGATAACTACGTGCGTCCCGACGAGTCCGAGCGCATTAAGTCCAAGATTCGCGAACTGGGCCGCTTTACCATCATCGACAAGGTGACGGCCAAGCTCGACGAGTACAAAGACATCTACGTGGCATCGTTTGCCAATCTGACTATCGAGCCGTTTGTGATGCCGGCCGAGTACGTGCGCGACTATTCCAAGATTCTGCAGGGTGGCATTTGGTGCATTATGAGCATCGAGTATCGTCACCCCTTGGATGAGGAAGACGAGTTTGGCATGGAGGTCTTTGGCGACGATGCGCCGCGCCGCTCCAAGGCCAAGCGCAAAAAGCGCGGCCCCGAGGACTCTCCGTTTAGCGTGGCGTCGCTCACGCCCATCCAGATGCCCAACCTGGACCTGGATGCTATGGTCGACGAGCGCCAGTATTTCTCGCGCGACGAATGGCTCAACATGCTGCTGCGCTCCGCTGGCTATGAGCCCAGCGAGCTTTCCGAGAAAGAGCGCCTGCACTTTATCGAGCGCATGGTGCCGCTTATCGAGCGCAACTACAACCTTTGCGAGCTGGGTCCCCGCGGCACCGGCAAGAGCCATATCTACAAAGAGGTTTCGCCCTACGCCATCTTGCTTTCGGGCGGCCAGACCACCACGGCCAACCTGTTCGGCCGTATGAACTCCATGCGCGCCGACCGCGTGGGCTTGGTGGGTCACTGGGACTGCGTGACGTTTGACGAGGTCGCCGGCATGCGCTTTAAGGACACCAACGCCGTGCAGATCATGAAGGACTACATGGCGAGCGGCAGCTACGCGCGCGGCCGCGACCAGATTAACGCCGATGCCTCCATGGTCTTTGAGGGCAACATCAACGACACCGTGCAAAATGTCCTTAAGACCACGCACCTGTTTGATCCGTTCCCGCCGGAGTTTAACAACGATTCGGCCTTCTTCGACCGTATTCACTATTACCTGCCGGGCTGGGAGATTCCCAAGATGCGCTCGAGCCTGCTGACCGGGCATTATGGCCTGATCACCGACTGCCTGTCGGAGTTTTGCAAGGAGATGCGCCGCAAGGACTTTACGCACCATATCGACCGGTATTTCCGCTTTAACAGCGACTTTAACAAGCGTGACGAGATCGCCGTGCGCAAGACCTTTAGCGGACTTGCCAAGCTGCTGTTCCCCGACGAGGCCATGGACAAGGACGACGTACGCTGGCTGTTGGACTACGCCATCGAGGGCCGTCGCCGCGTAAAGGAGCAGCTCAAGATTATGGCGGGCGTCGAGTTTATCGACGTCAACCTGGGCTATATGGATGCCGACAACCCGCAGGACGTGCATGTGGTGCGCGTGCCCGAGCAGAGCGAGGACACGCTGATTCCCGACGGGCCGCTGCTGTCCGGCCATGTGTTTGGCGTGGGCAGGTCGCAGGGCGGCGAGGTTGCCGTGTACAAGTTGGAGAACAAGGCCGTTGCCGGCGAGTGCAAGTTTAAGCACGAGGGCGTGGCCTTTAACAAGCCGGTGCGCGATACGCTGGAGGCCGCGTTCGACAACTTTGTGAACCTGGCGAACCGCGTGGCGCCGGGTATGCACATTGGCTCCAAGGATTACCTGTTGTTCTACAACGACCTGCAGAGCAAGGGCCTGTCCGAGGAAGTTTCGCTCGCCGAGTTTGTGGGCCTGTGCTCCGCGGCATGCAATCGCCCGGTGATGCCCGCGCTGGCGATTCCGGGAATCTTGCGCATGTCGGGCTCCATGGATGAAATCCGCGGGCTCGAGGACATTATGCGCGTGGCCAAAAACGCCGGCGCCAAGCGCGTGATTTTGCCGCTGAGCGCTATCGCGGGCCTGCAGAGTGTTTCTTCCGAGATTATTTCGGGGTTGAGCCCGGTGTTCTACATGGATGGGGACCCGGTTGATGCCGCGAAGAAGGCGCTGGATCTGTAGGGGTGCGGGCGTGCGGGTTTGCGTACGCGTGGGCCCGCGAGCGTATTGGCGTGTTCGGGTAAGGAGGCCTTGCCATGGCGGGCGAGCGTTCTGTTGGTGAGCTGCTCGACGAGCTGTTTGGCTTTGAATCGGTGGCCAAACGCCAGGCTGCGCTTGAGCAGTATGATCGCGGGGAGTTGGCGCGCAAGGCGCGCTCCCGCGAACTGCTGGGCGTGCTTAGGGGTGTCGAGGCTGCCGAGCACGCTGCGCGCGAGTCTGCCGTGCGGGCTGTTGACGGGTATGTTCGCCGCGTCGAGGGCGCGGCCCTTGTGCGCGCTCGCAAGCAGGCGGGTGTTGTGGGCTCGCTGCAGATGGAGCGCCGCTATGCTGCCTTTTTGCGCATGGAGGACAAGGCCGAGTTGCTGACGCGACTGGAGCAGACGCTTGCGTTTATCGAGGTAAAGCTGCGCGCCAATACGGCGGACAGGGTTCGCGCGGCGTACGATGCCGCGGGGGCTTTGGTGTTGCAGGACGCGGCGCGTTTGGGCGACGTGCGCGTTGCCGAGGCCGTGCCCCTGGATGCCGATCTGCTGTGTACGCAGCTGGAGCAGATGCGCTGTGCCGCCGACGCGACGGACCTTGCGGGTATGATCACAGCGACGTTTGAGTCCGAGTTGAGTGCGACGGGGTCGCAGCGTGCTGACGGGTTTACGGGCGATTTGGCTGGCGATGTTGCTAGTGACGTGGCGTTGGGGCGTGAACTTACCAACGTGCGCGGCGCTGCGCAGCGAGCGCGCTTGGCGGCGCAGGCGTATCGGGCCGAGCGCGCCGCCCGCGTTGCGGGGAGCACGGTGGAGCCTTCGGGGCTGCCGGAGCCTGCTTGCGTTGCGTGCGAGACGGCGTGCGATGCCGGTTTGCTTTCCGAGCTGCTTGTTCAGGTTAAGATGTCGTTTGAGACCTACCGTCGTGTTGTTGCCGACGGCGGGTTGTTCTGTGCGTTTGGCTCCGGCTCACCGCATGGGATTTGCCGGGGCTCGAGCTATTTAGACTATGATTCTCGGCTTGACGAAGACGTGCTGGTGGGCGAGTACGACGGCGCTACCAGGCATGATGTTCGGCGTGAGGTCGCGATTCCCGAGCTTGTGGATGAGGCTTCGACTGATGGCGGCGACTCGCTCGAGGTTGCCGTGGCACGCATGCGCGAGTTCAATGAGCGTCGCTACGATGGTGTGCTGGATGAGGACCCTGCGCGCCATGTGAATGCGTTTTGGTATGGACTCAAAAAGCTCAGTCAGTATTGCGAGGCTGCCGTGCGTGTGGACGAGTGTGCTTGGGATTGCTTTATCGATAAGGTGCAGTTCGCCTACGATGAGCCCGTGGGGCGCCTGGCCACGCAGATGGACGACAAGCAGGTTGCGGCTTTTGTTGCTGCCGTGGAAGTGCTTGGCGCTGGTGAGTAAGGGCTTGGCTCGATAGGAGGTTGCACCATGAAGATCGACGTTGATGTAGACCAATTGCGCGAGAGCCTGCTCGATCGCGCGGGGAGTGCGGCGGGTGCGGGCTTTCCGGCTGCCATGCTCGACGTAGCGGATATCGAGGATGAGTCGCCCCAAGAGCTCCTAGCGCGAGCCGAATGCGAAGGCCTCGACCTCCGCGACTTTGCCGTCGACGATGACTAGGGTAGCTAATTTGGGACGGGCGTCTGCGCCCGCAGCTGCGCGAAAATGCACGATAAGCCGTCCCAATGGAGCCTAATGAGCTCGCGACCGTTCTATTTTGACTGCACGCTGGCTAAGTGAGTAGACTTTTTTGGAAATCCTGAGCACCCGACAAATTTGCTTCAACAAACCCGCAGGTCACAGACTTGTGCTTTGGTGACTTGGTCGGCGATTCGACAAAAGTCTACTCACTTAGTTTTGAGAGACGCCAATTGTCCGCAACGAGACCCCAGCCGGGGCGATTGATGCTCAAATGTAGCCAATTCGGGACGTCTACCCCCTGGCCGCTACGACGCGAGCGTGGCGATGACGGCTTCGTCGCCGGCGTGTATGAGGGTGTTGCCGTCGGGGATGATCGTTTGACCGTCGCGCTTGAGCATCACGACGATAAAGGGGTGCTTGCCTTGCGGTACGTCGCGTAGACGTTGGCCGGCCAGACGCCCGCGGGGTGTCACGGTGACCTCGCGCAGCGTAACCTCGGCACGCTCTTCAAACGTCGGCGCGGCCATAACCAGAAGGTCGCCTTCTTCAATTACGGTATCACCGTTGGGCAGCACGGGGTGTGCGCCGTCGCGCAGCACCAGGACCACCAGCATATCCGTCGCGCTGCCAATATCCGCGAGCGAGCGACCGGCAAACGGATGGCCCGCACCCACCTTGAGCTTGACAAACGACATGCCGTCTTCGTCGCGGTAGTCGTTAAAGGTGCGGCGCACGTCGCCTTCCGCGTCGATCATGTCGAGTTTCTTCGCCACTGCCGGCAGCAGCGAACCCTGCACCACAATGCTCGCCACGGCAATCACAAAGACCAGGTCAAACAGGTCGTGGCCGCCGGGAACGCCGGCTATCACGGCAAAGAGACTAAAGACGACCGAAGCCGCGCCGCGTAGGCCCGCCCAGCTTACGAGCGCTACCTGGCGAGGGTTTGTCTTAAAGGGCGCCAGCAGCAGACCGACGGCGATGGGGCGGCTCACAAAGAGCATAAACGCCATGAGGGCCAGGCCCGGCAGCAGCATTTGCGGCAGGCGTGCGGGCGTCACGAGCAGGCCGAGCAAAAAGAAGATGGTCATCTCGGCCATCTCGGTGAGGGTGTCGAAGAAGTGCGCCAGCTCGACCTTACCGGTGATGTCGCTCGCGCCTAGCACGATGCCGGCAAGGTACACGGCTAAAAAGCCGTTACCGCCCAGGTAGCTCGGCAGCGCGTAGGCAACGATCGCCACGGCGAACAAGAAGATGGTCTGCGCACCTTCGGCTGTTGCATGCGCGCGCTCGATCAGGCGGCCCGATGCCCAGCCGATGGCAATACCCAGGCCCACGCCCAGGATGATCTGCTTGGCCAGCAGCACGGGGATGTTAACGTCGCCGCCCGCCGCGAGGGTCGCGAGCACCGCGGTAAGCATGTAGGCGACGGGATCGTTGGAGCCCGATTCGACCTCGAGCAGCGAGTCGGTGCCGCCTCTCAGCGACAGGCTGTGCTCGCGCAGTACGCTAAAGACGCTGGCCGCATCGGTCGACGCCACGACCGAGCCCAGCAGCAGACCGCCGATCCAGTCGAAGCCCAGTATAAAGTGCGCGAACACGCCGGTGATGCCAGCGGTGACGATGACGCCGAGCGTGCTCAGCAGTATCGCGGGCACGGCGACAGGTTTGGCGCGGTCGATGTTGGTGTTAAAGCCGCCGTAGAACATGATGAACAGCAGCGCCGTGCTGCAGACGGTTTCGGTGAGCGCATAGTCGCTAAAGTCGATATGCGCCGGACCGTTGACGCCCAGCAGCATGCCCAGCGCGATAAAGATAAGCAGGGTGGGGAAGGGGAGCTTTTTTCCGACGGGTTTGATGGTCAGGCACAGAATAATGACGAGGCCGATAAAGAGAAGAATCTGGTTCATGGATAGTGTCCGCTCCTGGGTGGTTGGCGTGGCACGGTCAGTTATCTGCGGTTATTTGTACCCAAAGGTGGTGGGTTTATGGGTCTGGATTGCGGGCGTGCGCATTTTCGACACGAGGCCGCGACGCGAGCGACGCTGGTCGGGACGCTGGGCCAGACGGCGTGGCGTGAGCGGTGCGGGTTGGTAGGCGTGCGCTGGCGACCGTTGACGGTATGCAACCCTTTCCAGCTTTATTGCAACGGAGTACAATGGGTAACGTTTAAGTTCAACTTGAAGTTTTAGCCGTGGCATCGGGCTTCGGCCGTAATGCAGGGAAAGGCGTTCCATGGCGATCTATGTGACATCTGATGCTCACGGGCACGTGCGTGCGCTTGACGAGGCCCTGTCCAAGATTTCGCTGGCGTCCGACGATACACTGTACGTGCTGGGTGACATGATTGATCGCGGTCCCGATCCGGTTGGCGTTATTAAGCTCGTGCGCTCGCTGCCTAACGCTCGCGTGCTTAAGGGCAACCACGAGCAAATCATGCTCGATGCCATTATTGGCCAGGACCCGCTCGATGCCGAGACCTGGGATATCAACGGCGGTTGGACTACCCGTCAGCAGCTCAACGATATGGAATTTGAGGCGTACGAGGAGCTCGTGCGTTGGATGGCGACGCTGCCGCTCTACGCGGTGGCCGAGACTGACGAGCGTTTGTACCTGCTGGTGCACGCCGGCATCCAGACCGAGGCGGCGCGGGCGTTTTTGCTTGAACATGGGGTTGATTGTGCCGATGGTACGGGGGCGGTGGATGTCGATCGCGAACTGCTGAAGCAGATGCTTGCGGTGCAGTCGTCCGATGACCTGCTTTGGATTCGCCATGGCTATTGGGATGCGCCGACGGGGCTGCTTTCTTCCGAGGGCAAGGGCCCGGTCGTGGTGAGCGGGCACACGCCCACGGTGTCGCTTGGGCGTTATTGCGAGGTCGGCGGTCTGGCGGGACTCGATGAGGAGTCGGGCCGCGGGCAGATCGTGCGCCTGGGCGGCGAGGATACCGCCGGTGTGCCCGACCGCATTGACATCGACTGCGCCGCCGCCACCGGCTCCGAGTTCGGCCGCGTCGGGATCCTGCGGCTCGATGATGGGGCTGAGTTCTACGCGAATATTCGCCCCGGGGAATAACGGCGCAAAGGGTAGCTAATTTGGGACGGGGCTTTTTTGACTGCTTTCGGAGAGTAGCGCCTTTTTGCTCGGTAAGCGCTAGAAATGAGGAGCGTCTGCGTCCTCGGCGGCGCGAAAATGCTCGAAAAACCGTCGCAACGGAGTCAAACGACGTCGCGGCGGTTCTTTTTTGGCTGCCCGTTGGCTAAGTGAGTAGACTTTTTTGGAAATGCCGAGCACCCAACATATTTGCCTCAATAAAACCGCAGGTCACAGACTTGTACTTTGTCGGTGTGGTCGGGGATTCGGTAAAAGTCTACTCACTTAGTTTTGCGTGATGCATATTGTCCGCAACGAGACCCCAACCGGGGTGATTCCAACGCAAATTCCGGTGACCGGGGGTAGCTAATTAGGCGCCGTATGGGTTGCGGTCGCGCTCGATGCGCTGGCGGATGTGGGCGTACTCGATAATCAGTAGCACCAGGAGTAGGGCCATGATGGCTAGGTAGCTCACCACGGCGCCCATCAGACCCAGCAGCTTAATCAGAATCACCGGCAGCACCACGCTTACGGCGAAGCAGATTAGGTAGATCCTGGTGACGTCGCCGGCGTGGCGCAACACCGTGATGATGGCGTAGATAAAGTCGATTGCCGCGGTGACGCCGCCGGCGACAACCATTAGCAGCGCCAGCGTGCGGTAGCGCTCAAAGTTAAGGCCGTACATAAAGCTCATGATGGGGATGCCGGGGCCTGCCATAAATGCGGCGCACGCTCCGGTAATGACCACGATTAGTGCCATAACGGCAACAATAATCAGGTCAAAGCGGCGACGCTTGCGCGGATTCGCCCAAATGCTCGACAGACGCAGGAGCTGCGGTTTATAGATAAATCCGATGCTCAGCAAAATGGCCTGCGCCGGAAAGAACAGTGCATTAAAGTACAGCTGATACTTGTAGGCCAGCGTGCCCTCCATCACGAACTTGGGCATGCTCTCGATTAGGTTGAACAGGAACAGCGCGCCAAAGAGCGGGGCGCACTGGATAAACAGGTGGCCAGTCTCGCGCAGACTCATGCGGCGTGATTTTTCGGTTTCGAGCAGGGCGAGCGGGGCGGTGACCAGCACGAGCGAGGCGATGGCGGCGATCCCCATGGCCATGGCCGCGATGGGCATGCTGCGCGTGAGGAACAGTGCCACGCTAAAGACCGTGATGACGCCGACGGAACGCAGCGTTTGGCTCATGCCGGCCAAATAGAGTTTGTCGGCCTGCTGCAGGCGGCCCTCGTATACGTCGGCGATGCCGTCGATCACCTTATACAGGTAGACGCCCAGGCCGATCGTGGCCATCTGCGCATCGTAGCCGCGGGCGCTGCTGTATACCAGGCCGCATGCCAGCGCGAGCACTCCGCAGAGCCAGCGGTTGAGCTGGTAGGAGGCAAAGGACGTCTTCTCGTCGATGTCCGAGACCTGAAAATTGCGCACGCCGTAGTTGCACGCGATCATGATGAGCGTGCCGGTGACAAAGGCGATGGAGAACTTGCCGGCCTCCTCGGCGCCTACGAGCTGCGTCGACACAATGGTGAGCAGCGGAAACGCCATGCCCCATACGGCGGTGCCCAGGGTATTCCAGAGATAGTCGCGGCGGGTGGCGTGATCTTCGTACTCGGCTTCTTGCGTGGAGAAGCCGCCGCCGTAGACGGCTCCGAGCAGGCGGTTCCACCAGGCATTGACCATGCGGTGGATGGGGCCGGGTTGGCGATCGCGCTCGCGGCGACGGCGTGCGGCCTGGCTGCTGTCGGGACCGCCGGCGTTTCGCTGGCTTAGCTCTTGGATGCGCGCGAGCTCTTCGGCCGTGTGAGAGGCGGGGAACAGGCCGTTCTCGATGCGTCCGCCCTGGGCCTTTGCGGCGACGCTGCTCGCTACGGCGGGGTCGGCGACGCCATTGCGGCGGGCGATGGCGCGGCGAATGCTATCGAGGGGCGTGATGCTCAAAGCGGGGTCCTTTCTATTGCTGCGCTCTAGTATAGACACCGCGGTGTCCGCTCGTGTTTTTGAACAGGTTGTTCGATAATTTCGGCGGCGCCATTCGGTAGTCGGCACTTAGGGACGTTCCTTATGTGCCGGCACTTTGGGAACGTCCCTAAGTGCCGGCATCCGGGGACATTCCTTGAATGTTGCCTGTTCAAGAGTGTCCCCAATGACTAGTCGTTTAAGAACGTCCCCAATGACTGGGCCGCTTGCCTGCGATTTTTGACCGTTGGGCGGGCTTGCCGCCCTTGCCGCAAAAACGTTTTTGCATATCGGGTACAACGGGCTTTACGTGAGTAAAGTGCGCGCCGCGTCCACGTGCCGCGTTTTTAAAGGAGGCCCCATGCCTGGTGTTACCCCTGCAGAAGTTCTGTCCAATTTTGGTATTACGCTGGTCGAAGATCCCGCCGAGAATCAACCCCGTCTGCTGGTCGATCTGCCCGCCGCGGAGCTCGTCGAGCACGCTATCCGCCGCGAAGAAGGCCGCATGGCATCCAACGGCGCGCTGGTGATCGAGACTGGGGAGCGTACCGGCCGTTCCCCCAATGACCGCTTTATCGTTGACACCCCCGATGTTCACGACAAGATTGCCTGGGGCGCGGTCAACCGCCCACTGTCCGTCGAGAGCTATGAGGCCATCAAGGCCGGCATCGTCGACTATCTCAACGAGCGCGACGTGTTCGTCACCCGCGGCATGGCCGGCGCCGACCGCAACCATACGCGCCGCCTGCTCGTCGCCTGCGAGCGTGCCAGCCAGGCGCTCTTCATTAAGCAGATGCTCGCCCGCCCGCTCGCCCGCGAAATCGCACGCACCGGCGAGCCGGACTTCTGCGTGCTCGCCGCGCCGGGCTACCAATGCGACCCTGCCATCAAGGGCCTCAACTCCAGTGCCGCCGTGGTCATCAACTTCCAGGAACGCGTGATTCTGGTCGCCGGCACCGGCTACTCCGGCGAGATTAAAAAGTCGATCTTTAGCGTCATGAACTATCTGCTGCCCGTCGAGGACGACGTGCTGCCCATGCACTGCTCGGCCAGCATGGATCCCGTCACGCACGAGACCGCCGTGTTCTTTGGCCTGTCCGGCACCGGCAAGACCACGCTTTCGGCCAATCCCACGCGCCTGCTGATCGGCGACGACGAGCACGGTTGGTCCGACATGGGTATCTTCAACATTGAGGGTGGCTGCTACGCAAAATGCGAGGGCCTGGACGCCTTCCACGAGCCCGAGATCTTCAACGCCGTCCGTTTTGGCGCCATTTGCGAAAACGTGGTGCTCGACGAGAACCGCAAGCCCAACTACGACGACATCTCGATCACGCACAACACGCGCGTGGCCTATCCCGTGGAGCACATTCCTAACGCGTGGACTAAGGGCATGGGCACCACTCCGAGTGTCGTGCTGTTTTTGACCTGCGACGCCTTTGGCGTGTTGCCGCCCATCTCACGCCTGACGGCCGATGCCGCCATGTATCACTTTGTGACGGGCTTTACGGCCAAAATTCCCGGCACCGAGGTCGGCGTCACCGAGCCCACGCCCACGTTCTCCTCGCTGTTTGGCGAGCCGTTTATGCCGCTCGATCCTATGGTCTACGCCAAGATGCTCGGTGAGCGTATCGCCGACGGTCGCACACGCGTCTATCTGGTCAATACCGGCTGGATTGGCGGCGGCTACGGCGTGGGTCATCGCATCGAGCTGGCCTACACGCGCTCGCTGGTCGCGCGCGCCCTCGACGGCACCATCGAGGACAGCGAGTTCGTGCACGACGACATCTTTAACGTCGACATTCCCACGACGTGCCACGGCGTGCCCGATGGCATCCTGGTGCCGCGCCAATACTGGCAGAGCACCGCGCGATACGACGAGGCCGCGCACAACCTGGCGGTGATGTTCGAGGAGAACTTCGAGAAGAAGTACTCTCACCTGCCCGAGTCCGTCAAAGCCGCCGGCCCGCACGCCCAGGTGTCCGCCGAGGCCCGTCATCGCGGCCGCGGCCTGCTGGGGCTCCGCCGCTAGCGTCGCCTCAGACTCAAAACCATCATAAAGGGGGCACCTTTGTGGTGGTTTTGCTCGTGTGGATGACTCGGGTTACAATACGCCTGACATATCGTCCCCTTCTCCGGATGGGGACAGCGCAAGCGTTCTTGTGACGGCACCGTAGGACTTTGAAGGTGGCCGTTGTAAGGGCGCTTTTTGTTTAGGCGCCCTCACTCGGGCGCGCACAATGAAGGGAGAGCGTATGAAGGGCTTTGTTGCCGAGAATTCGTTTTGGGAGCTGTTTCCACAGGCGGCGGTCGGCGTCGTGGTCGTAAAGGGCATGAAGCCCGCGGCTCAGATTCCCCAGGAGGACGTGGATGCCATTGCCGCGTTGCTCGACCGCGCCAATATCGATGCGGAGCGTCACCTGACGAGCGATACCATCAGCGAGAACGCGCCGGTGAAGGCTTGGCGTGACGCGTACCGGCTGTTCAAGACTAAAAAGGGCGCCCGCTGCTCGATCGAGAACTTGCTCAAGCGCGTGCTCAAGGGCAAGCCGGTCGGTCATATCACACCGGCGGTGGATATTTACAACACGGTGTCGTTGACCTATGCGCTGCCCGTGGGAGGCGAGGATCTGCATGCGATTGAGGGAGACCTTCGCTTGAAGGTGACCGACGGCGGCGACGCGTTCTTGCCACTTGGCGAGGAGGCGGATGATCCGACGCTGCCCGGTGAGCTTGCTTATATCGATGATGCGGGCGCCGTGTGCCGTTGCTGGAACTGGCGCGATGGCGTTCGCACGGCGCTGTCCGACGATTCGGCGGACGCATTTCTGGCGATTGAGTGCGTGGAGCCCGAGCGGATGGGGGATTGCCAGGCCGCCATCGATCGCTTGGCCGAGCTGCTCGAGCGCTATCTGGGAGCGACGGTTGTCGTTAAGACGCTTGTGACCCGCGACAATCCCTGCGTGGAGCTGTAGCGGCGCCTAGAACCTATTGATGCCCCAGACCACCACAAAGGTGCCTGTCCCCTTTGTGGTGGTTTTTATGTTGATGGGTTAACAATTGGGTCGCGTGGAGGCGGCAGTCGCTGAGTACGGCTAAGATGTTTACCCGTTAGCATCATGCAAGCGAAAGGCGGTCGTCTCCCATGCAGCAGAACGACGAGACACGTTTCGAGGATTTTGTCGGACTGATTAGCGGGCTGTACAAGGAGATTCAGCGTATCAAGACGTCCGAGGGCGCAAGGCTGGGCCTCAAGGGCTCCGACGTTATGTGCCTGTACTACCTGGAGCGCAGCAAGGACGGCATGACCGGCGCCGATCTGGCTCGCGTGGCCGGCGTGACGCGCGCTGCCGTTTCGCGCACGCTGGCGCACCTGGAGGAGGGCGGCTTTGTCGAGGTTGATGACTCGGGCGATGCTGCCGTCAAGTACCGCGCACCGGTTCGCCTGACCACGCTGGGTGGCGAGAGCATGAACGAGGCGGACCGCATCATTCGCGAGGTGCTCGATACCACCGGTAAGGCTATGGGTGTGGAGCAGCGCGAGCAGATGTATGCGTCGCTGCGAACGATTCTCAACACCCTGCGCGAGATTTAAGGCCGCCAAGGCATTTGCTTCTAATTAACAACTGCATAGTCCCGTTTGAGCGCGTATGCCGTGCCGGGGCATTGCTGTCAAAATTCCCCGCGAGAGGTCCGCGCAAGAAAGGATTCGCTATGTCCATTCGTATTATTACCGATTCCGCGAGCGATATGTCGCCGACTGAGCACCCCGCTCTGCGTGTTCTGCCGCTGTCCGTCACCTTTGGCACCGATGTGTACATGGATGGCGTCGACATCGATCACCAGCGCTTTTACGAGATGCTCGTGGAGCGCGATGAGCTGCCCAAGACCGGCCAGGTCAACCCGTACGCGTTTTCGCAGGCTATTGCCGAGGCGCGTGAGGCCGGCGATGAGGCTGTGATTATTACCGTGGGCGCTAAGCTATCAGGCACCAACCAGAGTGCCCGTACCGCACTTGCCGAGGCACCAGGTGGCGACGTGTTCGTGGTAGACAGCAACAATGTCACCCTCGGCGAGCGCGTCCTGGTCGAGTACGCGCTGCGCTTGGTGGACGAGGGCCGTAGTGCGGCCCAGATCGCGGCGGCCGTCGAGGCCGTCCGTGACCGCGTGGTCGTCATCGGCCTGCTCGAGACGCTGGAGTACCTGGTTCGCGGCGGTCGTCTATCTGCTGCGGCCGGCGCCGTGGGCACGCTGCTCAACGTGAAGCCCGTGGTGGCTGTCGAGGACGGCCTTATCGTGCAGCTGGGCAAGGCGCGCGGTTCCAAGAACGGCCGCAACCTGCTGAACCAAAAGGTCGAAAAGTCAGGCGGCATCGACTTTTCCATGCCGCTGGCGCTGGGCTATACGGGCCTTTCGGATGCGGTGCTCAAGAAGTATGTCGAGGACAGCGCGGCACTGTGGGCTGGCCACACCGAGGGCGAGTTGCCCGTTCACACCATCGGCGCCACCATCGGTACCCACGTTGGCCCCGGCGCCGTAGCAGTAGCCTTCTTCCAGCCCGCCAACTAACCGACCTGCCATAAACCACCACAAAGGGGACAGGCACCTTTGTGGTGGTTTATGCTTTTCCGGGTGGAAGGGAGCGAGCAATGGCGTCTGAGGGCTTTTTTGAACGGGTGTACGAGGTGGTCGAGCAGATTCCCGAGGGGATGGTCGCCACCTACGGTCAGGTGGCGCTGCTCGCCGGTCGTCCGCGGAGTGCGCGGTACGTGGGCTACGCGCTGCACAGCAATTCGCGCCCCGGCGAGATTCCCTGCCATCGCGTGGTGTTTGCCGACGGCCGTATCTGTGAGGGCTTTGCCTTTGGTGGCCCCGATGCTCAGCGCGAGCTCTTAATGGGGGAGGGCGTGACGTTTGCCGATCCCATGCATGTTGATCTGGCCGCCTGTCGTTGGCCGGCCGGGCTGTAGCGGCGGGCTTCGTCAAAACCACCACAGAGGTGCTCGTCCCCTTTGTAGTGGTTTTCCGTTGCAGGTTTACCGGAGCTAACTTATGGAGAAGGTATGGCGGCGCACATTGACGCTAGAAAGTAAACCACGGTGAACTATATTGGTTTCAGCAACGGAGCAGGCAATAGGCGATGAAAAAGCCTGCCCTGTTGAGTTTGATTCGCATCCCTCCCCTCTGTGCGATTCAACGGTGTACTTCGGGAACAGGCCCGCTGGCAACTAACTGCCGGCGGGCCTGTTCCTGTTTCGGTGAGGATTCGGCCTCACCGTCTATGTTGTGCGAAGGCGCTTTGCCTAGTACACCATGCCCATGGCGTCCTGAACCTCGGCCAGGGTCTGCTCGGCGATCTCGTTGGCGCGACGGTTGCCCTCATGCAGGACGTCCTTCACATAGTCCAGATCGTTCTCGTAGCGCTGGCGACGCTCGCGGATAGGTGCGAAGTACTCGTTGACGGCCTCGGTCACGTACTTCTTGAGCTGGCCGGAGCCGCCCATGCCAATCTCCTCGGCAATCTCGACTTCGGAACGGCCGGTGCAGATGGCGGCTGTCGAAAGCAGGCCAGACACGCCGGGGCGGTTCTCGGGATCGAACGTGATCATGCGCTCGGAGTCGGTCTGGCTCTTCTTGATGCGTTTGGCCGTTTCCTCGGCGGTCATCGAGATGTTGATGGCGTTGCCGTAGCTCTTGCTCATCTTGCGACCGTCCAGGCCCGGCAGCAGCGGGGTCTCGGACAGCAGCGCTTCGACCTCGGGAAACACCTTGCCGTAGCGGTTGTTAAAGCGGCGAGCGATGGTGCGGGTAAGCTCGATGTGCGGTAGCTGGTCGCGACCGACGGGCACCACGTTGCCCTTGCAGAACAGGATGTCGCAGGCCTGGTGCACCGGGTAGGTGAGCAGAAGGCCGGTGAGCTCGTGGCCCGAGGCCTCCATCTCGGCCTTTACCGTGGGGTTGCGCGCCAGCTCGGCCTCAGACACCAGTGACAGGAACGGCAGCATGAGCTGGTTGGCTGCGGGCACGGCGGAGTGCGCGTAGATCATGGTCTTGTCGGGGTCGATGCCGCAGGCAAGGTAGTCCATGACCATGTTGTACACGTTGTCCTGGATGTGCTCGGTCGTGTCGCGGTCAGTGATGACCTGGTAGTCGGCGATGAGCACGTTGGTCTTGGCGCCCATGTTCTGCAGCTCAACACGGCCCTTGAGGGTGCCGAAGTAGTGGCCCAGGTGCAGACGGCCGGTGGGGCGGTCGCCGGTGAGCATGGTGAACTTCTCGGGCGTCTTGGCCAGGCCCTCGCGAATGGCGTTGCTCTTTTGCAGCGCGACTTCGTAGCTGTTCTCGTTTGGCATGATTGCTCCTAACGTATGTTCATGGGTCAAGATGATAACGCGTTTATTGGAGGGGTGGTGCGTAAGTAGGCGAGGGGCGGGAGAGGGGTGGCTTGTGCGATGGGTGCGGCGCGGCTGCGCTTGGCCAACGGTGCCTTGGCACATCCTTGGCAGCTTGCCCTAGAGCTTGTGGTGGCGCTCTTCTTTGCGCTCCTCGGCTGCCTGCTCCTCCTGCTTAAAGGCGGGGTCGTCGGGGGTGACGAGCTCGTCCTCGTGCGTGCGCTTGTTGTAATGGTGGCGCAGCACGGGCTCAAACAGATGTAGATGCTTGGCAAAGGCCGCCGAGCCAATGGCGAGCACGGTAAAGATGAGCACGCGCATGGGCACCTCGACCTGGTTAATCGCGGCGGCGCCGGCCGAAAGCATGATGCACCAGGCATAGATGAGCAGCACGGCCTGTTTTTGGTTGTAGCCTTCTTGGATCAGGCGGTGGTGGATGTGGCCCTTGTCGGCCTGCCCGATGCTAATGTGGGCGCGCTTGCGGCGCACAATGGCGCTAAACGTGTCGATGATGGGCACGCCGGCAACGATGAGCGGGATGATAAGCGAGGTGAGTGCGGCGGTGCGGCTCACGTTGAGCAGCGAGATGGAGCCCAGCGCAAAGCCCAGAAGCAACGACCCCGAGTCGCCCAAGAAGATGCTTGCGGGGTTGAAGTTGTAGCGCAAAAAGGCCAGACAGGCGCCAAAGAGCGCAATGGAGAGCGCGGCGGCGTCGATGCGGCCCGAGAGAACAGCCATCGAAAACATGGTGAACGATGCGATGCCGCAGATGCCCGTGGCCAAGCCGTCGAGGCCGTCGATGAGGTTAATGATGTTGGTGAATGCCACCAGATAGATCACGGTAATGGGGTAGGCGAGCCATCCGAGCATGATCTCGCCGGGAGCAAACGGGTTGACGATGACGCCGATCCGCAGGCCGCCCATGCAGGCGATAAGCGCGGCGAGGACCTGTCCGGCCAGCTTTTGCTTGGGCGTGAGCTGGAAGACGTCGTCGATAGCGCCGGTCGCAAAGATAACGGTAAAAGATAGCGCAAGTATGGGGTAGCTGATGTGCAGACGGGGGTGGGGCACCAAAACGGGCGGCCAACCCAGGTACCAGGTGCCTAGGATTTGCACAGTGCAGGCCACGACCAGGCCCAAAAACACCGCCGTTCCGCCCAAACGCGGGATGGGCTTGGTGTTGATGCGGCGCTTAGAAGGATAGTCGACGGCGTCGAGCTTGATTGCCAGGCGCTTGACCAGGGGTACCGTGAGGAAGGTCGTGATAAAGGCCGCCGCTGCCACGCATAGGTACGGTATGTAGCTCGGGGATGAAGCCATGAATCTAAAAACCGCCAAGCGTCGAAGGAAAAGGTCAGAAGAACGCCATGCGCAAAGGGCATAGCCGAACCATGATACTCGACCAAGGGGGGTGCATGGAATTGCACGCAGCGATAATCACGCGCTTACCAGATATTGGGATGTTGTCGATGGCTTGTCGGGATGCCGGCGTGGATCCATATGGACTGTAATGGTGATTTTCGGCAAAAGAAAACCACCCCCCACGTTACGAAAATGAACCCACCTAAAACAGGTGGGTGCCCTCATCGACTGTTCCAGCGTCCTTAACAACGAAGGATACCTGTACTAGGTACGACTGTGTGGGCTCCCTAAATAAACGCGACGGTTCACCCAGTTGCTCCGCGGGGGGCGGAATACCTACATCATAAAGCGGCACTTTATCGATTCCAGTCTTGACATTACAAAAATCGTGTCGGACGATTACGGCGCCTTGGGCTCGAGCCGTCTGTGGGGTTGATCCCTTTACGTTTGAGCTGCTGAATCGTTGTTTTGGAGCATGGTTTTATGCCGACGTCGTTGACCGAACTTTTTTCGCCCGCCTGCCATTTGTGTCCGCGCCGTTGCGGTGCGGCGCGCGATGAGGGCGCGCACGGCGTCTGCGGTGCTAACGACACGCTCAAGGTGGCCCGCGCCGCGCTTCATATGTGGGAGGAGCCGCCTATCTCGGGCGAGGCCGGTTCGGGCACGATCTTCTTTAGCGGCTGCTCGCTCAAATGTATCTACTGCCAGAACCACGAGATCTCGACCGGCAATTTTGGCCTTGAGATTTCGCCTGAGCGCCTGGTCGAGATTATGCTGGAACTGCAGGACCAGGGTGCCAACAACATCAATTTGGTGACGGCGACGCACTATGCGCACCTGTTGCCTGCCGCGATTGCCGCGGCACGGGCGCGCGGACTGGTTATCCCAATCGTCTACAACACGAGTGGTTACGAGCGCGCGAGTGCCGTGGCGGCGCTGGGCGACCTGGTCGATGTGTGGCTCACCGACTTTAAATATGCCGATGCCGGGCTTGCGCAGTCGCTCTCCCATATAAAGGATTACCCGCGTGTGGCCGTGTCGGGTCTGGCCCAGATGGCGCGCGAGATCGAGCGCCGCGGGGGAGAGTTGGTGGACGAGGACGGGCTTATGAAGCGTGGCATGATCGTGCGTCACCTGGTGCTTCCGGGGCATGCAGACGATTCGTGTCGCGTGCTGGACCTGGTGTGGCAGACGGTGGGCGATGTGCCGATCTCGGTCATGAATCAGTACACGCCCAATGCGCTTATGCGCGAGCAAGGCGGCGACCTGGCACGCGCCGTGACGCGCGAGGAGTACGAGCAGGTGCTCGACCATGCCGACGACCTGGGCTTTACGACAATGTTCTGGCAAGAGGGCGGCGCGGTAGACGAGAGCTTCACCCCCGCCTTCGACACCACCGGCGTTCTTACCAGCGCAAAGTAGTGCGTTCGTCGATGATTTTTCTGGGACGGGGATAAAAATCATCGAGAGGATCGCCTGTTCGAAAAGTTGCCAAAATAGTCGCGCCCCAAAAAGACTGGTTATTGGGCGTTGACAGTTGGCGAGCCGTAGGTAAAATATCGACTTGTCCTGGGGACGTAGCTCAGTTGGGAGAGCGCTGCCGTCGCATGGCAGAGGCCGAGGGTTCGACTCCCTTCGTCTCCACCCTTGGATTTGATAAGCCGCTGACATTGTGTCGGCGGCTTTTTTTAAAAGAAAGGGCTATACCATGGCCGAGCTTGAGTCCCAACCATTGTCCGACGAGGAGCGCGCTGAGTTGGAAGAGCTCCGCGCTGAGAAGGCCCGCCGCGAGGCTCGGGAAGAGGCCCGTCGCGAGCGTGAGGAGCTGGCTGCCCTGCGCGCCGAGCGTGCGAAGGCCGAGGAGGTCGCCTCGAACGCCGCATCCGAGCGCAAGCCCGCGCCTGCACCCAAGCCCGCTGCTGCGAAGCCTGCACCTGCCGCGCCCAAACCTCAGCCTAAAAAGGCCGCTCGTCTTAAGTCCGTCGAGCCCAAGCCGAGCCGTGACGAGATGACCTTTGCCCAGCGCATGGTTACCTCCAAGGAACCTACGGGCGAGAACGAGATCCCTGGCATGGCGCCGGCTCAAAAAATCATCATTGTCCTTGCCCTCATCGCGTTTGTCATCTTTATGGGCTACACGATCCTGACCAGCATGGGCCTGCTCTAACCGATTTGCATCGGGCGTCATGTCCGCATGCTCTGCTCTCGTCCAACCCTCAAATTCTGCACCACACATCCGAAAGGTCGCCCCATGGCTTTGACCGATATCTCTCATCCCACCGACATCGCAATGCTCACCGATCTGTACGAACTCACTATGGCCCAGGGCCTGTGGGAGAGCGGCAAGGCCAATGAGCAGGGTTGTTTTACCGCGTTTTACCGCGACCATCCCTTTGGCAGCGCCTATGCCGTCATGTGCGGCACCGCCGAGCTGCCCGAGCTGGTCGAGAACCTGCGCTTTACGCCCGAGGACATCGACTACCTCGCCTCGCTCCAGGCCCCTGCCGGCGGCGCGATGTTCAAGCCTGGATTCCTCGACTACCTGCGCGGTTTTCGTGCGCATGTAAACATCGACGCCGTGCCCGAGGGCGAGCTCGTCTTTCCGCGCGAGCCCATGGTGCGCGTCACCGGCCCCGCGCTGGAGTGCCAGCTGCTCGAGACGGCGCTGCTCAACATCGTTGGGTTCCAGACGCTTGTTGCCACCAAGACGGCGCGCGTGGTGCTCGCCGCCGACGGTCGCCCCGTGGCGGAGTTTGGCCTGCGCCGAGCCCAGGGTCCCGATGGCGGCCTGGCCGTTGCGCGCGCGAGCTACGTTGCCGGCTGCTCCTCTACGTCCAATGTGCTCGCCGGCCGCCGCTACGGTATTCCCGTCTTTGGCACGCATGCGCACAGCTGGGTGATGAGCTTCGATTCCGAGCTCGAGGCCTTCCGCGCCTTTGCCAAGTCGAGCCCCAAGAACTGCACGCTGCTCATCGACACCTACGATGTGCGCGAGGGCTGCGAGCATGCCATTACGGTTGCCAAGGAGATGGAGGCGGCGGGCGAGCGCCTGTCGGCTATTCGCATTGACTCGGGCGACCTCGCCAAGCTCTCCAAGTATGTCCGCGGTCGTTTCGATGCCGAGGGCCTGCCCTATGTGGGGATCTCGGTTTCTAACGATCTAGATGAGTACACGATTCAGTCGCTGCTCGACCAGGGCGCGCCCATCGATAGCTTTGGCGTGGGCACCAAGCTCGCGACCTGCTACGACCAGCCGGCGCTGGGCGGCGTGTACAAGCTTTCCGCCCGCCGTGCGAGCGAGGCCGACCCGTGGACGCCGGTGGTCAAGCTCTCCGAGCAGCCCTACAAGCGCACGATCCCGGGCGTGCAGCGCGTGCGCCGTTATTACGACGGCTTTGGCGGCCCGGTCTGCGACATGATCTACGACGAGGACCATCTGGTGGGGGAGGGCGCCGCGCGCGGCAATACCCTCGTGGCCGTGAATGATGCCGCCCTGGTGACCGACGTGTCGGAGCTTGAGTATCGCGAGCTGCTGGTGCCGATCGTGCGCGATGGCAGTGCAGTGGCTCCGCGTGAGAGCATCCAGGACGCGCGCGAGCGCTGTGTTTGGGCGCTCGATCATCTGGACGCAGCTTTCAAGCGCTTCCTGTACCCGCAGACCTATGTGGTGGGCATGGAGCAGGGCCTGGCTCAGGTGCGCGACGAGCTCGTGCGCAAGAACATGGCCGCGGCCTCGGCTTTCCCCTGGGCAAAATGATTCCTTGGGCGGTAGGGGCGAGTCACGCTCCCTTGGCCGCCAGCTCGGCCGTTCGCTGAACAGTTGATTGGTTTGACGTATGACGACTTCTTATAAAACGATGGTGGTAAAGATCGGTTCGTCCACGGTGGTGGGCGCCGATGGCAAGGTCAACCGCGCCTTTATCGGCGGACTTGCCGATCAAGCCGCAGCGCTGCGCAAGCTCGGCTGGCGTCTGGTCGTGGTGAGCTCGGGCGCTATTGCCTGTGGCTATCCCGTGTTGGGCTTCGACCGCAAGCCGGTCGGCGACCTTCCGAGCCTGCAGGCCTGCGCCTCGGCTGGTCAGTGCATCATCTCGTCGGCCTACGACGAGGAGTTCCATGCGCGCGACCTGCTCACCTCGCTCGTGCTGCTCACGCGTCACGACACGGCGCGTCGCACGTCCTACCTGCACGCGCGCGACGCCCTGCTGCGTCTGGTGGAGCTGGGCGTGGTGCCGGTCGTCAACGAGAACGACACCGTTACCGTCGACGAGATCAAGTTTGGCGACAACGACACACTGGCGGCGCTCGTGAGCTGCCTGGTATCTGCCGATCTGTGCGTGACGCTCTCGGACATCGATGGTCTCTATACTGCCAATCCGCATGAGGACCCCACGGCCGAGTTTGTTCCTGTCGTGCATAAGATCGATGCCAAGATTATTGCCTCGGCGGGCGATTCTTCCACATCGGTTGGCACGGGCGGCATGATCACCAAGATTCGCGCGAGCCGCATCCTGATGACGGCGGGCATTCGGAGCGTGATTTGCTCGGGCGAGGAGCCCGATGCGCTCGTGCGCCTAGCCCGCGGCGAGAGCGTGGGAACCCTGTTCGATCCGCCGGCGGAGCGCCTGGACATCGCACCCCGCAAGCTGTGGATCGCGCTGGGTGACAAGGCACATGGCTCGGTAACGGTTGACGACGGTGCCGCGAAGGCGCTGGTCAGCCGTGGTTCTTCCTTGCTTGCGGTGGGTATTCGCGAGGTTGATGGCCAGTTTGCCGAGGGCGATGTGCTCGATGTGTGCGATCCGAGCGGTATGGTCGTCGCCCGCGGTATCGCCGAGGCCGATTCGGACGTGCTGGAGCTTGCTGCCGGCCGCCGCCAGGACCAGATCGCCAGCAACCGCCTGCTCGCTAACTTGGCCGAGAAGCCGGCGATACACAGGGATAACTTGATCGTATTTGCATAAAGAAAGACAGCGCTGCGGATCGTTTCCCGCAGCGCTGTCTTTCTCGTGCCGGCACTTGGGGACGTTCCTTTTGTGCCGGCAGGTGGGGACACTCCTTTGTTAGAAGATCCGGCGCAGGTCTCCGCGGTTGAGTGCTTCGTCGAAGAGGTGCTTGAACACCACACTGCCGTGCAGACCGTCGTGCTCGAACTCGTTGGTCACCCAGGCATGCGAGTTGCCCACGCGGCTGAGCGTATCGAGCTGCAGGCCCGAATCCACGTACATGTCGTCGAAATACACCGCGGCCTGGAGCGGCACTTCGTTGCAGGCCAGGCGCTGCGGGTCGTAGATCTTGTCCCAGCTGGTGTCTTCCATCAGCAGGTCCATGGCGGGCTTAAACGGCTTAAGCTCGGGCATCTGCTCAAACATCCACGGGAACATGGCCTCGCCGGTAAACATGAGCGGGCGCGCGAGCGTGTCGAACTCGGCACGATGGGCCTTCTCCTCTGCTGCGGCCCAGCGAATGGGCATGGTGTCGCCGTCGGCGTATATGAACTCCTGTAGCGTCCAGTACAGCGGATTCGTGCGCGTGTTGGTGCGCTCGAAGGCGCGCATCAAAAAGCTGTCGGATACCGAGGAGCCGCAGCTCAGCGTACCGTCGCCAGTAACAAACGCGTGATCGATAATCCAATGCATGCGCTCAAAGCTCGGCTTCATGCCAAAGTCGCTGCCCATGAGCTGTAGGCGCTCGACCGTCATCGGCGAGCCGTCGGGCAGCACGGGCTTCTGAGCCTCGAGCGCATCGGCCAGGGCTGCCACGCGCTCGACGTCAGCGGGATAGCGGTCATAATACTGCTGCGTCTTGGCGGCCATACGCGGGAAGGTGTGCGCGTAGACCTCGCTTGCGCTCGCCGGCACGTGGGGGATTCCGCCGCAGGTAAAGCTCGCCGCCACGCCCTCGGGGAAGAGCGACAGGTAGCTCAGCGTCAAAAAACCGCCGTAGCTTTGGCCGAGCGTGACCCACGGCTTGCCGCCAAAGCCCACTAGGCGCAGGTACTCAAAATCGCGCACGATGGAGCTGGCGAGGTGGCGCTTGAGGAAGTCAGCCTGCGAGCGTGCGGCATCGGAGCCGGTCGCCGTCGCGCGCTCGCCCAGTGCGGCAATCGTGCGCCCGTCTACACAGCTGCTGCGCCCGGTGCCGCGCTGGTCGGGCAGGACGACGCGGAAGTGCTTGATGGCCTCCTCGATCCAGCCGTCGCTTGTGGGCGACAGCGGACGCGGGCTCTCGCCGCCGGGGCCGCCCTGCAAAAACAGGAGCAGCGGCAGATCGTCGTTGATGCGGTCGGGCGCGCAAACCACGCGGTAGAAGAGCTTGATGCTCTCGGGCGCGCCGGCGATTGGTGCCGGCATAGCGCCGCGGCGCATGGTGCTGCCGACGGCCAGGAGCATCGGCTCCAGGCCGCGCCAGTCAAGGGGGACGTCGATGCTGTGGTCCTCGACGTAAAGGCCGGGGACGTGATACGAAGTGATGAGGGCCATGCGGTACTTCCGTTCGTTGCGGTGTTTCGGGCTGACCAATTCTACCGCCGCGCGCGAGGGCATGCACAAATCGGCTACCATGGTGGGCAAACATCTAAGAGAAAGGGCCGCCCATGTCGGTCGATATAGCTACGTATGTCCACGATCTCGCCGTTGCCGCCAAGGCAGCGTCGACCCCGCTTGCCACGGCGAGCGATGAGCAGCGTCAGGAGGCCGTGTGCGCCATGGCCGCAGCGCTGCGCGACGGTGTCGATTCCATCGTTGCCGCCAACGAGCTCGATATGTCCGCCGCGCGCGATGCGGGGACCTCGGCGGGGCTCCTCGATCGCCTGTTGCTGACGCCCGGGCGCGTCGAGGGCATGGCCGCCGGCCTGGAGAAGCTCGCTGAGCTGCCCGATCTTGTCGGCCGCGTGCTCGACCACCGCGTGCTTGCAAGCGGCGTTGACCTCACCCGCGTGAGCGTGCCGCTGGGCCTGGTCGCCATGGTCTATGAGGCACGCCCCAACGTGACGGCCGATGCCGCGGGCATCTGCATCCGCACCGGCAACGCCTGCATTCTGCGCGGCGGTTCGCTGGCCTATCACTCGTGCGCCATGATTGCTGAACTGCTGGCCGATGCGCTCGAGGCCAAGGGTTTCCCGCGCGAGGCTATCTCGATGATCGAGTCCACCGACCGCGAGGCCACCGGCGAGCTCATGAAGCTCCGCGGCATCGTCGACGTGCTCATTCCGCGTGGCGGTGCGGGCCTGATTCAGCGTTGCGTGCGCGAGTCGCTTGTGCCGGTGATCGAGACGGGCACGGGCAACTGCCATATCTACGTGCATGAATCCGCCGACTTTGACAAGGCGCTCAACATTATCGTCAATGCCAAGACCCAGCGCGTGGGCGTGTGCAATGCCGCCGAGTCGCTGCTGGTCGACCGTGCCGTTGCGGATCGCTTCCTGCCCGCAGTCGTTGCCGTGCTGCACGACCACGGCGTGCTGATTCACGGCGACGAGGCCACGTGCGCTGCATGCGCTGACGCTGGGCTTGCCGAGGGCGACGACTATGTTGCCGCGACTGAGGAGGATTGGGGCCATGAGTACCTGGCACTCGAGATGAGCGTGAAGGTCGTGGCGAACGAGGACGACGCCATCGCGCACATTAACCGCTACGGCACCATGCACTCCGAGGCTATCATCGCCGAGGACGAAGATGCCTGCGAGCGCTTCCTCGATGCTGTCGATGCCTCGGCCGTGTACTCCAACGCCAGCACTCGCTTCACTGACGGCGGCGAGTTTGGCCTGGGTGCCGAGATCGGCATCTCGACCCAAAAACTCCACGCCCGTGGCCCCTTTGCCGCCGAGGCCCTCACCACCTACAAATACAAGCTCCGCGGCACCGGCCAGGTCCGTCCCTAACGCCCGCGCAAACAAAAACCACCACAAAGGTGCCTGTCCCCTTTGTGGTGGTTTTAGGTGGCGTTGACGGTTAGGCCTGGAAGGTATCTCGGTCGGGGGCGAAGGACTGCATGGCCGCGATCGTGCGGTCAAAGAGCTCGGGGAGCTCCCAGCCCAACATCTCGGCGCCCTGCGAAATCACGTCGCGCGAGCAGCCGGCGGCAAAGCGTTTGTCCTTGAACTTCTTCTTGAGCGACTTGGTCGTAAAGTCCATAACGCTCTTGCTCGGGCGCATGATGACTGCAGCGCCGATCAGACCGGTGAGCTCATCGCAGGCAAACAAGATCTTTTCCATCTGCAGCTCGGGCTTGGGCAGCGAGGTGTTGAAGTCGGACGTGTGCGTCTGGATGGCGCGAATGAGCTCGGGAGACGCACCTTCGCCCTCAAGAATCTCGGCAGCATAGATGGTGTGGTTCATGGGGTCGTCCTCATGCTCCTCCCAATCCAGGTCGTGCAGCAGACCGACGATGCCCCAAAACTCCTCGTTCTCGGGGTCGAACTCGCGCGCAAAGTAGCGCATAGTGCCCTCGACCGTCTCGCCATGGGTGATGTGGAACGGGTCCTTGTTGTGCTCGTTGAGCAGTTCGAACGCGCGGTCGCGGGTGATTCCGGCGGTAAGCGGCTCTGCCATAAGAGACTCCTTGTGCTCGTGGGTATCGATAAGAATGAATACTACTAGAACAAGAAAACCACCACAAAGGTGCCTGTCCCCTTTGTGGTGGTTTTTGGCGCGGATGGGTTAGTTGAGGGCGGCTTGGGCTAGGCGGGCTTCGGCGGCCTCCTCGGTGACGCCAAGGGCCACGGCGAACTCCTCGATGGAGCGGCGTTTGGCCTCCTTGAGTACGCGCATGTAGTAGGAGCTGGGTTTTTTATCAGCTTCCTCGGCCTGGCGAATGCGGTGCATCATGGTCTTTGCCACGCGGACCGTCTCGGGCGCGCCCAGCTTGAGCTGCTGCTTAAAGTGTGTCTCCTCAAGCGAGCTGTTGCGCTCGGTAAAGGTGTCGCACTCCAGCTCGTCATAGTGGCTCAGCAGGTGCTCGGCATCTTGCTGCGAGATGGCGGCGTGCAAACGGTCGGCCTGCGCCACGGGGTACATGAGGATCGTCTGCGCATGTCCCTGCTTGGTCTCGAGCAGCAGCATGGGCTGCGGTGTGTCGTCCCTAAAACCGACGACGGTGCAGACTCCCTGGCCCGGATGAATGATGTGTTGACCGATTGAGAACATGCTACCTCCAACTTATACGAATTTACGTATGCCTAGAATAACACGCTGACGTGCGCAAACCCTTACTTTATACAGGAAAAGCACACAACTCTGATAGGTAAGAGTATTCGATAACAGACGCAGCTCATTCACACCTTTATGCATTTTCAACGCCTGCATAATCTGCAGGCAGACTGGCATCTTTGAGGGACTCCATACAAGCTGTAGTCATTTTTGTGCATATGCAATATCTATTAGCTTTACCCTGCGACAGTGCCTGTCGCTTGTGATAGAGTGCTACAAACTCTGGCTTTTGCCCTACGAGTGACCAAGAGCTCGGGGGCTTTAACACAAGGAGGATCTATGCCCGAGAAGATTGAAGAGCTGGTACGCGCTGCGCTTGCTGCGGCCCAGGAGGCCGGCGACCTTTCCGCATTTGAACTTGACGATTGCGCTATCGAGCGACCGGCTGACACTTCTCATGGCGAGTGGACCTCTACCATGGCCCTGAAGTCCGCCAAGCTGGCCCACTGCGCCCCGCGCAAGATCGCCGAGGCCATCGTTGCCCATATGCCCGAGGACCCCGCGATCGAGAAGGTCGAGATCGCAGGCCCCGGCTTCATCAACTTCTACCCTGTCTCTTATACACATCTGACGCTG
>CABSNF010000004.1 GCA_902478995.1 uncultured Collinsella sp.
CCCCCGCCCCGTGCAGATACTCGGCGACGAGTGGGGCAACCTCCCCCGCGTCGAGTGCCTGCCCGCCCTCCTCAGTCTGGCGCGCAGCTACGGCACGTTCTGGGTCGGCGCGACGCAGGGCGTATCCCAGCTCAATAAGTATGGCGAGAGAGACGGCCGCAGGAAGATCCTCGCGAACTGCGGTGTGAAGATCGCCATGAAGCTCGCAGAGGAGGAGGATCGCCGGTACTTCACCGAGCTCATCGGCAAGACCACGCGCCACACGCAGGGCACGAGCAGCGGCAGGGCCGCGTCGGGCACGTCCTCCTCGACGTCCTACAGCGAGAGCGCAGACGATGTGATACACACCTGGGAATGGCGCGGCATGGCCCCGGACCGGGACGGAATCATCGTCGTGAAGCACGCAGACAACGGGATGCCCGCGTGCCGCGCAGGGGTCTTCCGCTCCCCCGTCACGGACTGCACCAACACGCCAACGAAGGAGCACTTCGACCTCGGAACCCCCGAGCACGAGGCGGAGAGGCGTCGCACGTACCAGCGGCGGCTCGATGCCTCCGCCACCGAGAAGATGCGCGAGGAGGCCCCCACCTGGTGCCCCGAGTGGCCCGATCCCGAGAAGGGGACCGGGGACGCGGGCGACGGCAAGTTCAGTGGGCTCTCGCTCGATTAGGAGGCGACCATGACGGCGATAAAGCAGATGAGCGTCTGCAGCGAGAGGCACCTTTCCCGCCTCAGGGACTACCTCTCATGGGACCGCGAAAAGGCGCTCGCCCACGGCACGCAGAACATCATCGACGAAGACCGCTGGTTTCAGGAGATGGCGGACACAAGGAAGGCCATGGGCCACGACAGGCCCGGCAAGGCCGGTGTCAGGTGCACCTACATGCAGCACCAGATACTCGGGTTCCTCCCCGACGAGTGCGACCTCAACGGCGGGAAGATGACGCCGGAGATGTGCATGCGCTACGCGAGGGAGTACGCGGCCGAGCGCTACCCCAACCAGGAGGTCGTGATGGTGTTGCACCGCGAGCGCTGCCGCACCGACGCCATCGACCGCTACGCCGTGCACCTTGGCATCAACCGCAGCGACCTTGAGACCGGGCGGAGACTCGACGAGGGCCCCGCGCGAAAGGCGGCAAAGGCGCGGGTGAAGACCGTCCGTGCCCTGGACGAGCGATACGGCCTCAGGCAGCTTGAGCGTGGCAAGGCCAACTCGCGCGTCCACGCGAGGCAACCCGGCAGGGCCGAGCGCGACATGGCCCGAAAGGGGCAGGCCGAGCGCTCGGAGAACGCCCGCGTTCGCGTCGCGGTCGCCCGCCGGATCGAGGAGGTCGGGCGCATGCGCGACTGCCCCGACCGGATGGGCGAGCTTGAGCGGCGGCTCAGGCGGGACGGCATCGAGCTCGCCAAGTCCAAGGGCGGGAGCCTCCAGTACCGCTTCCCCTCGAAGTCGCTCGGGGCCGTGAGGAAGGTCAACGGCGGAAGGCTCGGTTTCGCCGTCGACCGCTCGACCGGCATCACCGTCCGCTTCACGCTGCGCGGGATAGCGACGGCGATGCGGGCGTTCTGGGAGCTTGAGCGAAAGGCGCTGGAGAATCAGAACGGGCGCGACGACTGAGCTCTTGAGGCCGGGACGCAACAGGCGTCCCGGCCCTTTCTTTTAGCCCTTCGGCGAGAGCGACCTCGGAGCGGCTCGGCGCCCCGCCGCAGGCGGGCAAGATGATTCCGTGCAACGGAATCCATATCTTGCCTGCACGGAGCGAACCGGTTGCCGAGGCAACGCGAGCCCGGGCAGGTGAGCGACGGTTGAGCCGACGCCGAGGAGACGCGACCCATGGGGAGCGTCGTACGACGGCGCTCAGCGACCCGACGCGAGAGGCCCCGCCCGGCGACCACGGCGGAGCGATGGCGACTTCTGGAAGCCATCGAGCGCAGCCGTTCGCCGGGTGGGGCCGGTGTGAGCGGAGGCGGACGAAACGCGACCATGGGGAGCGTTGCCAGGAAGCCGCAGCGAGAGCGACGCCGCGCGTCGCGGGGGTCCCGCCCACAAGCGGGACCCATCGGCCGCAAGGCCGATTGCTACACCCCGACCCTCTCGGCGTACAAGTTGAAGAGGTGGGCGACAATCTTCTCCTCGTCTCCGCCGAAATCAACGCCATAGGCGGCCTCAACGGCAGTGTCGAGCGCCTTGTGCGCCGCCATCAGCTCGGGGAAGAACGTCTCGTTCTTGGGATCGTACATGTCCGCGAGCGTCGCACCTTCTTGGGCATCCCGGGCGTCGAGCACGGCCTGGGCGCAGCGCTCGACTTCCTCGCGTTGGGATTCCGTGGGCTCGGGCCAGACGAAGTTGTTGTAGTCAATACCAGCCGAATACTGATAATCATCTTTCAGTCTTCCGGTCACGACCCTAACCCATGCATTATGAAATTGGGACTGCAACACCCCATATTGATAGAGAGTTGCATTTGGGATAAGACGAACTTTATTGCTACAAAAGACCTCAGCATCGACGAACCCCATTGGGATATATCGCCTTCGGCTTGATGAAACCTCTGGTATCAAGATTGAATCTGTGTCCGACAGGATTTCAGTTCCAAAATGGGCAGGGCACTCCGCAGCTTTAACGGTCTGACTTCTCTTGCTCTTGAGCCGATACCGGCGTACCGCTTCAACCCTTTCCCTGCATTTAGGCAGATTCTTTAGCTCATCCCAATTTGCGTTCCCAAGCCATAAACACCAACGGCTTTTGCCACGGATAAATTCTTGTGATCCAAGCCACTTGTGAAAGAATTTCTCTGCACCAGGTTCACTTTGCAAGAATTCGATTTTCTGCTCATCAGTGAAAAGGTAATTGCCGTCGTCTATAGGCTGGGAGCCTATTCCCATTTCTGGAACATCTGATAATGGCTTACTTCTGCTGTAGACAAAAACGTCCGGAGCGTCTTTCAGATACGCATTGATTCGAGCCGTGGGAATCTGTTCTTCGTCGCTGTCCGGGGTCGCGTGGTAGAAGAGCGTCTTGGTCCCCGACTCGCGGGAGAACCCGACAATGACACAGAACACATGTGCCTTGTCCGCAGCCTCGTTGTCCCAGCGGAAGGTGTTGTGCGCGAAGTCGATGTGGATACCCAGGTCGTGCAGGGGTTTCCAGAGGTTGGCGACCTGCTCGCCCTGACATATCGAGTTGGTAGAGACCAGGGCGCAGCGCGTGCGCTTTCCCTGCGTGAACCTCGCGGCCTTCATGTACCAGGCCCCGCAGTAGTCGATGTTGCCTGCGTTCTTCGCTCCGTCGAAGACCTCAAGGAGCTCCGCCTTCTGCTCCTTGGACTGGTTACGGGCCCCAAGGAAGGGCGGATTGCCCACGAGGTACGTGAGGTCATCGGGGAACACTTCGGACCAATCGGTCTTGAGGGCGTTGCCCTCATGGAGGTTGCTGAGGCTCCTGAGCGGCAGGAAGTCGAAGTCGTAGTCGACGTATATCTCCTGCGTCTTTCGGAGCATCTGCTCCTCGGTGATCCAAAGGGCGGTCTTGGCGACCGAGACGGCGAAGTCGTTTATCTCGATGCCGTACAGCTGGTCCAGGGACACGCGGACAGGGCTGTCCTGCGCAACGACGAGGGACGTCTGCCCCGCGTTGCCGGTCTCCTCGCTGAGCTCGTCCTCGATGATTCGGTTTTCGATGGTGCGCAGCTGCCGGTACGCCTCGGTAAGGAAGTTGCCCGAGCCGCATGCCGGGTCGCCGATGGTGATGGAGGCCACCTTGTCGTGCAGCCTCGCCAGGGCCTGCTTGCGCTTGGCAGCTGTCTTCTCGCCCTCGGCCTCGTGGAGTTCGTCCCACAGCTCGTCGAGGAAGAGCGGCTTGAGGCAGCGCTCGATGTTCTCGACGCTCGTGTAGTGCATGCCCCCGGCGTGGCGCGTCTCGGGGTTCAGCGTGCCCTCGAACACGCCGCCGAAGATGACGCCCGAGATCTCGCGCCAATCGAAGTCCTGGGACGCGTCGGTGATGGCCTCGAGAATCTCCGGGGTCATCTGTGGGACGATGATGGAGGAGTCGGCGAACAGACCGCCGTTCACGTAGGGGAAGGCCGCGAGGTCCTCGTCCATGTACTCGTCCCTCTGCTCTAAGGGCGTGTCGATCGCCTCGAACAGGTCCACCAGCTTGCGGCGGAGCTTGGCAGGGTCACCCTCGCAGTACCTACCGAACGCCTGGTGCGATTGCAGGAGGTCGGCGTCCTCGGCGTAGAGCAGGAAGATGATTCGGGTGATGAGCACGTTGAGCGAGCGCTGCTCCTCCTGCGCGCGCTCGTCCTTCTCCTCGATGTGGTGGTACTGCTTGGCGAGGGCATCGTAGAGCCTGGAGACGTAGGCCCCGGCCTCGATGGAGAGCTGCTGCTCCTTGTGCAGGCGGCTCGTCTCGTTGGAGGTCAGGAAGGAGAGAAGGTACAGGCTGTCCTGGAGCTCTTCGAGGGAGAACTCCTGCACGGTGTCCTCGGGCCGCTCGTTGTCGAGGTCGTAGAGACGGAAGGTCCCGAAGTTGCACGTCATCACCCAGCGGGGGCGCTCGGAGTACGGCAGGTGCCGCGCGTACCACATGGCCTGCTGGAGCGGCGTCTCCATGCCGCCGTTCCTGGGTTCGGGCTTGTCGAGGTCGATGCCCCACGACTTCTGCTCGCAGAGGAAGTTGTGGTCGGAGACGAACACGTCGATGCGACGGCCTCTCACCTTCCGCTCGAAGTCAACGAAGCTGTCTATGGTGTTGGACGGGATGCCCAGGACGTTGATGAGCAGGTCGACCCAGAACTTCTGCGTGTCCTGCTGCTCGTTGTTGGAGCCTGCGGGGATGGCACCGAGGCGCTTCTTCCACCGTTTGACGAACTCCTTTGCCTCTTTCTTGCTGGCAGGCATACCGGACCTCCTGCGTCGTTGTCACTTTCGGACAATTTTAAGGGGCAAAAGCCCTCTTCCAAGCGGAAGGGCGAGTTTTCAACGGTCCACGGTGTCGCAGGGTCCCAGGCGAAACCCGAAGACGCCGGGGGCTGTTGGAAACTCGCCCATCTCACAGCAACGTCACCCTAGGTTTTCAACGCTTTCCATGGCCGAAGGGCTTCTTATAAGCCCGTAGGCTGTGGGAAGGGTTGGAAACCGGATATTTGGGTGAAATATCGGAGTGAAATATGTAGGCGAGCTGTTTTCATCATAGAACTTTCTTTCACCCCTTTTTCACCCCTCTATCGTCTATTTAGCCCTATCTATACAGAAGCAGGTCAGACGATTTATACCGTCTGACCTGTAATTTCTTCTGGTGCCCCCGGTGCGATTCGAACGCACGACACCCGCTTTAGGAGAGCGGTGCTCTATCCCCTGAGCTACGGAGGCATGTTGTACTAGTGTAGCAGATTTACGCCGTTGTAATACAGCGTATAGCCACTCTTCGAAGTTGCGGTGGAACAGCCCTCCGGAAAGTGTGTCCCACTATCCAGGCAAATTCTGGGTCAAACTTTCCCAATGGGACCTCGCTGGAAACTGTGTCCCAGAATTTCGGCTCGAAACGGGACACGGTTTCCCAAACGACCCCGTTCCGGAAACTACATCCCGGAATCGGCGCTCGAACTGGGATGCACTTTCCCAATCGAGCCCCATGGGAAACTGCGCCCCACTTTGGGGGGCGCTCTTTAATGACTAGTTACCTTTGTGGAAGAGGTTTTTGATGACGGAGGGGATGCTCTTGGCGCCCTTGGCCGTCACATCGATAAAGTCGGGCGAACGCACGAGCTTATTCTCGTCGATGTACTTGCGGACCGCGCGAAGCGTCTCTTTGTCGTCACGCGTCGAAAACGTAAAGTGACCGTTGTCCTTGGTGAAGATGGCAAAACGCGTGATCTTCTTGGTGCCGCGTAAAACCTCGGCGGCAATATAATCGACCTCGTCCCACGGGATTTGAATATAATCCTCGGGATTGCGCTCGTTGTAATACTCGAACGCCTTATTGCCCACCATCACGTTACCGTGGCTGGTAAGCCCCATCAGGCAGGTTGCCGGCGTTGCCAGATCGACCGTGCTGTTCTGAGATTGCGCCATGCGCGCCTCGCCCTCCAAATAAAACAATCGGACCGCATCCAGTGTACCCACCGGGTGCGGTCCGTTTCAATGGCTCAAAAGCCCTTGCCTAGCAATTCTCGGTCTTAAGCCGAAGCGTGCTTACATGAAGCCGCAGACGCGACCGATGATGCCGATGGCGAAGAGAGCCAGGATGATGACGATCGGGCTGACCTTCTTCTTGAGGAGCTTGCAGACCAGCAGGGTCAGGCACACGGCGGCAAGGCCGGGGATGAGCTGATCGAGGTTAGCCTGAAGTGTGGTGACCTTAACCGGATCAAGGGCGGTAGCACCGACGGAGTTGTACATCGTCAGCGCTTCCTTGACGCCCTCAGCACCGGAGGGCAGGTTAGCCCAGTCGATAAAGGCGCCAGCGGACTGCGTGACCTTGGAGACGACCGGGGTGAAGGAGATGGACACCCAGCGCTCGACCAGGGCACCGATGATAAACATACCCAGGATGGAAGCACCCTCGGTGACCTTCCCCATCAGGCCGCCGGAGAGGTCCTTGGCGATGGAGGAGCCGACCTTGTAGCCAAACTCCTGCGTGTACCACAGGAAGGCGTAACGGATGATGTTCCACGCGAAGAAGAACAGCAACGGACCGGCGATGCTGCCGGACAGGGCCAGGGAAGCGCCCAGAGCGCCCAGGATCGGGCGAAGGGTGAACCAGAAGGCGGGGTCGCCGACGCCGGCGAGCGGGCCCATCATACCGACCTTGACGCCCTGAATGGCGACGTCGTCAATCGGAGCACCGTTGGCGCGCTCCTCCTCGAGAGCGAGGGTAACGCCAATGACGGGGGCGGAAACATAGGGATGGGTGTTATAGAACTCCAGGTGGCGCTTAAGAGCGGCAATCTGGTCATCCTTGCTGGTGTAGAGCTTCTTGATCGCAGGGATCATTGCGAAGCACCAGCCGCCGTTCTGCATACGCTCGTAGTTCCACGAGCCCTGAAGGAACTGATGACGGAAGCAAACCTTCTTGCGGTCAGCCTTGGTGAGCTGAATCTTGTTCTCTGCCATATGTATCACTCCCCTCCTACTCGTAATCGTTCAGAATGTCGCCGAGCGGGTCACCGGAGCCGCCGCCCATGCCGCCACCCTGCTTGGCCAGATCCTTAAGGCCAAGGTAGATGAGGGCAAGGGAGATGCCGATGAGGCCAAGGGCGATCAGCGTGAGCTGAGGGATGGCAGCAAGGACAAAGCCGAGGATGAAGAACGGCCAGGTCTCCTTGGTGGCCATCATGTTGATGACCATGGCGTAACCGACGGAAGCGACCATGCCGCCGCCGACAGCCATACCGCCGGACAGCCAGTCGGGCATAGCGTTAAGCGCATTGGTAACAGCCTCGGCCGGGATGATGCACAGAAGTACTGCCGGGATGGCGATACGAAGGCCCTGCATGAGGATGGCAGCGTACTGCCAGCGCTCGATGCCGGAGAAGTCGCCCTTCTCGGCGCAACCGTCCATGGCGTGAGCGATAGCGGTAGCCAGGGTACGGCAGATCATGGTCAGGAACAGACCAGCGACCGACAGCGGGACGGCGACGGCGATGGCGGCGGTAACAGCCTTGGCCGAATCGGTGGCGCCACCGTTGAGGGCGAGCACCATGATGATCGAAGAAGCGACCGAGGCCAGAGCGGCGTCAGGCGCGACGGCGGCGCCGACGTTAGCCCAGCCAAGGGCCATCATCTGGAGCGAACCGCCCAGGAGGATGCCCTCCTGAAGGTGACCGGTTACGAGACCGATAAGCGTGCATGCCACGAGCGGCTGATGGAACTGGAACTCATCCAGAATGCCTTCCATACCGGCAAGCAACGCGACAATCGCAACAAGCAGAATAGTGATTGCAGACATGTATCGGACCCTCCTTTACTATGCTTGAGCGGCCAGTTCGGCCTTAGCTTTCTTCAACATGGCGTCGAGATCCTCGGAGGAATCCGAAGGAACCTTGCGGACCTCGAACTTGACGCCCTTGGCCTTGAGGGCCTCGAGAGTCTTGACGTCGTCATCGCCCATAGCGACGGCGTTGGTGACGACGACCTTGCCCTTGGAATGAGCCATGGAACCGATGTTGACTTCCTTGATGTCGACGCCGGCCTCGATGGCCTTGAGCAGATCCTGCGGATTCTCAAAGAGCAGCATGGCCTTGGTGTCACCAAAGCGCGTGTCCTTGACGACCTCGGCCATCTTCTTGATGGGCACGACGTTGGCATGGACTCCCGGAGGGGCAGCCTGCTCGATCATGGTCTTGCGGAGCTCGTCGTGAGCAACGCCGTCGGAAACCACGATGATGCGGTTGGGGTTGATCTGCTTGGTCCACGTGGTGGCCACCTGGCCATGAAGCAGACGGGTGTCGATACGGACGTGGGCGATCTTGATGTGCCCATCGCCGATGACCGTTCCCGGAGGGATGGCGCCTGCAGGAGCAGCGGCGGCCGCAGCCGGCTTCTTCTCCTCGGGCTCCAGAGACTCGGGCTTGACGCGCACGCCAGCCTTAGCCTCAGTCACGAGATGTTTTGCGATCGCATGTGCAGTGTTCTTTGCGTCAAAGCGCTGCGAATATGCCTCGATGAGCATAGGCAGGTTGACACCGGTGACGATAGCCCAGGAATCGTGGCCCTCGATGAGCCCGCTGATCTGGTTGAACGGCGTGCCGCCCCACAGATCAACGAGGAAGAGCACCTGCTCCTGGTCCTCGAAGGAAGCGACTGCTTCCTCGACCTTGGCACGGAAATCGTCGGGACCCATGCTCGGCTCGAGCGAGACCACGGCAACAGACGGCTGATCGCCAAAGACCATCGAGCCCGTCTGCTTGATTCCAGCTGCCAAGTCCCCGTGGCTAGCAAGAACAATACTTACCATCACATAACCTCCTTTTTGTCTACGTATTTCCTACACGACATGAAAGGAGTATACCTGTTTGGATTGTGGAATTATAGCTAAATTCGCAAATGGTTGGATTATTTGTTTAAACGTCTAAGTTTGTTACAAATTGATTACATTGCTGGCTTATAGCTCATTGCCTGCTAAAACGTGATTTGCTGATTGTTTTCAAAGACATATAAAGGTGCACCGTTCGTTAAGACCGCTTTTAGGTGAATCCCAATGCGTCTGCGTGCCACCATTTTGTTTAAACAGACATGACTTGACTAACCGAAGCAAATATGTTTAGAACTCTAGCCCATGTAGACATTAGATGTTAGGCGATGTGGAGAGGGTTGGCGGCGTCGACGGCATCGGGGGCGTCGGAGAGGCCGTCAGGAGCAGCGTCTGCCGGGTCCTCGTCGGGGGTCTCGATCTGTTTGATCATTACCTCTTGGCCCTGCAGCAAATAGGTCTCGCCGCTACCGCAATGGGGACAGGTCTTGCCGTGCTCGACCGTCGCGTAGTCGCAGCCACACGCCTCGCAATGCGTCACGGCCTCGACGGGCTCCACGATAAGCTCCGCGCCCTGCGCGATAGGCTTTTTATCTGCTACCCAGCGCCAAGCGTCGAGCAGCAAGTCGGGAACGACGCCCGAGACCTCGCCCAGCAGCAGCGTGACGCTCGAAACGCGACGCACGCCATGAGCGCGCGCCACATTCTCAACATCGCGAATGATGTGATAGACGATTCCCAATTCATGCAAGGCGAAACCCTTTCTGCAGAGGTTGATTCGATGCAAACTCAAAGCAAGGGGACGACGAGATCTAGTCTGCGCCGTCCCCTTACCCGCCATGGCTACCTATTTACGACCAAATTTAATCTTGATGGCACGCTTTAGAGCGTACTTGCCGAGGCTTGGGAGCTTTTGCTCGTATTTGACCATCGTGGAGCACTCGGGGCGGTCGCGATCCAGATGGATGGCGTCGAACGCGCACTTGGTGGTGCACAGGCCACAGCCGATGCACTTGTTAGGGTCGACGATCGAGGCGCCGCAGCCCAGGCAGCGGTCGGTCTCGGCGCGCACCTGCTCCTCGGTAAAGGTCTCAACATACTCGCTAAACGGCGCGGCCTTCTCGCGCTCGCGGTCTACATGCGCAACCTCGCGGCTCGCGTTGTCGTAGCTCTCGATCACGACATCGTCGCGGTCGAGCGCGGTGTAGCGGCGCTGGTTGCGGCCGATGGTGAGCGTGGAGCCCGGCTGCACAAAGCGATGGATGGACACCGCGGCCTCGTGGCCGGCGGCGATGGCGTCGATGGCAAAGCTGGGGCCGGTGTAGACGTCGCCGCCCACAAAGATGTCTGGCTCGGCGGTCTGGTAGGTCTGGGGATCGGCAAGGGCACCCTGGCCGCGGCCGAGCTCCACTTTGGAGCCAGCCAGCAGGTCGCCCCACACAATGGACTGGCCAATCGACATGACGACACGGTCGGCATCGACACGGCGCAGGTCGTTCTCGTCGTACTCGGGCGCAAAACGGCCCTCGTCGTCAAAGACACGCGTGCAGCGCTTGAAGGTGATACCGCACACACGACCGGCCTCGTCCAAGTGAATCTCCTTGGGGCCCCAGCCGCAGCTGATGTGCGCGCCGTCCTCAACGGCCTCGCGACGTTCTTCCTCGCTGGCGGGCATCTGGGCCTCGCTCTCCAGGCAGAACATCTCAACGTGCTCAGAACCCAGACGGCAGGCGTTGCGGGCAACGTCGATAGCCACGTTGCCGCCGCCCACCACAATGGTGCGGCCGGGCAACGCGTCGATCTTGCCACTGTTGACCTCGCGCAAAAAGTCGACGGCTACGGTCACGTCCTCGGCATCCTCGCCCGGAATGCCGGCAAGGCGGCCGCCCTGGCAGCCAATGGCAACGTAGAAGGCCTTAAAGCCCTGCGCGCGCAGCTCGTCGAGCGTCACGTCGCGACCGACCTCCACGCCATAGCGGAACTCGGCACCCATCAGGCGAATGATCTCGACCTCGGCCTCGATAACGTCCTTCTCCAGCTTAAAGCTGGGAATACCGTAGGTGAGCATGCCGCCCGGACGCTCGTTCTTCTCGAACACGACGGGCTTATAGCCCTTCTCGGCCAGATAAAAAGCGCAGGACAGACCGGCCGGGCCGGCACCGATGATGGCGATCTTCTGGTCGAAGCCGCCGGCACGCGTCGGCGTCACCACGGGCGGGACATAGCGGGTCGCGGCGTCCAGATCGCGCTGGGCGATAAACTTCTTGACCTCGTCGATGGCCACGGCGGCGTCCACACGGCCGCGGGTGCAGGCATCCTCACAGCGGCGGTTGCACACACGGCCGCAGATAGCGGGCAGCGGGTTCTCGCGCTTAATGAGTGCTAGGGCCTCGTCATAGCGACCCTGCGCCGCGAGCTTCAAATAACCCTGAACGGCAACATGCGCGGGGCAGGCCGTCTTGCAGGGCGCGGTGCCGGACTTGTGCGTCTCGATGCGGTTGTCATTGCGGTAGTTGGGCGACCACTTGGTGTGGTCCCATTTGGTGGCATCGGGCAGCTCCTGGCGCGGATACTCGGGCACCTGTCCGCCGGCCTTTTTGCTGCAGAGCTTCTGGCCCAGCTTAGCGGCACCGGCCGGACACACCTCAACGCAGCGACCGCAGGCCACGCACTTGTCCTTCTCGACCTTGGCGACATAGGCCGAGCGCGACAGGTTGGGCGTGTTGAACAGCTGCGAGGTGCGCAGGGCGTAGCACACGTTGACGTTGCAGTTGCAGATGGCGAAGATCTTGTTCTCGCCGTCGATGTTGGTGATCTGGTGCACAAAGCCGTTGTCCTCGGCCTGGCGCAGGATGTCGTAGACCTCGTCGCGGGTCACGTAATGGCCACGATCGGTCTCGACCACGTAGTCGGCCATATCGCCCACGGCGATGCACCAATCGGCCGGGTCGTCGGCGCAGCCCTCACCCATCACGCGACGGCTCGCGCGGCAGCTGCAGGTGCTAGCGGCATACTTACCCTCGTATTTGTCGAGCCAGTGCTCAATATGCTCAATAGGCACCGACGTGCTCGCGGCGTCAATGGCCTTCTCGACCGGAATGACGTGCATGCCGATACCGGCGCCTCCGGGCGGCACCATCGGTGTGGCCTTGGACAGCGGGCCCTTGGATGCCTGTTCAAAGAACTTGGCGTAGACCGGGTGCTCCTCGAGCTGGCTCACGCGCATGTTGAGGAACTCGGCGGAACCCGGCACCAGCATGGGCAGCACCCATTGCTTGGCGCGCTCGGGATTTTCCCAGTTGTACTCGAGCAGGCCGGTGTAGCTCATATCGTCGAGCATCTTCTCGATCTGGGCCTCGGGCATGCCGGTGAGCTTGACCATCTCGGGCAGCGTGTAGGGACGGCGCATCTTCATCTTGCAGAGTACCTCGGCCTGCTCGTCAGTTGCGGCCTCGGCAAACGACCAGTACTCGTAGCCCAGCAGCTCGTCGCGATGCAGCAGGCGGTTAGTGCAGTGCTCGCACAGCTTGACGATGGCCTCGCGCGGATGCTCCGGCAGCGGCGGCACGAACTCCGAACCGATGTCGGGCTCGGTGTAGCTAATCCCCGGTCCGTTGAGAATCATGGTTGTCCCTTCTCTTGCCACAGCCCGGCGGGACCGCGGCGCCCCTCTTTTTTTGCAGGCCGGGCATGCCCCCATGCCGTTCACCCGCCATTGTTGACATTGTGTCAAAAATAGTATTGACGAACCGTCAACAATATTCAAGACTGTTAGGCGAACGGTCAGGCAAAAGAGGATGAAAGGCGGCAAAAACATGGGCAACAACACGGCAGATACCTCTGTGGTCGATACCGTTCCCGCATCCGATAGCGCGGCAAAGCGCCTGACGGGCGACGAACGCCGTCGCGAGATCCTCGATGCCGTGCGCACCGTAAGCTCCGAGCTGGGCGTGTCCCACCTATCGGTATCGGCCGTGACCAAGCGAGCCGGCTGCACGCGTTCATTGTTCTACCATTACTTCGCCGACATGGACGCCGCCGTCACCGCTGTTATGGACGAGGCGATCGACGGCTTTATCTCCGAACTCGAGCGGTGGAACGCCGACCGCACCGTCGGTGATATCGAGGGCGCGCTCGACACCGTCGCCCCGCTCTTTAAGCGCCTGGTCGCCAGCGGCCACGAGCTGCCGAGCACGCTTACCTCGAGCAGCGGCGCGCTCTACGGCGGCTTTTTGCACAACGTGGTCCAGCGCGTGGCGCAGTATATCTGCGACACCACCGTAGTGGATTTTGTCGCCCATCATGAGCTACGCATCGACCATGTCTACGAGACGTTCTACACCCTCATCATGGGTCTTTTGATGTATATCCGCACGCACCCCGATGTGCCCGACGAAACGGTCAAGGAAATCATCGCCTCGACACTCCACATCGAGGGCTATACCGCCAAGTATCCGGAGCGCAAGCCCCAGAACTGACGACATTTGGCCAAACTGCCCGCGATCAGAAGAGGGGCCGCGGGCGTGTGAAAGGAGAGCAGCATGCTGTTCGATGTTTGGGGTAGCGATACCCTTATCCACTGGGCCGGCTGGGCCATGGTCTTTATCGGCCTGATCGTGCTCAACGAGGTCGGCCGCCGCACTAAGCTGGGCGCGGCAATCATCTTTGGCGTGGCTCCGCTGGCCATGACCATCTACTGCGTCGCCATCGCCATCGGCGTTTCGCAGGGTGCCGAGTGGGCGCTCACCAACCCCACCCATGTGTACCAGAACAGCTGGTTCCACTACGCCAAGGTATACGCTGCGCTGGCCGGTTGCTGGGGCTTCATTGCCATTAAGTACCAGTGGGGAAAGATCGGCAAGGCGCATTGGTTCCGTGCGTGGCCGTTTGTGATCGTCGCCATCAACATCATGATTGCCGTCGTGTCCGACTTCGAGAGCGCCTACCACTTCTTTGTCCTGGGCGAGTCCACCTGGGTCACCTCCGAAGGTGCTACGCAGCTGGCCGGCTGGAACAACGTGTTCAACGGCATCGCCGGTATCATCAACATCTTCTGCATGACCGGTTGGTGGAGCGTCTACGCCTCCGAGGATCAAACCGACATGCTGTGGCCCGACATGACCTGGGTCTACATCATCGCCTACGACATCTGGAACTTCTGCTACACCTACAACTGCCTGCCCACCCATTCCTGGTTCTGCGGCTTTGCGCTGCTGTTGGCGCCCACCGTCGCCGCCTTTATCTGGAACAAGGGCGGCTGGATCCAGAACCGCGCCTTTACGCTGGCCATTTGGTGCATGTTTGCCCAGGTGTTCCCGTACTTCCAGGAGGAGTCCGTCTTTGTGACCCACTCCACGCTCGACCCCGGCGCCGCTACCGCGGTCTCGATCGCCGCACTGATCGCCAACGTCGCCGCGATCATCTACATCGCCTACCGCGCCAAAAAGCTCGGCCGCAATCCCTACAAGCAGGATGTCTTTGAGGGCACCAGCGATTGGGAGAAGGCTACCGCTCGCCGCGCCAAGGTGGATTACGCACACGCCGAGTAACATGTTGGTCGCTGTTGGCACCTGGGCATAGGCCCGCCTGCCAGATTTTCAATCCAATGTCTCGCAGAGCCCCCGGAAAGCGTTTCACTCGCTTTCCGGGGGCTTTTGTCGTTGCGTCTCTAATCATCATCTATTCAAAAACACGCGCACATATAAAATCGGATTTCAAATCATACGGCGGCTCTATGGGGTCCCGTTTTTGGGTACAGTGTTGTCCCGATATTGAGCTTGGGGGATGTATGAATGATGAGACGATGGGCCAAGAGGATGCGGCCCAAGATGCAGAAGCGTGTGCCGAAGCCCTGGAGAGCCTAGACCGGATTTCACTTGATGAGATTGCGTTTGACGATTCGGGCGTTGATGTGCAGGATGAGTCGGAAGCCGAGGCGCAGTCCGATGATCAGGATGCAGACGACGTTGAGCCTGCCGAAGATGAGGCAGATCACGAAGACACCGAATGCGAGGCCGACGACCAGCCCGAATCCGACACGAGCGAGGAAACCATCTTGCTCGACAACTTGCCGGCCGAAGATTCGCTGACCCGCGAGCTCCCTGGCTTAGGCTCTGCGCCTGCCGTGGACGAGACCATCGCCATGGGCGATATTCCCCTGCCGTCCGTTCCCTCGGCACGCGAGGCCGAGGTTCGCCATCGCAAAATGTCGCCCAAGCGCCGCAATCTGATGGTTGCCGGCGTCGTAGCCGTCGCGCTTGTTGCCGGCGGCGCAGGCTATGCTGCCTGGAACGGATATCAACAAGAGCAGGCTGCCGTGCTTGCCGCAAACGCCCATACCATGATGTCGGTGCAGATTGGCGTGCATGCCGCGGGCCTCGACTGCTCAACTGGCTCCAAGATTCCCGTGCAGGTGAGCGGACAAGATTCCGACGGTTCTTCCGTGAGCGAAATGCTCTACGTTGACGAGCACGGCCGCGGCATCAAACTGCTGCCCGGCGATTACACGCTCTCCATCGCTGCCTCCCCCATCGCGGCCGACGGCACCATCTATACCGTCCCGACCACCAAGACGCAGGTCACCGTTAAGAGCGATGGACAGGATTTAAGTGCCCAGGCCACCTTTAAGCTCAAGGTGCCTTCGGCCGACACGGTGACTGACGACCAGATCGATGCCGCCGCCAAGTATGCCGAGGAGGGCGGTGCGAGCTCCGCCGCGGCTGCCAAAGTGCTCCAGCAGGCAGCAACCGCGCGGCGCGACGCCGCCGTCAATGCCGTGAGCGCGCAAAAGGCACAGGCGTCCCGTGATGCTGACGCTCGCCACAAGGCAACCGACCTCTACCAGCTCGATATTCCCGTCGAGTGGTACGGCAAGGTCGCAACTTGGCAAAACGGAAGCACGCTATGCATCTATCTGGGCGACGACGCCAATACGCCGCTCGTGACGCTCGTCGCGGTGCGCGAGGGCGAGAGCTTTACGCCCGATGAAGGCGATACGGTTTTGGGCGCGGCCAATCTAGGCAACGGTTATACCGTCTACGCCAGCGGCCCCGTCTATCCGTACGTGGTGCCCCAGACCATCAACGGACAGACGCAGAACCCCGTGTCAACCTACCCCATGGACACGGCCATTGAGCTTGTCGAGCTTACGACCGGCAACCGCTATACCTATAGCCAGATCAAGAACGTGCTGGTCGGCAAAGACGGCAAGGCCGACGCCGCCGCCAAACTCGAGACCGACTACCTCGCCCAGATTCTGATGCCGAGTATCAAAGCCCAGGACTAGCCTGGCGCAGCAAGGTGCTCCCCAACCGTGATGAGGGAGCCAGGAGGTCCTGACCCCACAGGTCCATAGATGATTAGGCAAGGAGCCACTTCCATGCGGGCACAACGTGGACCACACCGTGCTCGCATGAAATATCGGTCTGTTCATCCATGGTAACGATTGCCGACTCGCCAAGATCGAACTGGGCCATCGAGGCATCAAGCGCGGCAATTTCGCGCTCGCGCGTTTTCTCACGTGCCATATCCGCACTCACCTGAATCAGGCTATAAGCCCGCATGAGAAGCGCGTCCCCAGCCACAAAGTCCACCTCATGGCTTTTGCTCTTCTCTTTGATCAGCAGGCGGCAGACCGAGCCGGTCCTCACCGCGGGAGTCTTTCTTCTTAGCGCATTGAACACTGCGGTCTCGAGCCTCTGGCCCTGGTCCAATGCTGATGCGGGAGAGAATGCTCCAAACATCGCAGGGTCGACAGCGTAGACCTTAGACGCAGACCGCATGTTATTTGCCAGTGAACGCGTGAACTCCGGCACAGATAATAACAGGTAGGCGTCCTCATAATACTCAAGTAAATCGCTGAGCGAATTACGACTGACGGGTATCTGTCTGCTCTTGAACTCGTTGTACACTTTGTTCACTGACAGCTCTCGTCCCGAAGATGCCATACACCGCGTCAAGAACAGCGATGCCAGGCGAGGGTTCTTGACGTCGTAACGCTCAACGACGTCCATAGCGACCGTTCGCGAAGCATATTCCTGTAGCAGCTGAATCGCGTCTGTGGGCGTCTGCTCAAGTGTCGCGATGAATCCCCCTTGTTCAAGATACCCGATCAGATGATGTCGAAGCAGCGCTGCATCGCTCGGGGAAAAGGTCGCATCTGGCTCGAGAACGCTCCCCGTCTTATATCGAACGTATTCCGAAAAACTCAACGGAAAAAGCTCTCGCACAAGAGAACGACCCCTGAACTCGCTCTTAAGTTCTGAGGACAGCATCTTAGAAGAAGATCCCGTCACATAGACGGTCGCTTTCTCCGTATCGACTACACGCCGCAGAAACGCACCCCATTCGGGAATTTCCTGGATCTCGTCAAAGAAAATGTAAGCGCCCTCGGTTCGAGCAACAGGATACAGCGCATAGAACGTGTCGAGCACGTCCGCCAGCAGCGATGGCTCATACGGGCGCAAGCGCTCATCCTCAAAATTGAAGTAAAGCATCCGGTCAAGCTCGACGCCCCGGCTCTGAAGCCGCCGCATCTCCTGATACAGGCGATACGTCTTTCCACAACGGCGGGCCCCCACAATCACATTTACGATGTTGTCGCGCTTTGGCTCCTGTGGGTTTCCTAGATCAAGGTCTCGCTCAAAGACCTGCGGAACCCCCTGCTGTTCAAAGTCCTTTATTTTCTGGGCGATCAAGTCGTTGAATGCCATGATTCTCCAATCTTGCTCTCTAGCTAATCAAAATTATAGCGATTCTTGATTAATTAGAGAGCAAGATTGTGTGTAGCTTGATTAACACTTAAGCAAGTTTTATCACCGTTATTGCTCCGAAGGATATCGAGTGGCTAAGAGGACAACCGAGCTCGAATGCGACTCCCCGAGCAGTCAATTTGGGACGGGGCTTTTTTGACTACCCTCCCCCTGTAGAAAAATCCCTAACGCAGTTGCGGTGAAAAAAGGCCACCAATAAGTTGCGGTGAAATAGGGCTGTTTTTGCTGGTCAAACCGCAAAACAGTCCCTATTTCACCGCAACTTATTGGTGGCCTTTTGGGTGGCACTTAGCGCCAGGGGTCGGCTTCGAACATCGGCTCGCGCTCGGGGCGGCGATCGCTGTAGGGATCGTAGCCGTCATCGTCCTCGTTCTCGGCACGGATGTAGGGGTCGCGCGGCTTGGGCGCCGGTTTGGGAGAAGCCTTCGGTGCGACCGGCGCGGCGGGCGCTGCCTCAGCAACCGGTGCGTGCGTCTTGTTCTCGTCTTTCATCTGCATATCTCCTTGCCATGTGCTCATGCTCAACATCATCGATTGTCGCACGAAAAAGGGCGGCGGACCCGATTGGATCCGCCGCCCTTGGCGTTTTGCGATGAGGTGCGGTTAAAGCCGGCCCCATAATTTACTCTGCGTCGGGGACCTCGTAGGTGGCCGCCGGCGTGTTGTCGCACACGACGGTAAAGCCACCGTCCTTGTCGACATCGACCGTCACCTGATCGCCCTCGCGCACCGTGCCGTCGATGATAGCGGCGGCGATGGCATCCACGACCTCGCGCTGAACCAGACGCTTGAGCGGACGGGCGCCAAAGACCGGGTCCAGGCCGCCCACGGCGAGCATCTGCTTGGCCGCCGGGGTGATGGCAAGCGTCATGCGCTCCTTGGCCAGACGCGCGCGGACGTCGGCGAGCTGGATGTCGACGATCTTCTCGATCTGCGCCATACCGAGCGGATGGAACACCACGATATCGTCGATACGGTTGAGGAACTCGGGGCGGAAGGTCTGAGCCATGGCCGCGTCGACCTGATGGCGCATCTCCTCCTCGTCCTTGCCGGAAAGCTCGGCGATAGCCTTGGAGCCCACGTTAGACGTCATGATGATGATCGTGTTCTTGAAGGACACCTGGCGACCCTGACCGTCGGTCAGGCGACCGTCGTCGAGCACCTGCAGCAGCACGTTAAAGACATCCGGATGGGCCTTCTCCATCTCGTCGAGCAAGATCACGGAGTAGGGACGACGGCGCACGGCCTCGGTGAGCTGGCCGCCCTCGTCGTAACCCACGTATCCCGGGGGCGCACCGATCAGACGCTGGACGCTGAACTTCTCCATGTACTCGGACATGTCGATACGCACGAGCGCGCGCTCGTCGTCGAACAGGCACTCGGCAAGCGCCTTGGCGAGCTCGGTCTTGCCCACGCCGGTGGGGCCCAGGAAGAAGAAGCTGCCGATGGGCTTGTCCGGATCGGAAAGGCCCGCACGGCTGCGACGCACGGCCGCGGCCACGGCGGAGACGGCCTCGTCCTGGCCGATGACGCGCTTATGCAGCTCACCCTCCAAGCCCTTCAGCTTGTCGAGCTCGCCCTGCATCATCTTGGACACGGGCACGCCGGTCCAGGCACTCACAACCTCGGCGATCTCATCGGAGGTCACCTGCTCGTTGAGGCCCTCGCCGTCCTGCTGCTTTTGCGCCTCGAGCGCAGCCTCAGAATCCTGAATCTGCTGCTGCAGACCCGGAATCACGGAGTAGCGTAGCTCGGACGCACGGCCCAGGTCGCCGTTGCGCGTCGCGCGCTCCTCTTCGCTCTTGGCCTCGTCGAGCTGGCCCTTAAGCTCCTGCACGTGGTCGATGGCGTTCTTCTGGTTGAGCCAGCCGGCCTTTTGCACGTTGAGCTTTTCCTGGACCTCGGCAATCTCTTGGCGCAGGGCCTCCAGACGCTCCTTGGAGGCGTCGTCGGTCTCCTTCATGAGCGCCTGCTCTTCAATCTGCAGCTGGGTGAGCTGACGCGTGGTGGCGTCGATCTCGACCGGCATGCTGTCGAGCTCCATGCGCAGGCGACTTGCGGCCTCATCGACCAGGTCGATGGCCTTGTCGGGCAGGAAGCGGTCGGCGATATAGCGATCGGAGAGGTCGGCGGCAGCCACGAGCGCGCTATCGGTGATGTGCACGCCGTGGAAGATCTCGTACTTCTCCTTGAGGCCACGCAGGATTGAGATGGTGTCCTCGACGGTAGGCTCGCTCACCATAACGGTCTGGAAACGACGGGCGAGCGCCGCGTCCTTCTCGATGTACTTGCGGTATTCGTCGAGCGTGGTCGCGCCGATCGCATGCAGATCGCCGCGGGCGAGCGCCGGCTTGAGGATGTTGCCGGCGTCCATAGAACCCTCGGTAGCACCCGCACCCACGATGGTGTGGAGCTCATCGATGAACAGGATGACCTTGCCCTCGGACTTCTGTACCTCCTTGAGCACGGCCTTCAAGCGGTCCTCGAACTCACCGCGGTACTTGGCGCCGGCGACCAGCGCGCTCATGTCGAGCTCGATAAGGTCGCGGTCGCGCAGGGTGCTCGGCACGTCGCCGGCCACGATACGCTGGGCGATGCCCTCGACGATGGCCGTCTTGCCGACGCCCGGCTCGCCGATGAGCACAGGGTTATTCTTGGTGCGGCGGGACAGGACCTGAATGGTACGGCGGATCTCGTCGGTACGGCCGATGACCGGGTCGAGCTTGCCGGCGCGGGCGAGGTCACAGATGTTGCGACCGTACTGCTCCAGCGCCTCAAACTGGGTTTTGTCCTCGGCAGATGTCACGCGGTCATCGCCACGCAGCTCCTCGTAGACCTGCTCGATGCGCTCCTTGGTCACGCCGGCGTCGCGCAGCACGCGGCCCGCCTCGCCCTTGTCCTCGGCAAGTGCCATGAGCAGATGCTCAGTCACCACAAAGCTGTCGCCCATCTTGGTGGCCTTCTTCTCGGCCTTTTCGATGACGCGGACGAGCTCGTTGGACAGGCCCATCTGCTGGCCCTCGCCCGAAACCTTGGGCGCGTGGTCGATGGCATCCTGTGTGGAGCGTGCAAGCTGAGCCGGGTCGGCACCGATGCGCTCAATGATCACGGAGATATTGCGCTCGCCGGCACCGAGCAGGGCGGACAGCAGGTGGATCGGCTCCACCGCGCCGGCCTGCGCATCGGCAGCCGCGCTCATGGCGGTCTGCAGCGCCTCGCGCGACGTCATTGCTAGCTTATCGATTCTCATGGAATCACCTCTCTTGGGGTGGCCGCCCTACGGGGCGGCTTCACGTTGTTCGAGAAGTATTGTTGCCAGCTTTGCGCGATCTTATACACAAATCTAAGTCTCTATATATAAGATTTTCTGAGTGATTGAAAGATAGGGGTAAAGATGTCGGCCCGCCGCCGCACAGGTGCGCTACCGTCTCAATCTGTAACATCTATCGACCGTTTCTGGCTCCAGATGTTACAAATCGAGACGAATTGTTCAGCGGCACCCGTTTGTCTCAATCTGTAACATCTACTCGGCAAATAGAGCTCTATCTGTTACAAATCGAGACAAACCGAGAACCACCACAAAGGGGACAGGCACCTTTGTGGTGGTTTTCGACGCTAACGGTCGACCATCTCGCGCCATGAGATTAAACTTGAATTGTTCTCTGAACATATCCATTTCTGCCTATCCTCAACAGATCTTTGTCTCGAGGAGCGCATATGAAGCCGCCTCATTCCACCGGTCGCAACGTCATCGCCATTCTCGCCATACCCATCGTGATGCTCTTCCTTATCGTCATCACGCCCTTTTCTTTTGGTATCGCCTCGCCCTTCGATCTTTGCGGGATGATCGACGCCGGCTCGCGTGCCACCTCGCTCTCCTTTGTCTGCCGTGGCGTGTTCTACGAATATGCAATTCCCACCGGACTTTGGCAGTCCAAGTTACCGTTGCTCGGTCAGATCGACGGATGCTCCCCCTATTTCTGCCTTGGACCTCAGGCGCTAAACTATCTAATCGACGACCAGCCACTCGACTCCATCGGCCTTGCCTACGACTACGCACCAAACACCGATGAGCGCCACATGAACCAAGTCCTCGACAAGATGCTTGGACAGTGCGGGCTCACCGAGGAGGCCGGTCGAACCATCTATAGCAACCAGAAATTAAAGCGAACAGAACTCCGCCGTGTCGGAAAAATCAAAGGGCGAAACAGGGCCGCCTACTGGGATGCCTGGGCAACACGCGACAAGGGCGAATTCGGACACAGCACCTATATGGTCACTGTCTACACCAAAGACGGAATTAAGGACAATGTTGACGATTTCGCGTCATCCAAACTCGGCATCCCCAAAACAACCAAGCCCGCCAGCCCAGATGAAATCCTGTAGAGACGCTCATTAACATACCGCTCAACAATCACAACAACATCGAGCTCGTTCCCCACCACCACAAAGGTGCCTGTCCCCATTGTGGTGGTCCAACAAAGAAGCCGCCCCAATAAAAAGAGGCGGCATCAAGCAAGTCTATTTATTAGCGTCCCTCAAGACCCAACGAGAACGCAGAAATGTAGCCCGGGGCTTACCCTTTCCCGAACGCGACCCTCGCGAAGCGCGTGAGCGGGCGGGAAAGGGTAAGCCCCGGGCGGACAATTAAGTGCGTTACTCGGCAGCGGCCTTAAACTTGTTGTAGTTGATCAGGCAGCCGGCCTTGACGATGGCACGCTCCTCTGCCGTCATATCGGCAATGTAGAGCTCAATCTGCTCGACCGTGCCGTCGGCGCGCACCACGTAGGCGGCGATGTCCTTTAGGTCGCCATCGAGCGCGTCGCGTATACCCGGCACAAAGACGTAGTCGCCCACCTCAAAGTTGGGCTCGGCCTCCATCTGGAAGGGCACCATGCCCCAATTCATCACGTTGGAGCGATAGCGCTTAGTGGCGTACTCGTGGACGATGTTGGCCAGACCGCCAATCACGCGCTGGCAGCTCGCGGCCTGCTCGCGGGCAGAACCGTCACCGGGCTTTTTGGCATAGAGCATGGAGCCGTACTCGGTCGCCTTGGCGTCTGCCGCGACGCCCGCACCGGCCAGCGCCTCAAACACGCTGGCAAGCTCGGCATCGATTGCCGCCAGGTCGCCTGCGGCCTCACCGGCCACGCGGCGCTTCTCCACGGCGTCGACCTCCTTGGAACGACCCACGTAGGCCGGATCGCGACGGCTGAGCGTAAACTCGGCCAGACCCAGCGGGTTGGAGCGGAAGGAACTCGTCTCGCCCGAAGGAATAAGCTCGTCGGTCGTGGTGACCGGGTCCATGATCTTGGAGCACACCTTAAGCAGGATGTCGTCGCCGAGGGGCTCCATCGCGGGCCACGGCTTGATGTTGGGACCCTCGACCAGCTCGTCGGCAGGCTCCGCCTTGCCAAAGCCCCAGTACACGCGCTTCTTGTACGGCGCATCGTCAAAGGTGTACTCGCAGGCCTCGTCCCAAGTCTCCTCGGGCAGGTCGGTCGCCGGCGTCAGGATGCCGCCGTTGGCAGCCGTCGCCGCAATGGAGCGGGCGTCCATCAGGGCCACGGCGCTCAGCTGGCCATTACCCGGCTTGGAACCCTCGCGGTTGGGGAAGTTGCGCGTGGTGTGGCGGATCGAAAGGCCGTTGTTGGCGGGCGTGTCGCCGGCACCGAAGCACGGGCCGCAGAACGCCGTGCGCACGATCGCACCGGCCTCCATAAGGTCGTAGATGTAGCCACGGCGCGTGAGCTCGAGCGCCACGGGCTGGCTTGTGGGATAGACCGACAGCGAAAACTCGCCGCAGCCGGTGTTGGCGCCCTTGAGCACGCGGGCAGCCTGGACCACGGAGTCGTAGTTGCCGCCCGAGCAGCCGGCGATAACGCCCTGCTGCACGTGCAGCTTGCCGTCGACGATCTTGTCGAGCAGGCTAAAGTGTGTCTTGCCCTCGCCGATCTTGGCGGCCTCGAGCTCCACCTCGTGCAGGATGTCCTCGAGGTTCTCGTTGAGCTCGTCGATCTCAAAGCCATTGGAAGGATGGAACGGCAGCGCGATCATGGGCTTAATGCTCGACAGGTCGACCTCGACGCAACCGTCGTAGTAGGCAACATCGGCGGGCTTGAGCTCGCGGTAGTCGTCGCCGCGGCCGTGCATGGTCAAAAACGCGTGTGTGTCCTCGTCAGTTGCCCAAATGGAGGAAAGGCAGGTGGTCTCGGTAGTCATGACGTCGACGCCGTTGCGGTAGTCGGTCGTCATACTCGCGATGCCGGGGCCCACAAACTCCATGACCTTGTTCTTGACGTAGCCCTTGGCAAAGACGGCGCGGATGATGGCGAGCGCCACATCGTGCGGACCGACGCCGGGGCGTGGGGCGCCCGTGAGGTAGATGGCGACGACGCCGGGATAGGCAACGTCGTAGGTGTCGCGCAGCAGCTGTTTGGCCAACTCGCCGCCGCCCTCGCCCACGGCCATGGTGCCCAGGGCGCCGTAGCGGGTGTGCGAGTCGGAACCCAAGATCATCTTGCCGCAACCGGCGAAGTTCTCACGCATAAAGGAGTGGATGACGGCGATGTGCGGCGGGACGAAAATGCCGCCGTACTTCTTGGCCGCGGAAAGGCCAAAGACGTGGTCGTCCTCGTTGATGGTGCCGCCCACGGCGCACAGCGAGTTATGGCAGTTGGTGAGCACGTAAGGCAGCGGGAACTGCTCCATGCCCGAGGCGCGCGCCGTCTGGATGATGCCGACAAAGGTGATGTCATGGCTCGCCATGGCATCGAAGCGAATCTTGAGCGCCTCGGGGTCGCCGGACGTGTTGTGTGCCTGGAGGATCGAATACGCGATGGTGCCACGCTTGGCATCCTCGGGCGTCTGCGTAATACCGCGCTCGGCGGCCTCGGCCGCAGGCACAACCTCGCTGCCGCCGCGCAGGTAGATGCCGTCCTCGTACAGCTTGACCATACTGTCTCCCACTCTGCCCAAAAGATTTGGGCGCATAGCATACATTCGTTCAATATCGTGCCATAGAACGGTTGCGAGTGGGTTACGAATCTACACGTTCACTTTATCTCAGTAAAGTAAAGGACGAGCACCTTGCATCACTCTTCTGACAAGGAGTGTCCCAAAGTGCCGGCACAAAAGGAACGTCCCCAAGTGCCAAACTACCCTACTCCGGCAACGCCGCAGGTAGAGGACGGACAGCGAGCGACGTCCAGAGCGAACAAGTTGGCATGAAAAAGGCGAGGCATTGACCTTCTGGTCATGCCTCGCCTTTTGAATGACAAATTGTCGCTCTGGACGTCGCGCAGCGTCGAGCCGTTACGCCGTTCGGCAGAACGGCGTAACCTAGAGATCCCCTCCGGCGCCCAAAAGCTTGCGCATGACTTGCTCGGGGTTAACTGAGCCGTCGCGCGGGGCCAGGGCGGTGATCTTCTTCTGCATCTTGTACTCGTGCAGCTCGTCCTCGAGCTGGCGCACGCGGGCGCGGAGCTTTTCGTTTTCGCGCTCGCGCTCCTCGGCACGCTCCTTCATATCGAGGATGCGCACCACGCCGGCAAGGTTGATGCCCTCGTCAGTCAGCTGGTTGATGAGCTCCAGGCGCTCGATATCGGCACGCGAATACAGACGCGTGTTGCCGCCCGAGCGCTGGGGGTTCACCAAGCCCTTGGACTCGTAGACGCGCAGAGTCTGCGGATGCATGCCGGTCAGCTCGGCCGCCACGCTGATCATGTACAGCGGTTTGTTCCTATTGTCCTCGGCCATGCTACCTGACCCCTTTCCGTCTCGTTATCGTCCATCATAAGCCCGTGGGCGCGGGCGTGCGCCACGCCCGCCCTAGTATGTCGCCTTGTAACGGTTGACCTTCTCGCGGTAGTCGCGCGTGTCGGCCTCGCGCAGCTTGGTCATGGCATCGCGCTCGTCATCGGACAGGTTCGTGGGAACCTGCACCTTGATCTCGACAAGCAGTGCACCGGTGCGCCCGCGATGCTTAACGTCAGGCGCACCCATCTCTTTAAAGCGGAACTTCTTGCCCGTCTGGGTACCCGCGGGCACCTTTAGACGAACCGTCGCACCGCCGGGCGTCGGCACGTCAACCGTGCAGCCAAGCGCCGCCTCATAGACCGAGACCGGTACCTCCATGGTCACGTCGGCACCTTTACGCTTAAACAGTGGATGCTCCTCCACGTGCGTGGTCACGACCAGGTCGCCGCGCTCGCCGCCGGCAACGCCATACTCGCCGCGACGCTTGTAGCGCAGCTTGCCGCCGTCGACCGCACCCGCAGGCACCGAGACCGTGATGGTCTGCTGCTCGCCCGTCGAGGGAATGCGGTAGGTGACCTTGTGCGTCACGCCGCGAAACGCGTCCTCGGCCGTCACGTCGACAGTCAGCGACAGGTCGCCGCCCTTGCGAGCACGGCTGCGACCCGCGCCGGCACCGGCAGCGCCCGCAGCCCCGGCAAAGCCCGAGCCCCAATCGCTGCCCCAGGCGCCGTTACCGCTAAAGATGCTGTCGAAGATGTCGCCCCAGCCGCTGGCACCCGCGCCGGCACCGTAGCCGCCGCCATACGCGCCGCCCGCGCCCGGCATGCCGCCAAACATGAGCATCTGGTCGTACTCTTTGCGCTTCTTCTCGTCCGAAAGCGTCTCGTAGGCCTCGCTGATCTCCTTGAACTTGGCCTCGTCGCCGCCGGCATCGGGGTGATATTTTTGCGCGAGCTTGCGAAACGCGCTCTTGATCTCTTTGTCGGAGGCGCTCTTGGATACGCCCAGGATGTCATAGAAGGTTTTGCCTGCAGCCATCGTAGCTCCTCTCCTGTTTCATCCGCCGCCCCTGCGGACGGCGGCTCATGCTTTCATATGGCACTAGGCCAGAAAGGGCCCCGGGTGTTGCCCCGGGGCCCTTCTCAATTACTCCTCGGTGCTCTCGGCCGTATCGGCCGCAGCATCCTCGGGCGCCGCTTCGGGCTCCGGTGCGGGGCGCTTCTCGCCACCGTAGGTCACCGTCACCATCGCGGAACGCAGGATGCGATCCGCCATGCGGTAGCCCTTCTGGTATACATCGTTGACGGTCTCGTCGTACTGCGATGCGTCCTCGACGCGACCCACGGCCTGATGCTCGAGCGGATCGAACGCCTCGCCCTTGGGGTCGATGGGCTCAACGCCCTCGTGCGCAAACACATCGAGCAGCTTGGCATGCACCGCGTCGACACCGTCGACGAACTGCTTAAAGTCGTCGGCAAGCTCCTGGCTGCGGGCATGGTCGATCGCACGCTCGATATCGTCGACCACCGGCAGCAGCGCGGTGACGAGCTTCTCGGTCGCGCGCTCGCGCTCGGCGATACGCTCATTGGCGGTGCGGCGACGGAAGTTCTCCCAGTCGGCCTGCAGACGGGCGGTGCGCTCGGTGGCGTCCTTTGCCTTGTCCTCGGCGGCCTTCTGAGCCTCTGCCGCAGCATCGAGCTCGTTGCGCACGTCGGCAAGCTCTTTCTGAGCCTGCTCGAACTTGAGCTTAAAGTCGTTGTCGGCGGCTTCCTCACCGGCGCGGATAGCGGCTTCCACCATCTCGTCCTCGGTCATCGTCGCCTCCTTGTTGGAATCCTCTACTTGGTTCTCGGCAGCCTCGGCGGCCGGGGCCTCGTTGGCCTCGGTAACGTCTGCGGCCTCTACGGGAATCTTCACGTCCTTCTCCTCAGAGTCAACGGGGGCGGCACCAACGGCGGCCGCCTCCGTGCGAGCTTTACGAGCGGACATGATTACTTGTCCTCGTCGTCCACAACCTCGTAGTCGGCGTCGACAACATCATCGTCGGCAGGCTGGGCGCCTGCGGCACCGTCGGTCTGCTGCTGAGCGTCGGCGTAGACAACCTGGGCCAGCTCGTAGGCCACGGACTGCAGGGACTCGCCGGCGGCCTTGATGGCCTCGACGTCAGAGCCCTCGAGCGCCTTCTTGGCGTCGGCGATAGCGGCCTCGGCCTTGGACTTCACGTCGGCGGAAACCTTGTCACCCAGCTCGTTGAGGGTCTGCTCGGTGGAGTAGCACAGGCTGTCGGTCTGGTTGCGAACCTCGACCTCTTCCTTCTGCTTCTTGTCCTCCTCGGCATGAGCCTCGGCGTCCTTGACCATACGATCGACTTCGTCATCGGAAAGCGCGGTGGAGCCGGAGATGGTGATCTGCTGCTCCTTGCCGGTGCCCTTGTCCTTAGCGGAAACCTTGACGATGCCGTTGGCGTCGATGTCGAAGGTAACCTCGATCTGCGGCACGCCGCGGCGGGCAGCCGGGATGCCGGTCAGCTGGAACTTACCGAGCGACTTGTTGTCGCGAGCAAGCTCGCGCTCGCCCTGGAGCACGTTGATCTCGACGCTGGTCTGGTTGTCGGCAGCGGTGGAGTAGACCTCGGTCTTGGAGGTCGGGATCGTGGTGTTGCGGTCGATCATCTTGGTCATGATGCCGCCCATGGTCTCGACGCCCAGCGACAGCGGGGTAACGTCGAGCAGCAGGATGCCCTCGACGTCGCCGGTAAGCACGCCGCCCTGGACGGCAGCGCCATCGGCAACGACCTCGTCGGGGTTCACGGACATGTTGGGCTGCTTGCCGGTCATGGTCTTGACGAGCTCTTGGACGGCGGGCATACGGGTGGAACCGCCGACGAGGATGACCTCGGTCAGATCGGAGAGCTTAAGCTTGGCGTCGCGCAGGGCGTTGGTGACAGGCTGCTTGCAGCGCTCGAGCAGGTCGCGGGTGATCTTCTCGAACTCGGCGCGGGTCAGCGTGTAGTTGAGGTGCAACGGGCCGGACTGGTTCATGGTGATGAACGGTAGGTTGATGGTGGTCTGCTGGGCGGCGGAGAGCTCCTTCTTGGCGTTCTCGGCGGCCTCCTTCAGACGCTGCAGGGCCATGGGGTCCTGACGCAGGTCGACACCGTTCTCCTGCTGGAACTTATCGGCCATCCAGTCGATGACGCGCTGATCCCAGTCGTCGCCGCCCAGGTGGTTATCGCCCGAGGTGGACAGAACCTCAAACACGCCGTCGGCGAGGTCGAGGATGGAGACGTCGAAGGTGCCGCCGCCCAGGTCGAAGACCAGGATGCGCTGGTCGGTGCCCTGCTTGTCCAGGCCATAGGCAAGAGCAGCAGCGGTCGGCTCGTTGACGATACGCTTGACGTTGAGGCCAGCGATCTTGCCGGCGTCCTTGGTGGCCTGACGCTGGGCGTCGTTGAAGTAGGCCGGGACGGTGATGACGGCGTCGGTGACGGTCTCGCCCAGATACTTCTCGGCGTCGGCCTTCATCTTCGCGAGCGTCATGGCGCTCACCTGCTCGGCGGTGTAATCCTTGCCCTCGATGTCGACGACGGCACGGCCACCCTGGCCCTCCTTGACCTCATACGGCACGGTCTTGATCTCGGAGGTGCACTCGGAGTACTTGCGGCCCATGAAGCGCTTGATGGAGAACACGGTGTTCTTGGGGTTGGTGACAGCCTGGTTCTTAGCGGCCTTACCAACGACGCGGTCGCCGTCGGCACGGAAGCCCACGACGGACGGGGTGGTGCGGTCGCCCTCGGCGTTCACGATAATGGTCGGAGAACCGCCCTCGAGGACGGCCATAGCGGAGTTAGTAGTACCAAGGTCGATACCAAGAATCTTACTCATTAGAAATTCCCTCTCTCTTTTGCGTTCGCGCCGCCTCGACGATCTGTCGCGCGGCGCTTCGGCTTGTCTTTCAGGATGTAGTGTATCCCCTTATGGGCCGGAATATACAAAATCTAAGTCAATTCATATAAGATTTCTTATTGCCGAGAGTTTAGGTTCGCAAATACGCAGGTAGACGCACTGTTTAAGTTCTCGGCAAATCTATCGAGATCTATGTAGAGATGGCTGAGGTTTGCGTCCGGGGGTGCCTGGGGGCCGTCTTGTGGAAAGCTCGTCCCGGTTTGAGCGTGGATTCCGGGTCGCAGTTTCCGTCTGAAGACTCAACCGGAAACCGTATCCCGTTTTGAGAGCTGATACCGGGTCGCAGTTTCCGCTAGCGGGCCCAACCGGAAACTGCGACCCGGGTTTCGGCCAAATAACGGGATGCCCTTTCCGCAAGCACGCTCAATCGCCCTATATTTCAAGTCACCTTTAGCTAACATTTACGCAGCTCAACGGCCCCACCTGCGCGTTTTTTAGTAAACCTTGGCATACTCGGCGAACGGTATGAAGATGCCGGCCAGAGGGTATTGCAAACGGTCGCTCCCGTGGTATGTTTTTGCCCGAATCAAACCGGCGCGCATCGTCTGTAGCGTCGGTCAACAGAGAGGAAACTACCATGGCTCATCCCGTAATTGATGCCGACGAGTGCATCGCTTGTGGCGTTTGCGTCGACTCCTGCCCCGCTGGCGTTCTGGAGCTCCAGGACGTCGCTACCGTCGCTGACGAGGACTCCTGCGTCGCCTGTGGCGCTTGCCAGGACGCTTGCCCCGCTGGCGCGATCACCGAGATCGTCGAGGAGTAACAACTCCCCCACTGCACACTCAAAAGTACACCGTGCACAAAAAAGGAGGCCTCCGCATCGCCGCGGAGGCCTCCTTTTGCATGTGTGGGCAGCTAATTTGGAGCGGGACCCTTGGCAGTTGCGGTGGAATAGTTCCTGTTTTATGTCTTGGATGCCGATTAGGAACTATTTCACCGCAACTTATAGATGCGGCGTCGACTAGGACAAATCGTCTTCGTAGGGCATCAGGTCTGCTAGGTAGCCTTTTTCCTTGAGCATCGCCTCGATCTCGTCGAGGGTCTGTTCGTCCTCCGCCGCAATGCGATGGAAGTGGTAGCCGCTGGTCACCGTCAGCAGCGGAAAGCTCTTGCCGCTCTCGATATCGCGCAGATAGCGCTCGACATCGCGACGATTGCGGATGTCCAGGTCGGCCGTAATCTTACCGTACACGCGGTGATTGACAATCACGTTGAGCACGGCGCCGCCGGCGTCGACGATACTCGTGAGCTCATCGCCTGCCTGCTCCACGCTGTGGCGAACCTTGACCAAGCGCGTAGGCACGGCGGGGCTGCTGGGGGCCTCCTGCAGCACGTAGCCGCGGTTGGTCGCCACGATATCGTGCCCATCGGCGCGCAGCAGGGCGATGTCCTGCACCACGATCTGGCGGCTCACACCCACCTCGCGGGCAAGCGCGCTGCCCGATACGGGCCCCTTGGCCCCCTCGAGCACGGCCATGATGGCACGGCGACGCTCGCGGGCGTTCATTATTTACCGTCCAGCAGACGCAGGTGCTTAAGCGAGAGGTCGAGGATCGGCGCGGAGTGCGTCAGGGCGCCCGAGCTAATAAAGTCAACGCCCAGGTCGGCAAGCGCGCGGATATTGCTGGCATCCACGTTGCCCGAGCACTCGGTCTTGGCGCGGCCGGCGATAAGTTCAATAGCGGCGGCCATGTCGTCATGGGTCATGTTGTCGAACATGATGATGTCGGCGCCGGCCTCCACGGCCTCGCGCACCATGTCCAGGTTCTCGCACTCGATCTCGACCGTCGTGGTAAACGATGCATGGGCGCGCGCCATCTCGATCGCGCGCGTCACGCCACCGGCGGCATCGATGTGGTTGTCCTTGAGCATGACGGCCGTCGACAGGTTGTAACGGTGGTTGCTGCCGCCGCCAATCTCAACCGCCGCCTTCTCAAACACGCGCATGCCCGGTGTGGTCTTGCGCGTGTCGACGAGCACGGTCTTGGTTCCCTCGAGCGCCGCGGCCATGCTGTGCGTATAGGTAGCGATGCCGCTCATGCGCTGCAGGTAGTTGAGCGCCACGCGCTCGCCCGAAAGCAGCACACGCGCATCGCCGCGCACCTGACCCACGTGGTCGCCGGCATGCACCTCGTCACCGTCGGCAACATCAAACAGCACCGAGCTCTGCGAATCCAGCAGCTCAAAGGTGCGAGCGAACACATCCAGGCCGGCAATGATGCCATCGGCTTTGGCGATAAGCTCCACCGTGGCGGGACGCGCCGTGGGGCACACGCTCGCCGTGCTCACGTCCTCAAACGTAATGTCCTCGCGCAGAGCTTGCAGAATCAGATCATCGACGACGAGCTTCATGGTAATGGGATTCATGGTCTACTCCTCCACGGCCTGCGTGCCGGCGGCACGGGCCAAATCATCGATTGCCAGAGGGTCGGCGCCCAGGGCGCGATGACGGCCATCGAGCGCGGGATCGCCCGCCTGCTCCACGGCCAGCGACTCGCCGGTACGCATATACCACGCGGCGCGACGACCCCAGACCAGCGCCTCGAGCAGGCTGTTTGAAGCAAGGCGGTTCTTGCCGTGAACGCCGTTGCAGGCCGTCTCGCCCGCGGCGTAGAGCTCGGGCATCGAGGTGCGGCCGTCCTTGTCGACCCACACGCCGCCCATAAAGTAGTGCTGCGTCGGCGTAACGGGAATGGGCTCATCCAGGATGTCGCGACCGTCCTCCAGGCAGCGCGCGCGGATGTTGGCGAAGTGCCCGGTCACCACGTCGCGCTCGACGGGGGCAAAGCTCAGCCACTCGTGCTCGGTGTCATCCTGCTTCATCTGCTCGCGGATGGCGGCGGCGACAACGTCGCGCGGCTGCAACTCGTCGGTAAAACGCTCGCCGGCGGCGTTGAGCAAAATCGCGCCCTCGCCGCGGCAGCTCTCGCTGATCAGGAACGTGCGACCCGGCTGCGGCGAGAACAGACCCGTGGGATGGATCTGCACGTAGTCCAGGTGCTCCATCTTAATGCCATGCTCCTGAGCGATGTAGCAGGCGTCGCCCGTGAGCTGCGGGTAGTTAGTCGAGTGGTCGTAGACGCCGCCAATGCCGCCCGTCGCCCACAGCGTGTGGCGGGCATGGATCTTAAACGGCTTACCGGCATGCACGCCCTCAGCGGCATTTGCCAGCTCGTCGGCGGGGCGAACCGAGTTGTCCTCGTCCACGGCTACGGCGACGACGCCGGTGCACACCGTGGCGTCATCGCGCTCGGCGGTCAGGATGTCGGTCATGGCCACGTGCTCCAAAATCTGCACGTTGTCCAGCTTGCGAACGGCCTGGAGCAGCTTGGTCGTGATCTCCTTGCCCGTAATGTCGGCATGGAAGGCAATGCGCGGACGGCTGTGCGCGCCCTCGCGGGTAAAATTGAGGCTGCCGTCGGCCTTGCGCTCAAAATCCACGCCCATCGCTAGCAGGTCGTTGATGACCGAGCGGCTCGAGCGAATCATGATGTCGACGCTCTCGCGGCGGTTCTCGTAGTGGCCGGCGTGCATGGTGTCCTCAAAGAAGGCATCGTAGTCCGAGCCTTCGGGCAGCACGCAGATGCCGCCCTGCGCGAGCATCGAATCGCACTCATCGACCGCGCCCTTGGAGAGCATGATCACGCGCGTGCTCGTCGGCAGATTGAGGGCCGCGTACAGACCCGCCACGCCGCAGCCGGCAATGACGACGTCGCACTCCATATCGGGGTATTGCTTGGTTTCCACAGGAATCCTCTCCCTTGAATGTGACATAAGGGACCGTCCCTCATGCAACATTGTTCTAGCGTGCTGCGTACTCGAGCATACGGTCGAGCGTGAGCTTGGCCTGGTCTGCTGCCTCGTCCGAGACGCCGATCTGCACCTCGCCCTCGCCCGTCTCCAGGCAGCGCACGAGCTTTTCGAGCGTGATGAGGTCCATGTTGACACAGGTGGGCTGCACCGCGGGGAAATAGAACTTCTTGCCGGTGCCCTGGCAGCGGCGCTCGAGCTCGTAGAGCACGCCGCGGACCGTCACGATAATGAACTCGCTCGCGTCGGACTCCTCGGCATACTTGATGATGCCGGCGGTGGAGCCGATGTAGTCGGCCTCGGCCAGAACGTCGGCCTTGCACTCAGGATGCGCCAGCACGAGCGCGTCGGGGTGGGCCTCCGTCGCGTCGACGATCTGCTCGACGGTGATGATGTGATGGCGTGGGCAGTAGCCGTTGTTGAGGATGACGTGCTTTTGCGGCACCTGCTCGGCTACGAAGCGTCCCAGGTTTTGGTCGGGAATGAACAGGATATGCTGCTGCGGCAGCTCGGACACGATCTTAACGGCGTTGGAACTGGTGACGCACACGTCGCTCCAGCTCTTGATCTCGACCGTGGAGTTGACGTAGCACACCACGGCCAGGTCGTCGCCGTACTCGGCGCGCGCCGCGTCAACCGTCTCGCGCTTGACCATGTGCGCCATGGGACAGTCTGCGCCCGGCTCGGGCAGCAGCACGGTCTTAGTGGGATTGAGCAGCTTGGCGCTCTCGCCCATAAACTCCACGCCGCACAACACGATGGTCTGCTGCGGCAGGCTCTTGGCGAGCTTTGCCAGGTAGAAGCTATCGCCGACGTAATCGGCAACGGCTTGGACCTCGGGCGCCACGTAATAGTGCGCCAGGATCACCGCGTCACGTTGGGTTTTTAGTTGCTGAATGGCCTCGACGAGCTCTGCGGGCACCAGTGCCGCACGCTCCGTTGCCGTCGTTGCCGATGCCAAGCCGGCCGCGATATCGCGTGCAAGCTCCGACGCATCCATGTTCGCGCTCTGTGCCATCAAGGCCCCTCTCTTTTGGCGAATCTTGGGGCTTTAGTATGACACCTAGGTTTACAGCTGACAAGACATCTGTAAACCTAGGTGTAAAGTTGAAATAAAGATTCAATCATGTGGCAGGTCCATATTCGAACTGGCAAGCTGAGGATAGCTGAGCTCTCGATGGCGCAGGAGGCATCTTTCGCCACCGCAATACCGCTTGGCGCGAGTTGCACGCCGTGGGGCGCAAACGGTCCGCACCCCCGCAAGCGGCGCGTACCCGATGTGGCAAAATCGAACTACTTAAGGGGGCCGAATGCTCAAGATTATTGCCTGCGACGATGATGTCGCTTTTCTAGATAGACTGCACCGGATGATCGACCGTTGGTCGACCGAGACGGGCACGGCGGTCGATGTTGCGCTCGTCACACGCGGCGAGGACCTGCTGGCCCGCCATGCCGCATCGCGCGCCGACATCATTCTGCTCGACATGATCATGCCGCTCGTCAACGGCATGGACACCGCACGCGAACTGCGCCAGGCCGACACCGCCGTGCGCCTGGTGTTCCTCACCTCGTCGCCCGAGTTCGCGCTGGAATCCTACGAGGTCCGCGCCTTCGACTATCTGCTCAAGCCCGTGACTTACGAACGCCTGGCGCAGTTACTCGACGAGCTTTCGAGCATGCGCCCGGCGGCAACCGACGAGCTCGTGATCAAAACTTCCTTTGGCTACCACGCCCTGCGCCTGTCCGACATCGAATATGCCGAGGCGCGCAACAAGCACGTGGTCTTCCACCTGCGCGACGGACGCGATATCGAGGCACTCGAGTCGTTCCGCAGCGTCGAGGACCGCTTGGAGCAAAACGCAGTCTTCTTTAAATGCCACCGCAGCTACCAGGTCAACCTGCGCAATATCGATCACTTTGACCGCACGGACATCGTCATGCGCTCGGGCGCGTGCATCCCGCTTTCGCGCAGTTGCAAGCAGGGATTCCAAGACGCCTACTTTGCGGTGCGCTTTGAGGGTGGGAGACACTGATGGTCTCCTCGGTCGAAATGGTCCTTTGGGCAATCCACCACGCCACGACGCTGCTCTTTGGCGTCTTTGCCTCGGCGGCGCTGTGCGGTGTCGAGATCAACCGGCGTCATGCGCTTGAACTGGTGTTGGTCGGCATCGTGACCGGCGCTGCCTTTTCGATCGCCAATGTCGTTGGCGGCGAACTATTTGCCCGACAGGTTTATCCACTTGCCGTGCACCTGCCGCTTATCGTCTACCTGTGTGCGCGCTACCGCCTGAGCCCGCTGCTTGCCGCGCTCGGCATTACGAGTGCTTATCTGAGCTGCCAGTTCAGCAATTGGATGGGCATCGCCGCCTTTGCCGCAACCGATTCGCAGATCGCGTACTATCTGGCGCGCATCGCGACCACACTCGCCGTCTTTGCCGTCCTGTTGCATTGGGCCGGCGACATCGGTCCACGCTTGGCGATTAAAAGCACCACCGAGCTGGGCATCCTTTTAATCCTGCCGCTCGTCTATTACGTCTTTGACTATGCCACCAACGTCTACACCACGCTGTTCCACTCGGGCTCGGTGGTAACGGTTGAGTTTTTGGCATTTGCGCTCTGTGCCTTCTATCTTATGTTTCTTGCCGTTTACCTGCGCGAATACGAAGAAAAGGAAACCGCCGAGCGAGAGCGCTGGATGCTCGAAACCCGCGACAGCGCCGCCATCAAAGAGCTCGAGGCTTGGCGTCAATCTGGGCGCGAGCTGTCGATTCTTCGCCACGATATGCGCCACTTCCTACGCGGCCTGGCCGCTTTAATTGAGGAGGGCCACACCGACGAGGCGCTCGATCGCATCGACGAACTCTGCGAAGCCGGCGACCGCACCGCCGTACGCCGCTTCTGCGCCAACGAGACCGTAAACATCGCGCTTTCGTCATTTAACTCGGAAATCAATAGAAACGGCATTACCGCCAACCTGCGCGCCGCCGTACCCGAAACCATCCACGTAGGTGACGCCGACCTGTTTAGCGTGCTCTCAAATGCCTTGGAAAACGCTATCACCGCCGCAAGCGCCGCACCCCAAGGAAAGCGATTCGTCGACTTTGACATGCGATTAGAGGACGGCCAGCTGCTGCTGTTAGTTTCCAACACGTTTGACCGCGCGCCGCGCATGGTCGACGGCATGCCCGTAGCCGGGCACACCGGACACGGCTTTGGAACCAAGAGCATTAAGCTTGCCGTCGAACGCATGAATGGTAACTGCCAGTTCCGCATTAACGGCGATCGGTTTGAGCTGCGCGCTGTGATGTAGGGGCTGCCGCCAGCCTCGCTACAGCGGAGCGGCTGCCGGGGTCAGCTGCTTGATGTATGCCCACATGCGCTGCTTGGCGGCTTTGTCAGTGAGTGCCGCCTCAAAGCCGTCGAGCGCGAGCACGCGGCGGCCCTGCACATGGGCGACCAAGCCGGGCTTGAGCATAGCGGTATCGAAGTCGTCGATTGCCACAAGCATGTCGGCATAGGTCTCGCGCATGGTATCGGCCGCGCGATCGTCCAGCAGCAAGACCGCCTCGGGGTCCAAGGCCTCGAGCGCCTCGCGGAACAGCTCGCACGGTAGGCCCTCGCCTGTCGCGACCGCTCCGTCACCCACGCCGGCGACGCTTGCCAGCACGCAAAAATCCTCGGGCGCGTAGCCGATGGCCCCAAGCGCCTTGCGCAACGCCGCGCCATCCGGGCCGGCGGCAAGCTCGCCACCCGAACGCTCGGCCTCGTCCAAATCGCCTTTGACCAGCACGATCGGCGAGCACGCGTTGCCCGCGATACGCACGCCACGGCCCGCGAGCGATGCGAGCTCCTGCTCGGTCGCCTGGGCGATGGCTTCTTTTTTCTGGCTTTGTGACGTGGGCATGCGCTCTCCAATCGTTTGCGTGCCCACCATTATATAAAAGAGCCGCCCACGAGTGGTTGCTTTGCGGGCAGCTGGGTATAAGCACGGTCGTACTGAGTTTTACGCGGCCAAGCCGCGTCGCATTATGGAGGTCACCATGGCTGACATTAATCAGATTACCCCCGAGAACTTCGATTCCATCGTTAACGACAACCTGCCCGTGCTGGTCGATTTTTGGGCACCGTGGTGCGGGCCCTGTCGATCCCTCTCGCCCATCGTTGACGAGGTTGCCGATGAGCTGGCGGGCAAGCTCGCCGTTGCCAAGTGCAACGTCGACGACAACCAGGACCTGGCCATGAAGTATGGCGTCATGAGTATCCCCACGCTGATTGTGTTTAAGAACGGCGAGGAGATTGACCGCTCGGTTGGCGCTCTGCCCAAGGCGAGGCTGCAGGCGCTGCTGGAGAAGCATCTGTAATACGCTTGTTACATGTTGCCGTCTGCCTGCCGTCCATGAGCGCTTTTGCACCGCTCGCCGGACTTCTGGATGCACCGAGTGCAACCACGGATAGTATGGTAGTCACAAACAGCCCCCAGTGAACGGGTGCGGGTCACACAGACTCGCACCCGTTTTCTTCATTTACCTAGTCTTTGCCACAAGTTTTGTTATGGATTTAAAAACTCAGATCCGATAGCACGTTCGTAAGACTGGATCGTTTCGGCATTTGCCCTCTCGATATCATTAAGCGGTGATGTCATCGCATCAAATTCCTCAGGCGAGTATATGCCTTCATACCAATCCTTATTGTCGAAATACTCTTGAATCTTCTCATTCTTGAACTTGCGACCATGGCGTGCATATATTTCATTTCTTGCCAAGCAAAGCTCCCATGTGCTCATACCCATTTCTTCAATCTCCGCCTCGGTATAACGCCGTGAGTCGCTTTCAGAAAGTAAGTAACCGTCTACCGTCGAACTCTTCGCATCACAGTAATAGGAAAAGCTATCCATAACCTTATGTGATTGATCATCAATATATGACACGACAACCGTACGGCTATCACCCGAATCGCTACCGAGCGTCGACCGATATGCGAGCTTGCAAACTCCGTCCGAACCAACTACAACACTCCGGGGGTTAGTCGAAGCCTGCTCACCGTTCGTACCCGCTTCTTTCAGGGACCAATTCTCCGGCTTCGACAACGCCTCTGTCGAAGAGCCGGTCACCTTGACATTCACCACCATCTCTGGAAACCCGGCGGAGTTGTTTGATACCACTATTAATTCAGTTGCGTCCTCATCGTCGGCCTCGTCCTTTTCATCTGAGTTTTCCGACTCAAACTCATCGACGTCCGATTTATACATCGTATGCTGATAGGTTTGAGTGATTTCTGGTGATGAGTGCCCACTCCCGAATCGATTCCAAACATAAAAGCCGCCAACAATGATGACGGCCACCAGGCCAATTATCACGATTTTATTTGAATCGAATCCGCCAATTAACCCAATTACTCTTTTACCTAGTTCGTTGCCAGAATCCTCCGCCGCCGCCTTCCCCTTCGCATTATCCTTGACATCGAATGGCATCCGCTCATTCTCTGTGGTCGACCGACCCACGCCAGAAGATACTTTCGCAGCACAAAAGGGGCAGTAAACTGTCCCCTCTTCTATCTCTGCGTTACATTTGGGACACTTCACTGTCTCCCCTTTCAAGCTGTCTTTTAGCCATCAACATGACGCCGATATTCTTGATAGTTCGACAGATATGATGAGAATTCCGCCGATGTATCCGAATTTCCCGTCCGCCACGCCTTGTGGTCGATAATCTGGCTCTTGAACCCGTAGTACTCATCGATATACGCAATTAGACCGTCGACAGCGATAAGCTGCTCTTCGGGGTAATCGCCCGATCCTCCAACATGAACCATCTCAATCCCAACGGAATAAGAGTTCATGCCGTAATCGGGATAGCTTCCCCCTATCGGTAACGTTCCGACCTTGTCATCTCTCGAATCATCGATTGTTCCATACTGCTCGTTCTTCCCAGCATCGCCAAAACCGGCATGGTGCGCGATTTGATCGAGAGGCACGCATTGAACGATCGACCCATCTTTTCCAACAACAAAATGAGCCGCTACCTTATTGCCGTTGGACTCCCACCAATCGATGACACTTTCAGGGGAAGAATCGCCCTCCGTATCGTGCAAAACGATGTACTTCTGAAACTCAGGACCCTTAGGCCCATGCGCCAAGTCGGCGTAGTACCGTTCTTGAATGCTTGGCTGAAATTCCGAGCTCCCATCGATGGACGAAGAGCGGGATTCGTCTTGCCCTACAACCCCTGAAACCGCGTCAGCAACTCTCGCGTTGCAGATATCAAGCACATCTCCAACACCATCTGCACAAGCCGCCAGAACACAATTGCTTCCGCTGGATTTCACGACCTTTCTCACGCCAATACGACCGACCAGAACAATTCCCAAGCCGAACAAGAAAACGGCAAGCGCGGAGACGAGCCCCCGCGCCACCCATAAACGCCTAGAGCGTACTTGCATACGTGCTGACCACATCGCATGCCGTACTGATAAGGCCACCCGCCTCGAGCAGCTTTGCCGCTGCCGCTCCAAGCTGCCCAACCGCCTCATTTTGAGCGGTCGAATTTGTTCCTTCCATTGCCGCGTTAAGCATGTCGTGCAGTGAATCGAGATCGTCCGCCACCGTGACGCACACACCTCGCTGCGTCTCCATCTTCGACACCAACGCGTTCAGCTCTGCAACGAGCTGGCCGATGTTCTGACTCATTTCTGTTCCTTTCCGTTGTCACAACAACCCAAATAGCGCATTCGCAATAAGCGAAATTACCCCAATACAGCACGCGCATAGAATCGCCGCCTGAGAAAGGCAGCCGCCTTTCGACTCCTCGGCTTTAACGGGAAGAGGATCCAGCATCGCCTTCTCTTCTTCCATCAGAAGACGCTTCCGGTCAAGAGCCGCCCGTCGAGCATCCAGTGCATTTGAAGATCGCTGACTCAACTCGTCCACAGACGTATCTTTTTCAATCATCTCGATATAGCAATCGATTTTCTTGATAAGCCCTGATAACGAAGAGGCAAGCTCGGCAGCGTCTTCATTCGACGCAATCGGTCTTACCATGTTCGGAAGCGCAGCGCCGACGTCCTTCGCGTGACTCCCCGCAAGTCGTTTAGACAATTGCGAAAAAGCCTCCTGTGCTTGATGCGCCAGGCGATCTATCTCCGCTTTCTTTTTGCCCGCCATGTTCCTCGCAGAAATCGACTCCCGATCACAACGATCGCACTCCTGCTTAACAAGCTGGGCGGTCGACGCCTCCGATTTCAGAAATCGTTCTGCTTCGGACAAATACCTTTCGTACAAATCATCCCTGCTCATCGTCGCCCCTCCTCCATAATCGCGTTGCGACAAAGGGCATGAGCTTCATTGAGGGACGTCCCGAAGAAGCCTCCTTGTAAAGGACCCGGTTCTCTTGCCCGTTCCACTGGCACAGCGGGCCATCCAACTGCTTCGCTGCGACATTCGAGCCAAACAGACACGCCACGCCGTCAAAAGACGACAGTCCCGATGAACCCAACTGCGCTGAAAGCGCTACGGGGTTTTGCCAATGGCAGACAAAGTGGATTCCGTGCATAGGAGCCTCGCGGAATACCTTCTGAATCTTCTGCTGAGCACCAAAGTCGAAAGATCCTAGTGAGTCCGCATTCGGCACCAACACAAACCGCTCCCGCCCACATTCTTCCCCGACATCATTTCTCTGAAGACAATTGGTAATCCATGCAGCCGCTTCGTCCGAAGGCACGACCTCCGGAGAAACCCCCGCACGAGCGCATATCTCCAGAGTCGAATTAGAAACATGGCGCGCGCCATCCTCCACTACAGCAAACTCAGCGCCTCGCTCATAGCGTGCAAGCGATAAAACAAGCGTTTCCATAACACACGCCGCAAGATCGACAGAATTCGGAAGATCACCGAGCCCTGGCAGCGTTCCCCTGCCCACAAGAGCGATATTGCTTCCCGCAGCTCTTTCAAACGGGAAATATATCGGTGCCAACCCAGCAGAAACACCCCGGCCAAGCAAGGCGCTCGGCACGTTACCTGAATCTATGTCGTTCTGCTCAAGGAGGGCCTCAGTCAACTCCGGCAGAGTGCTTCCGTCGAAAACCACCGGTTCATCAAGGTGCCCTTTTGGCATTGTATAGAACTTGTTCCTGAGACTGTCCAACGTGGCATCCTCAGCAAACGGCGTAAGCACCGTCACATTTGCGCTCGGATTTCCGTAATCTTCGTTCAAAATCGCCTGTCCCCTGAACCTTAGGCTAGCAGCCGCCTCGTTAAAGGGTCCGAAAGTCGCCCGCGACTCCGCCGGCGAGTTTTTCAGTCCGATACGGATAGGAAACTGTGCGAAGAACTTGCCCCGGGAAATGGCAAGATTGGTTATCCCGCCGATACTTTGTGACGCCAATATCACGTGAATACCGTATGCACGATAGAGGCGAACGATGCGTTCCAAAAGTTCGCAGGCTTCCTTGCCTCTTGCGCCTTCTAAAAATAGCTGGAACTCATCAATGACCACAACGATACGCGGCATCTTATTCCCGCTATTGCGCCGATACTTGAGCAGATTATCTCCGTAAGGCTTGATCGTAGCGGCCCTCCGTTTGGCCTCGGCGGCTATGGAATTCAGCACATCCATGGCAAAGTCTTCATCGGCCTCAAGCCCAAATGCCTTTACCTGCGGTAGGTACTCGGGGGAATCCGGCGTGGGAGCCATGGGAAACAGGGTAACGCCCTCTTTGAAATCAAACAGATAGAGTTCCAACTCGTCGGGAGAATACCTGGCGCACAAACCGTAGATGATATCTTTCAACAGATTCGATTTACCCTGTCCGACCGCGCCGGTTATCAGTGCATTATGTCTTTGAGTCTCATTCGAGCCAATCGTGACATCAACCGTCTGGGTTCCACGCAGACCCAGCGAGAACGTGACTCCGTCCTCACTCGTCTCCATCCAATACTCCGCGGGAAGCACCGACTCGATCTTTACTTCGGGCAACCGCAGCTCTGCCGCTGATCGGGCCATCCGCTCGGCGGCTTGCGCCGATTCAATCGTGTCAAGCTCATAGAGCTCAACATCATAGCCATCGTGACCCAGCCATCGGGCATGACTGCCCGAGAATAGTTCGAGACGCTCCGAAACAGGATAGGAACGTTTCTTCTCGCAATACCATTTGGGCAAGTCGTCCATCTTAGGTTGTATCATTAGGAAAGAAGTGCCTACCTTTGGGGCCGCCTTCATCAGCGAGCAGATACGGTCGTATTGCTCGGCAGCCATTCCCATCGGCATATCGTGGATCACAACGAGCTGGTACTTCTCGACCGGCATTCCGACCCGTTGGTGATATACCGCCAGGCTCTCATCGTCTGACAGCAACTCGTTGTTGATTTGTGTCACACGGTCGGTCAGCTCGTTAAGTAAGGCATCGAGTTCGCCTCTCGAATGCAAATACCTGACCGCTGCCTCGCCTTGCCCGTTCCGGCCAATCGTCGAAAAAGGAGCCTCGATGTTTTTTAGCGCCGGGTCAAAACTAATGATTTCAACTTGCGACGCTGAAGTCGATAAAAGCGTCTTGGCCTCTACCTCGCGCACTACCCCGTCTGAAATGCAGCCCTCGCCTGAAACCGACATCACGATATTGCCGTGACCAAGCAACGGAACGATAAAGGGCACCGTAAACAAATCGTCACGTTTTGAAGTTTTCGACATCGATCCAATCTGGATATACTCGGCGGCATTGAGGGCCGAGCCTTCCTCGATCGCCAGCAACTCGTCAACGGTATCCTGCACCCGCTTTTTCGAAAGGGCGTTGCGGCGCTTCTCCCGGATGCTGAGTTTATTGAGCGCTCGTGTTTTTGCCTCCTGTCTCTCCTTCAGCGTCATCTTCAACCACGTGTCAACGGAGGCAGATTGGGATTCACAAGCTCCCAGCAGATGAGCCTGGCATTCCTTGACCTCGCTGAGCGCTTGCCTCATTTCGGCATAGGTCTCTTCCAGCGACATATTGGCCATCAGTCCTCTTCGTGCCGAAAGACAACCACTCGCGCTGGGCGGAGAAGTCTTCCGCCAATCCTGTAACCGTCTCGCTCTACTCGAGCCACCTTTCCATCTTTGAAGGCGTCGTCTGTCTTAATCAATCCAACGATTTCATGCTCATGTAGATTAACCGTCTCGTCACACAGAACAGGCTCAAGCCCGTAATGGCTACAAACCTCGATAATCTCATCCACAATCGAAGACCTCAAGTCCTCTGACAGCGGCTCATTCTTGACTCTATCAACGGCAAGCAGCAGCTCACTGAATAATCCTGCATAAGCTTCGCCAGTGGCCAAGTCTTTGATTTTTCTTGAATCTGATTTGAGAGAAGCAAGAGACGCTCTGAGCCGTTCTGTACAGTCAATAATTGCTTGGCGATCCATCTCCAAGCTGTCAAGTGCTTGGTCCCAGCGCACGTCCATTATTGGAGCCCTGTCCTCTTTGCAAGCTCTCCTAATTTACGGGCATTGATCATCCATCCGGTCGGTACAACAAAGAAGAATGCATACAGGAGCAGCCCAAAGAACAGGACGAGCGTCAAGGGAGCGCCACTTGACCCGCTTATCATAAATAAGAAGGTCAAGCCGCAGAGAATCCAAAACCATCGGGCCGGTGCAATGTAGTGCCTTTTACGCGCCCAGTCGATAAGGCCCTCCATTTTCTCAATCCATTCCTCATCAGCCTTGTCGATATTTCCCAACGCGCGCATTTCACTAACGACAAGTTCAGCATGCTGGATTTGTTTCATATTGGTGAAATAGCCAGCATTATCCTTTGAGCTCATTTTGTTCTCGACATCCGTCTCTAGACACCGGCATAACGAGCTTAGGACGGGTCCATAATCCGGATGTGCCTCATGAAGATTGCGCGCCATAGTGAGGGCCTGGTCAAATTTCCCCTGAAGATAACGCGCATCAACCAAGCGCGCCATAATCGTATAGTCGCTCTTATCAATCTGCTGGGCCTTCAGAAACTCAGCCTCGGCGTCTGCGTATTTATCAATCATTATGTACGAGTCGCCCAACAGCCTATGAGCGGTCGCCTGATTCGAGCCAAGCTTCAGCAACTCGGATGCAGCAAAAATGGATTCGTCATACTTGTCCATCGAATATGCTGCCAGAGCCCACACAAGCCATGCTTCCGCATCGGTTGAGCAACTCCTTGTTGCCTCCCTAGCGGCAAAACAAGCGTTGGCACTCTGACCGTTTTTGAAATAATCTTTCGCTTCTGATGTCCAGTCTTTCTCGGCGGTTGCAGCACGGGCGTCTTTTTCCAGGTCCCTCTTGCTGTCACTCTTCCCGCTATCATATGTGGCATCGTATTCCAAGCGTTTTGAACTGTTGTGAAACAACGAATCTGCTTCATTTAAGAGCTGCATCATCCTTTCGGCGTTCGCTCTTTGCATAGCATCCGGAGATCCTTCGAGACGCCTGAAGCGCTTTCGTGTTTTCTTAATCGCCTCTTCAATCTCCTCAATCGGCGCATTCTTTTCCAGCTCGAGAATTTCATAGTAGTCAACAAATTCTTCCATCAGTGTCCCCTATCCAATTTCGATGTTCTTCATCTTGTTAACGGCAGTATCGAGCTGCCGTTCATCCATATTCGCCACACGGTCGATTTCGAACTCGCCATACAGCTGGCCGCTCCCCCCGGCATATAGACGGATATGCACGGTTTGTTCTCTGTCGTATTCGTAAACCACGCGGACGGGAGATCCCTTGGGCAACCCGGGCGGAAGCGGTATTTCCTTTGAACCGATAATGACCACATAGTTCAAGTCTGGGTCATCGCCTTGTGTCACCTGGACATCGACGTACGACTGGTTCTCACTCACCGTTGCTGCGTCCTGTGAATAACTCCCCGGCACCGGTGAATTCCTCGGAATCACGACATTGTTGTAGTCTTTGCCGTCTTTCCCGAGCATCACAACCCCCAAAGGTTGCGAGGTAACATCGGCAATGACTACGCTCGGAGCCGTAAAGAGGGGCATATCCGGCAAACCATTTTCTGCCGACCCTGCTACGTCAATGCTCGATTCCATTTCTATTGCGGCCTGAACGGCAGCCCCCATGGCGACAGCCTCATCGGGATTTACCCCAAGCTCGGGTTTCATCCCCGAAATGTCTTCGATTAACTTGTGCACCATTGGCATACGCGTTGAGCCACCAACAAGGACCACATGATCGATCTGACCCCATGAATAACCGGTGTCCTCGAGCACGTCCTCGACCAGCTCCTGCGTTCGATTCAGGAGCGACCTACTCGCCCGCTCGAAATCTTCGCGAGAAATAGCCACACGATAAGGCTTTCCGTTCTTCGAAATATGGAGGTTTGCCTTTGGCACGTTCGAAAGAGTGCGCTTAACCATTTCGCATTTCTCTCGAAGCTCGGCACTTATCAGATAATCATCGAGAACATTACCGGCACCCTGTTTCGAGAGTTCTTCTGCCACAAACGACATTAGAGCGTTATCGAAATCGAATCCTCCCAGGTTTCTATCGCCATCGGTTCCGATAACCGTAAAGCAACCGTCCTCTATCTTAAGAAGCGTCACGTCGAACGTTCCGCCGCCCAGATCATAGACAAGCGTGACGCCGTTCTTCTCGGTATCGAGACCAAAGGAAAGGGCTGCGGCCGTCGGTTCATTCAACACGCGAAGCACTTTGGTGCCCGCAATTACACCTGCCTGCTTTGTCGCAGTTCTTCTTGCATCATCAAAATATGCGGGAACCGTAATCACGGCTCCGCATACTTCTTCTCCAAGTGCCTGCTCGGCATCTTGCAATATTTTTTTGATAATAAGGGAGGAAACCTCTTCTGCAGAGTAGGAAACGCCCGAGTCGGAGTCGAATCTCCAATCCGGATTTCCCATCTGCCGCTTCACGAACTGGACAACATTATCGGGATCACTTGCCGCCGAATGCTTGGCCATCGTTCCAACAAGCGGCTCGTCTTTTCCGTCAAATGATTGGAATAAAACAACCGAAGGTGTAGTCGGTTCTCCGTCCGCATTCTTCAGTATTTCGGGAAGTCCATCGTCTCCCAACACAGCGACGGCCGAATAGGTCGTCCCAAGATCGATTCCAACAACTCTCCCCATAGCCACCATTCCTCGATGTCTATTTCTATTGGTTTTGAGTTTATTCATATTAGACTTTATGTCAATTATTGCACCTAAGAACAATTCAGTTAGACATTTGACCGGCATTGAAATGCAAAGTTGCTCTTGATTATTCAGACGGGAGCGACATGGATGAGACTAGTAGACATACCGCACTCGCCAGAATCCGCAAAAAGTCAGGGCTTACTCAGCTTCAAATTGCGGACAGTCTTGGCGTTAGCAAGGCGACATATAGTGCATGGGAAACAGGTCGAGCAAAACTAGGAGAAGACCGCATTGTTGCATTGTGCGATCTCTTTGGATGCACGCCCAACGATATCCTTGGCTATACCAAAGATCCAGACGGAAGCCCTGCGTTTTTTACCGCTCAGGAAGACGAATATCTATCGCTCTTCAAAGCCCTGCCGCCAAACATCAAGGCCGACATTCTTGACATCATGCGTTATACGACAAAGGCCTGGAGACTCTAGGGCTTCTCTTTTGGCATCATGAATGTTAACTAGATATAATGTCCAACTTGCACAATCTAAATCGTCCAACTTGCACAATCTAAATCGTCCAACTTGCACAAATCAACGGTATAATACCCTACTAGCAAGGAGGGTGACATGGGTTCAATTCAACACGGTTATTTACCACGAGTCGCGGACAAAGTGCTCGCCAGAAAACTAAAATCTTCTGGGGCTGTCCAAATCAAAGGGCCAAAATGGTGCGGCAAGACCGCAACGGCTGAACAGGCAGCCGCAAGCAGCATCTACATGCAAGACCCCGATAACGGTCCGAGCTACATCCAGCTTGCCGATTCGAAGCCCTCTCTCCTGCTCAAAGGAGATGAGCCACGCCTCATCGATGAATGGCAAATGGCCCCACAGCTTTGGGACGCCGTAAGGTTCGCGATCGACCGCGGCAAAGGACGAGGCAGGTTTATCCTCACCGGCTCCGCAACGCCTCGGGCAAGCGAAATGCCGGCACACTCAGGAGTCGGCCGCATAGCACGTATAAACATGCGCCCGATGTCACTTTTTGAATCACGCGAGTCAACAGGATCAGTTTCGCTGGCAAGCCTGTTTGATGGAAACACCGATGTTGCCGATATGGTCGACTTCGATATCGAACGTATCGTCTACTCACTTTGCCGAGGAGGTTGGCCTGAAGCGGTTATCGAGCCAAACCATGGGATTGCGCTATCCATGGCCCCTGATTACATCTCGGAACTGCTTGATTCCGATATCGACGAGATTGATGGACTGCGGAGAAATAAGACTTGGATGGCCCAGATTATTCGAAGCTACGCTCGCAACATCTCAACAGAGGCATCGCTCGCAACAATCGCCGCCGACATGCAAGGAGAACCTCCCTCAAGAAATACCGTTTCTGAATATGTCGACGCCTTGACCCGCTCCTGCGTTTTCGAAGATCTCGAGGCATGGGCCCCGCGGCTCCGCTCAAAAACCGCCGTACGGACAAGTCCGACGCGCCATTTCTGCGATCCATCGCTTGCGGTCGCAGCCCTGGGGGCAACGCCTCAAAAACTCCTGGAAGATTTTGAAACATTTGGGCTTCTGTTTGAATCGATGTGCATCCGTGACCTGCGCACCTATATGGATCTACTTGGCGGCAAGGTTTACCACTATCGGGACAAGACCGACCTTGAAGCCGATGCCGTACTCGTGCTAGATGACGGCAGGTACGCTCTGGTTGAGGTCAAGCTTGGCTCAAAGCCTATAGACACCGCTGCCGCCAATCTCAAGAAACTCGCATCTAAAATCGATGCGACCCACCAAGGCGAAGCGTCCTTCTTGCTCGTTCTCACTGGAACCGCGACTGCCTACCGACGGGAAGACGGTGTCGTAGTCGCGCCACTTGCTTCACTGGCACCGTAGGACAGCTGGCATACAGCGGCGGGCGCGGGAGCCCTCCGTAGTAGAATCTGAACCACTGATTAGACCCGTACAAAAGGAGATTTCCCATGCATGATGTTGGAATGAACATGAGTCAGCTTGCCATGAGCGTCAAACAGGTCGACGACACCATCGAGCTCGCTCATGAGTGGAGCCATCAGCTGCTGCATGCGACCGAGAATTTTGACATGGAGCGCATCGGCGCCAAGCTCGAGGCAGCCATGGCCGCGCTGCACGAGGCCCACGACGCACTCGAGGGCTACGAAGAGGCCATCGAGGCCGACCACAACTCCGTCGGATCCGTGAAGCTGGTGTAAAGCTGTCTCTTATACACATCTCCGAGCCCACGAGACACTGAGCGATC
>CABSNF010000005.1 GCA_902478995.1 uncultured Collinsella sp.
GCACCGAGCCGTCATCGAACTGAGAAGGGGGAGGCCTCGCGGCCTCCCCCTTTTTTGCGTTTAATAGAGGGTTGTAATACACGAACTCGCCTTCGTTTAGCTTCTCTTACTGTTTGGCTGTATTTTGAGTCCTTCTTTTGTATTTGCGCGATAATAACTCCCATTGGCGTTAGGGAGGACTTGATGTTTACCGTTTTTGTCTTGGGCAATATTGCTTCGGGTAAGTCGACTGCCTGCCGCTATCTCGAATCTCATGGCGCCATGCTTATCGATCTGGATGAGCTTGCCAAATCGCTGTATGTGCCAGGCTCCGATATCGTCAATGCCCTCGCGGAAGAATTCGGTTGGGACATTCTGGACGGGGAGGGCGGCATTCGCCGCAATGTCCTCGCTGCTCGAGCTTTCGCCTCTCCTGATACAGTCGCGCGGCTCAATGGCATCGTTCATCCGGTTCTCATCGAACAGCTGTCACTGAGGATTCTTGATCCGGTTTGCTGCACGGTTTCGTCCCCCCGTTATCCCTTTGCGGTTGTCGAGGTTTCTGCCCCGACTGGTTTTGAGGATGCTTTTGGCCTGGCTGATGAAATTCTGGTTATCAGCGCTCCTTTAGCAGTTCGTCGCGAGCGTGCCATTCATCGTGGTATGGAGTCCTCTGATTTTGATGCGCGCTCTGCATGCCAACCTGATGAGGCTTCGCTTTGCAATCTCGCTACGACGGTAATCGATAATGCGGCAGGCGATAACTCGCTCTTTGAACAACTGGACTCATGGCTTGCGCGCCATGGCTTCGGGGATGTAGTGGATAAGGATGAGGCCGATGCCTAAGACACGTTTCTTTACGTGGTATCGCGTGGCGCCACTTGCCGTCGTGTTCGTATTCGGCCTTATTTCGCTCGTCTACTCGTATGCCCCTGCCGCCTTCTTTCAGCCTTTGTATCCAATTGACTATGAGGCGTACGTAAAGCAATCGAGCATTTCGCACAATCTTGATCCGTATCTGGTGTGTGCTGTCATAAAGTCAGAATCGAATTGGGATCCCGAGGCTGAGTCGAATCAAGGCGCACAGGGATTGATGCAGCTGATGCCCGAGACTGCCCAGGATATGATTGCCAAGGGTCTTGTCGATGGCAGCGAGTATTCAGCCGGCGACCTTAACGATCCCGCTACGAACATCGAGTTTGGCTGTGCGTATCTTTCGTATCTTCTAACGTATTTTAACGGGTCGACTGACAGTGCCATTGCCGCCTATAACGCCGGCATGGGCAATGTCGACGGATGGGCGCAGCAGAGCACGTCGCTTCATAATGCAATCACCTTTCCCGAGACGCAGGCGTATCTGATTCGTGTCAATAATGCCTGGGTTCGCTACAAGACCCTCTATCCCGATCGGTTCGTATAGGACTATGCCTGCCGCCTGCGTATACTGCAGATATATGAGTTAGGAGTATCCATGGCGGAATTTGAAGTTGAGCGTGTTGGAGGAGAGCTCAAACGTTTTGGCGTTGAGGGCTCTGAGGTGCCGTTTAAGGTCGTGTCTCCATACGAGCCCGCCGGTTCCCAGCCTAAGGCCATTGAGTCGCTTGTGCAGGGTGTGAGAGACGGAGATCGCTATCAGGTTTTGCTGGGCGTGACTGGTTCGGGCAAGACCTTCACGATGGCTAAGACTATTGAGGCCCTGGGGAAGCCGACGCTGGTCATGGCTCCCAATAAAACGCTTGCCGCTCAGCTCGCGAGCGAGCTCAAGGAATTCTTCCCTAACAACGCCGTGGTCTATTTTGTGTCGTACTACGATTACTATCAGCCCGAGGCATATGTACCGCAGAGTGATACGTATATCGAGAAAGACTCCTCGATTAACGAAGAGGTCGAGATGCTGCGCCATCAGGCGACGGCATCGCTGCTATCTCGACGCGATGTGATCGTCGTCGCATCGGTCTCGTGTATCTATGGCATTGGCTCCCCCGAGGACTATGCGGGCCTAGCTCCGAACGTCGACAAGAAGGTGCCGCTCGAGCGCGATGACTTTATCCATGCGCTTATCGATATCCAGTACGATCGCAATGACTATGATTTGGCACGTGGCACCTTCCGCGTGCGCGGCGATGTCGTCGACGTGTATCCGCCCTATGCCGAGCATCCGTTGCGGTTTGAGTTCTTTGGCGACGAGGTCGAGCTGATTGCCGAGATCGACGAGGTCACCGGCGAGATGCTGCGTGAGTACGAGGCCATTCCCGTGTGGCCGGCCTCGCACTACGTGACTGAGAAGCCTAAGGTCAAAGCGGCTCTGAAATCAATCAGCGAAGAGTGCGAGAAGCGTGTGGCCGAGCTCAAGGCGACTGATAAGCTGCTCGAGGCGCAGCGTCTGCAGCAGCGCACCGACTATGATCTCGAGATGCTCGAGACCATGGGTTTCTGTAACGGTATCGAGAACTACTCGCGTCATCTGGACGGCCGAAAACCGGGCGAGCCGCCGTTTACCCTGATCGATTACTTTCCTAAGGATATGCTCTGCATCATCGACGAGAGCCATGTAACGGTGCCGCAGATCCGCGGCATGCACGAAGGCGACCGCTCGCGTAAGGTGACGCTGGTTGAGCATGGTTTTCGTCTGCCTTCGGCACTCGATAACCGCCCGCTTCGTTTCGATGAGTTTGAGGCGAGGATTCCCCAGTTCATCTACGTTTCGGCCACGCCGGGCGACTATGAGCTGCGGGTTAGCCAGAACGACGTTGAGCAGATTATTCGTCCGACCGGTCTGCTCGACCCCAAGATCGATGTGCGTCCGGTTCGTGGGCAGATTGACGATCTTGAGGACGAGATTCGCGAGCGCGTTGCCCGCAAGGAGCGCGTGCTGGTGACCACGCTCACCAAGCGCATGGCTGAGGACCTGACCGACCATCTGCTTGATGCCGGCATTAAGGTCAATTACATGCACTCCGATACAGCGACGATGGACCGCGTCGAGATCCTGCGAACGCTGCGCGAGGGAAAGATTGATGTTCTCGTTGGCATCAACCTGCTTCGCGAGGGTCTAGACCTTCCCGAGGTCTCGCTGGTGGCAATTCTCGACGCCGACAAGGAAGGCTTCTTGCGCAACCGCCGTTCGCTGATTCAGACGATTGGCCGTGCGGCCCGCAATGCCGACGGCGAGGTCATCATGTATGCAGACGTTGTGACCGATTCGATGAAAGAAGCCATCGAGGAGACACAGCGCCGTCGCGAGATTCAGATGGCATATAACGAAGAGCATGGCATTGTGCCCAAGACGGTCCGCAAGGCCATTAACGACATTTCGAGCTTTATTGCCGAGGCCGAAAAGACTGTGGGTTCGAAGGGGCGCTCGAGAGGCGATTCGCTGGGTCACGGTGCGTTCTATACACCCGACGAAAACGGCGAGGGCGCCGCGCCGGAGACGGCGGCACCCGAGCAGACGCTTGCCGAGCAGCTAGAAGGGCTACCGCATGACGAGCTCGTGCGGATCGTCGAGACCATGGAGGAAGACATGCGTAACGCTTCCGCCGCCATGGACTTTGAGGAGGCGGCGCGTCTGCGCGATGCCGTCGTTCAGATTCGGGCGATGCTTGAGGGCGCATCTGAGGACGAAACGATCGAGCGTTTGCGTTCGCAGGCTCGCAAGGGCTCTACCTTTGCTTCGGGCAGAAAACGCCAGGGTGCACGATTCAGGAAGTAGCGAACAGGCCCCGAGTCCCCTGTGGAGCTCGGGGCCCGTGTCGTTCGGACGCGAGAGTTTGTGCACTAGAGGTCTGCTATCAGCGCCTCGGCGCAACGGATGCCGTCGGTGGCGGCACTCATGATGCCGCCGGCATATCCGGCACCCTCGCCGCAAGGGTAAAGGCCCGGAGTCGACACGGCGTGGCATGTTCGATCGCGGGTGACGGTGACCGGGGAGCTCGAACGCGTCTCCACGCCAGTTAGGACCGCATCGGGGCGGTCATAGCCACGCAGTTTCTTACCGAGCAGGGGGATTCCCAAACGAAGCGACTCGACGATATGCTGCGGGAGGGCATCGTCGATCGCCGTCCAGGTCACGCCAAGTGGATAGGTTGGTTTTACCTTTCCGGGCGCCGTGCTGGCGCGCCCCGCAAGGAAATCTCCGACGAGCTGTGCCGGCGCGTTCCAGTTGGAGCCACCCAGGCGATAGGCGGCTCGCTCGCAGACGCGCTGGAGCTCAATGCCTGCGAGCGGATCATCGCCGGGAAGGTCGTCAGGTGTGACGTTAACGAGTAGGGCGGCATTTGCGTTGCGTCCGTTGCGAGCATTGAGGCTGGCGCCGTTGACGCACAGATGGCCCTGCTCGGAAGAAGCCGCGACAACCTGTCCGCCGGGGCACATACAAAACGAGAACACGCTGCGGCCGTTGGGGAGATGGGCGACAAGCTTATAGGGGGCTGCTCCGAGTGCCGGGTGTCCCGCCGAAGGGCCATATTGGGCACGGTCGATGTCGCGCTGAGGATGCTCGATGCGCACACCCATGGCAAAGGTCTTTTGCGCGAGGGTAACGTCATGTTCTTTGAGAAGCTCGAATACGTCGCGGGCGGAATGGCCGCAGGCGAGAATGAGGTGCTTTGTGGCGATTGTCTCGCTTGTGGTTTCTTGGGGCGGTTGGACATCGACGCCGGTGATGGCGCCGGATCCATCGGTTCGAATATTGACGAGCTTTGTTCGATAGCGGATGGTTCCACCGAGTTGCTCGATGCGCTGAGAAATGTTGGTGACGACGGTGGGGAGGATGTCGGAGCCAATGTGCGGCTTGGCGTCCCACAGGATGTCACGAGGTGAGCCCGCTTCGACGAATGTTTCAAGAATCAGCCGATGGGCAGGATTCTTGGTTCCCGTGTTGAGCTTGCCGTCCGAGAAGGTCCCTGCGCCGCCCAGGCCAAATTGGATATTGCTTTCGGGGTCGAGGATACGCTCCTTAAGAAAGAGATCAATCGCTTGCGAGCGGCGAAGTGCGGGGTCGCCGCGCTCGATGAGCAGGGGTTTAAGGCCCGCTTTAGCAAGGGTCAGGGCGGCGAAGAGGCCAGCGCAACCGGCGCCGACAACGACGGGATGCCCCTTGGGTGCATTCGGGACAGGGCTGGGGAATGAAGGAGCCTCGCCGTCTACCATGCGGATGCGCGAGCGGTCGCGCTCGGCGACGCGGTCGACCACCTCTTGCTCGAGTCGGGAGCTTGTCAGCTCAACTCGAAAGCTCAAAATAAAATGGACATCTCGCTTTTTACGGGCGTCGATTGACTTGCGATGGAGCTCAATGGCTTTAATCTGGGAATCCTCGCATCGCAGGGCTCGTTTGACGGCGCGTCTACCAATAGCAAGGCAGGCGGTTTCGTCGCCGGCCTCATCGAGTGACGCGTGGACTTGGGTGATTTCGATCATCGAGGTCTCCTTAGATGCAAGAAAGAGGCCGCCCGGTGTCCCAGACGGCCCGAATGCGTTTTGATTATAGACTGCGTGGCTATAGGCTGCTTGCAGCGCGAATACCCGAGATCCAAGCCCATGCAAGGTTGAAACCGCCGCAATCGGCATCGATGTCGAGCGCCTCGCCACAGATGTAAAGTGGGGCGTCTGCCGCGTTGCTCACGCAGAGGTTGAGAGCTGAGACGCTCTCGATGGGCACGCCGCCGCGGGTGACTTGGGCCGAACGCTCCTCTGTCGTTCCCTCGACGAGCATCTTAAAGTGCTTGAGGATTGAGACCAGATGGATGACGTCGTACGACCCGGGGTGGCACTGTTCGAATGCGGTGCAGACAACGTGAGAGAACTGCGGGGCGAGCATGCCGTCGAGCCAGCGGGGGTCGCGGGGTGAAAAGCCGCCGAGCAACTCAACTCGCTGGTTGAGCATATCGAGCAACTCGTCTTTGGAGAGGTCGGGGAAAACGTCGAGCAGAATCGTGTCACCGCGCTGGACGCGACGGGAGAGGTTAAAGGCAGCAACGCCCGAGATGCCAAAGGTTCGGAAGAGCACTTCGCCGTCTTCGCGCCAGAGCTCCTCGTGATTGCGGGTGAGCGTCAAGCGGGCGCGGACGCGCAGGCCATCCAGTGTCTTGAGCGCAGCCTGGTTGCCGAAGACCGATGCCGACACGGGGCAGAGGACGGGGTGCTGCGGTGTGAGGGGAAGATTGAACGTCTTCGCGATGTCGGCGGGGCTGCCGCCCGTAGCGATAATTACGGCCTTTGCCTGCAGCGTCTCGTTCTTGCGAGGGGTGTCGGCAAGCGCCTTCCGAAGCGAGCGGACCTCCGTTTTTCGGTCGTCGTGCTTTTTTACCTTGAGTGCTCGCGCAGGACGGTCTATTTGGAGTGTCCAGCCCTCGGGGACTTTGAATGCCGAGGCAACGTTTGCTCCACAGATCAAGGTGATACCCAGGTGATTGCAAGCGTTGAGAAGCGCATCGCGCACCGATTCGGCACGAAGGGAGCGCGGATACAGCCGGCCCTCCTCGGAGGTCGTCATGATGCCCAGCGAGGAGAAGAAACTGTCGAGCTCTTGCTCGGGCTGGGGACCCATGACGGATTCGACGAATGCGGGGTGGTTGTACCGCTGGAAATCAATTGATTCGTTGGAAAGGTTGCAGCGGCCGTTGCCGGTCGCAAGAAGTTTAAGGCCGCAGGCAACATCGCGCTCAATGATGCAGGCGCTTTTGCCTGCGTGTGCGGCCGTAATGGCGGCGGCGAGACCCGAGGCCCCGCCGCCGATTACCAAGACGTCATAGGAGGCGTTTGTGTTCACTTAAGCCTCGACGGTCTCGTGCGGGGCAATGGCCTCGACGGCAGAGACGGCCTGGGGCAGCATACCGTCGGGCAGTGCGGTCTCAACCTCGCCTTTATCGCAAGCCTCGGCGAGTGCCGGATTGATGGGAAGCTGCCCTAGGATCTCGAGGTTGTAACGCTCGGCGACCTCGGGGAGCTTGCTCTTGCCAAAGACCTCGATCTTCTTGCCGCAATCGGGGCACTCGATATAGCTCATGTTTTCGACGATTCCCAGAATGGGGACGTTCATCTTCTCGGCCATGTTGACCGCCTTGGCGACGATCATCGAGACCAGATCCTGCGGGCTCGTGACGATGACGATGCCATCGACGGGCAGCGACTGGAAGACGGTGAGGGCGACGTCGCCCGTTCCCGGAGGCATGTCGACCAGCAGGTAGTCGATGGGGCCCCATGAGGTTTCGCTCCAGAACTGCCTGATGGCACCCGCGATAACCGGACCGCGCCAGAGGACGGGGTCGGTTTCGTTTTGGAGCAGCAGGTTGGAGCTCATGACCTTGACCCCGTGCTCCGAGATCTCGGGCAGCATAAGATTGCCGAGAGCATGGACGTGACGTCCGCTCATGCCGAACATCTTAGGGATAGAGGGGCCGGTAATATCGGCATCGAGGACGCCGACCTTGTGACCGTGGCGGGAAAGCTCCGTGGCGATGGCGCCGGTGACGAATGACTTGCCGACGCCGCCCTTACCGGAAAGCACGGCGATAACGCGCTTGACCTCGGACAGCGTATTCTCCTCAAATTGCGACGGCGACGTTTGCCCGCCGGCTGCCTGTGCGTGCTCGCAACCCATGTTTGACTCCTTTGTATATGTTGGGGCCGGAGCCCCGCGGTGTGACACGAGCGTCATTGTACCCTCGTTTGCGAGCGGGAGACATTCATGATGCGTGGCAGGCGATCGACGGTATTCGAAAGTACAGGCCGAGCGTGCGGTCTGCGGCGACAGACAACACAAAAGGTCTGCGAATCTTGTATTACGAACATCTGTGCGCGTCGTATGCGCTAAACTCATCGTCAGTGTGATTTGAAGTTGTAGGAGGCAAGGAGCTTCCATGTCTGATTCTTCTATCGTTATCCGCGGCGCGCGCGAGCATAACCTGCGCGATATCGATGTTTCCATTCCGCGTGACCAGCTCGTGGTCATAACCGGTCTTTCCGGATCGGGCAAGAGCTCACTGGCGTTCGATACCATCTATGCCGAGGGCCAGCGCCGTTACGTCGAGAGCCTTTCGAGCTATGCGCGTCAGTTTTTGGGCCAGATGGACAAGCCCGATCTGGACTCGATTGACGGCCTGTCACCGGCTGTGTCGATCGATCAGAAGACGACGTCCAAAAACCCACGCTCGACGGTGGGCACCGTAACAGAGATTTACGACTATCTGCGTCTGCTGTTTGCTCGCGTGGGAACGCCACACTGTCCTGAGTGTGGTCGTGTCATCGAGCGTCAGACGACCGATCAGGTCGCCGATAAGGTGCTGGCGGCGGGGGAGGGCCGCCGCGCGTTTGTGTTGGCGCCGGTGGTTCGTGGACGCAAGGGAGAATATGCCAAGCTGTTTGAGGACCTGCGTGCGGAGGGCTTTAGCCGTGTGCGCGTCGACGGCGAGGTGCGCTCGCTTGACGACCCTATCGACCTGGACAAGAAGTTCAAACACGACATTGAGGTCGTGGTCGACCGTATCGTGATTCGAGAGAACTCCCTGGGTCGCATTGCCGAGTCCGTTGAGCAGGCGACGGCACTGGCGCACGGTAACGTGAACGTGTACATGCTGCCCGACCGCGACGCTCCCGAGGGAACCGAGGGCGAGCTGCTGGAGTATTCGCTGGCACTGGCGTGCCCGGAGCACGGGCATTCCATCGACGACCTGCAGCCGCGCGATTTCTCGTTCAACGCGCCCTATGGTGCGTGTCCCGAGTGCGATGGTCTGGGCTTTAAAAAGACAGTCGATGCCGAGGCGCTGATTGAAGACCCCTCAAAGTCGATTGCCGACGGAGTCTTTGGCAGCCTGTTCGGCAATTCCAACTATTATCCGCAGATTTTTGCCGCGGTCTGTAAACACTTTAAGGTGAGTGCCGATACGCCATGGGAGGAACTGCCCCCGCGGGTGCGTCGTGCGTTTTTGGATGGCATGGGCGACACGAAGATTTCGGTCGACTATCAAAAGCTCGATGGGCGCCGCAGCCAGTGGGACACTAAGTTCTCGGGCGTGCGCAACATCCTGTACGAGCGCTACAACGAGACGACGAACGAGAACACCAGGGCTCGCTTGGAGAAATACATTCGCGAAGAGCCATGCTCGAGCTGTCACGGTGCTCGCCTGCGTCCCGAGATGCTTGCCGTCACCGTGGGCGGCAAGTCCATTTACGATGTCTGCTGTCTGTCGTGTCGCGAGTCGCTCGAGTTTTTTGAGGGCCTGGAGCTTACCGAGCGTCAGCAGTTTATCGGCGGGCGCATTGTCAAGGAAATCCTGGAGCGCCTGCGTTTTCTGGTCGATGTCGGACTCGACTATCTGACGCTCGATCGCGCCTCGGCGACGCTTTCCGGCGGCGAGGCGCAGCGCATTCGCCTGGCAACGCAGATCGGTGCCGGCCTCATGGGCGTTCTGTACATTCTGGACGAGCCGTCGATTGGCCTTCACCAACGCGACAACGAGCGCCTGATCAAGACGCTCGAGCGCTTGCGCGATATCGGTAATACCGTTATCGTCGTCGAACACGACGAAGATACAATTCGCGCTGCAGACTACGTGATCGATATGGGTCCCGGTGCGGGCGTTAACGGCGGACACGTGGTCGCCGCGGGAACGCCTGCCGATATCATGGCATGCCCCGATTCCATGACGGGTGCCTATTTGACCGGCAAGCGGATGATCCGCGTGCCCGATGAGCGCCGCAAGCCCGGCCGCGGCTGTCTTAAGATCACGGGTGCCCGCGCTAATAACCTCAAAAACGTTACCGCCAAGATTGAGTTCGGTACGCTCACGGTCGTTACCGGTGTTTCGGGATCGGGCAAGAGCTCCCTGGTCACCGATACGATTGCGCCCGCGCTTACGAATGCCATCCATCGTTCGACGAGTCCCGTGGGGCCGTACAAGAAGATTGAGGGCATTGAGTGCATCGATAAAGTAATCGATATCGACCAGTCACCGATCGGTCGCACGCCGCGCTCGAACCCTGCGACCTATATTGGCCTGTGGGATGATCTGCGTGCGCTATTTGCAAGCACGCCGGAGTCGAAGGCGCGCGGCTACTCGCCGGGACGTTTCTCCTTTAACGTAAGCGGCGGTCGCTGCGAGGCGTGCAAGGGTGATGGACAGATTAAGATCGAGATGCACTTCCTTCCCGATATCTATGTCCCCTGTGAGGTATGTGGCGGCAAGCGTTATAACCGCGAGACGCTCGAGGTTACCTACCGCGGCAAGACGATCTCGGATGTGCTCGACATGAGTGTCACCGAGGCACTGGCTTTCTTTGGGAATATCCCGCAGATTAAGCGCAAACTGCAGACCCTATATGACGTGGGTCTGGGCTACGTGAGCTTGGGCCAGCCCGCTACGACGCTTTCGGGCGGCGAGGCGCAGCGCGTGAAGCTCGCCAAGGAGCTTCATCGTCGTCAGACAGGCAAGACGTTCTACATTTTGGACGAGCCCACAACCGGCCTCCATTTTGAGGATGTTCGTCAGCTGCTCGACGTTTTGCAGCGCCTGGTCGATGCGGGCAACACGGTTCTGGTGATCGAGCACAACCTTGATGTCATCAAGGTTGCCGACCGCCTGATCGATATGGGTCCCGAGGGCGGCAATGGCGGCGGAACCGTCGTGGTCTCGGGCACGCCGGAGCAAGTCGCGGCATGTTCGCAGAGCTACACGGGCAAGTTCTTGGCGCCGCTGCTCAAGCGTGACCGTGAGCGTCAGGCGCAGCTCGACGCGCAGTAAAGAGACGTTGTAGTACCGACGCGCCACCGATTCCTTCTGATTCGGTGGCGCTTCTGTGTGTCGAGATGGCATATGCGACGGAATTGGCCCTATACTTAATCCTTGCGTCGCTCTGCGAGGGAAAGGATGTGCCATGGCAAAGGCTGTTAAGACGCCAAAAACCAATGCGATGCGCGAGCTGGAAAGCGCCGGCATCTCCTATGTTCTCCATACGTACGAAGACGATGGCGACGAATCGTCGGGGCTGGGCGTCGCGATTTCCGAGCAGCTTGGCGAGGAGCCCGGTCAGGGATTTAAGACCCTGGTCTGCACGACGCCGTCCAACGACCATGTCGTGTGCTGCATTCCCGTTGCCGACGAGCTCGACCTCAAGGCCGCCGCGCGTGCCGCAGGCGAAAAGTCGCTGACCATGATGCATGTCAAAGATCTGCTTGCCGCGACGGGGTATGTCCGCGGCGGTTGCAGCCCGGTCGGTATGAAAAAACGCTTTCGGACGCTGATCGATGAGACATGCGTCCTTTGGGATACCATTTTTATCTCGGGTGGCAAGCGCGGCTATCAGCTTGAGCTTGCTCCCGATGACTTAGTTGCATTTTGCGGGGCGACGGTTGCCCCGATCACGAGAGAGGACTGAGCGATGCCGCAGGAAGAATCAAAGCGCGGAGCTCACTTTGCAAAAGGGTCGGCTCCTCAGGCGCCCGCGCCCGAGGCCACTTCGTTCGATAACGAGATTCGAAACGCTTGGTCCGCTGCCGCTGACCCGGGCGAGACGGCCGTGTACTTGCGTGCCGCCGGTGCCGGCACGGCGCTTCCCCGTACGGTTCTTTCTTCGGCTCGTCCCGATGAGACGGCTGTCTTTTTGGCCGCCGCTCAATCGAGCGCCAGCGTGAAGCCGATCGCCTCCGAGGCTCCTCGTGCGCCGCGTCCCGATGAGACGGCGGTGTTTTTGATGGCAGCCCAGGGAAAGAGCACACCGCAGAGCGCTCCTGCCGCTCGTTCCGCCAAGCCCGCGGCTCATGATGATGGCGAACCGCTTCTTTCGGATGACGAATGGTCGCCGCTTGGTTCGACCGATCCCGTCGAGGGCGTGGCCATCGACGGTGATGACGACTGGGACCCTTTGTCGTTTTCTGCCCGAACCGTCGCTGCCAAAGAAGTTGACACGGTGTTTGGCGACCATGCCATATTCGATGATGATGCCGTATCCGGAAACAACATGCCGAACAGCGATGACGTCGCACCTGCTGATGACGCCGTTTTGGTTGACGATCCCTTTGCGATGACCGGCTCCTTTGCCGTCGTGGACGATTTACTGCCACAAGATGAGGTTCATGAGGACTCTCAGGACGACGTAGACGATATGGGTTCGTCGGACTACTCCACGGTTGGTCGTTCTGCTGGCCTCATGACCGTGCTGACCATCGTGTCGCGCGTCACCGGGTTTATCCGCACGTGGGCCATGGCGGCCGCCATCGGCATGTCGCTGCTCTCGTCCTCCTATCAGGTTGCCAACAACCTGCCCAACATGCTCTACGAGCTCGTGATGGGCGGCATGCTCGTTACGGCGTTTTTGCCGGTGTATATGGGCGTGAGGCGCGAGCAGGGCCGTGAGGCATCGAACGAGTATGTCGGCAATCTGCTCGGTATTCTGCTTCTGCTGCTGGGCGGTATCTCGCTGCTGGGCACCGTGTTTGCTCCCGGCTTTATTTGGACGCAGTCGTTCCTTTCGGGCGATGGCGGCAGCATGGATACCGCTGCGTTCATGTTCCGCTTCTTTGCTATCCAAATTCTGTTTTATGGCTTGGGCTCGGTGTTCTCGGGCGTTCTCAACGCACATCGCGACTACTTCTGGTCGACGTTTGCCCCGGTTCTCAACAATGTCATCGTCATCGCCAGCTTTATGGGCTTTGCTCCCGTGTCTGCACAATTTGGCGGGCAGGCCGGTATTATCTTGATCGCAGCTGGTACGACCCTCGGCGTCTTTGTCCAGATGGCCTGCCAGATTCCCGCGCTTGGCAAGCATGGCGTGCATCCTCATATCCATATCGACTTTAAGGATCCCGCGCTGCGACAGACGATCGCGCTTGGTATCCCGACGCTGCTCGCCACGGTGTGCATGTTTGTCTCGACCTCCATTACCAATGCCGCCGCGCTGGTGGTGCAGCCCGAGACCGGCCCTTCCGTCATCGCATATGCGCGCCTGTGGTACACATTGCCCTATGCGCTGATCGCCGCCTCGCTTTCGACGGCACTCTATACCGAACTCTCTCACGATGCGCAGGAGAAGGATTACGACAGCGTCCGCACGGGCATTTCGCGCGGTGTCGCCCAGATGCTCTTTTTCCTGATTCCGTTTGCGATGTATCTGATCGTCTTCGCCCGTCCGCTCAACATGATCTACTGCGCCGGCAAGTTCGATGAATCCGGTGTGGCGCTGGTGTCGGAGTTCCTTATCTATCTGGCACTTTCCCTGCCGCTCTACGGCGTGGTCGTGCTGATGCAGAAGAGCTTTTCGGCCCTGCTCGATATGAAACCTTATAGCCGCTATTGCCTGTACTCCGCTATCGGTCAGGCCGGTTCGGTGCTGCTGTTTGGCGTGGTGCTGGGCTACGGTATGCCGGCAATTGCGCTTTCGTACGTCGTTGACTACGTGGTCTTGGTCGGATGCTCACTGTGGTGGCTGCGCCGTCGTCTGCATGGCCTTCAGGTCAAGTCTATCCTGCATGGCGGTTTCTTCGGCCTACTGTTCGGTGGCTTGGGCGCTGCCGCGGGCGCCGGCGTCATGTGGGCACTTGAGCACTTTGTCGGAGCGCTTGGCAGCTCGATCCTCATTACCCTGGGCTACGTTTGTGTTGCAGGCGTCATCTCGCTCGCTGTAACTTTTGGCCTCGCCTTCGTCTTTAAGATGCCCGAGGTCTCGGCGCTGCTTCGTCGCAAGTAGGTGCGCGTGGCAGGTCACGACAACATTCCAACACTTGCCGAGCAGGTTTCGCGCGTTCCCACGCAACCCGGCTGCTACCTTTGGAAAGATGCCAAGGGCGATGTCATCTATGTGGGCAAGGCAAAAAACTTGCGTGCCCGTATGCGTCAATACGTGACGCTGCAGGACGAGCGTCAAAAGATCCCGCTCATGATGCAGCTGGTGGCGAGCTTCGACTATATCGTGGTGGAGACCGAGCACGAGGCATTGGTGCTCGAGCGCAATCTGATTGGCCAGTACCATCCGTACTTTAACGTCGATCTCAAAGACGATAAAAGCTATCCCTTTATCGCCATTACCAAGAGCGACTTGTTTCCGGCTATTAAATACACGCGAGAGCGTCATAAACCGGGAACGCGCTATTTTGGCCCCTATACCGATAGCCGTGCGGCGCGTGAGACCATCGATACGCTACGCAAGGTTATTCCAATTTGCTCGGCATCCTGTGCGGAGTGGCGCCGCTGCCGCCGCATCGTCGAATCTCATAAGGGCGAAGAAGACATCGTCAATATGATTTGCGCGCAAAACGGGCGTCCCTGCTTTGACTACCATGTCGGGCGCGGGCCGGGCGCATGTGTCGGCGCAATTTCCCCTGCCGACTATGCCAAGAACGTCAAGCGTGTCGAACGTTTCTTGTCGGGCCATCGCAAGGATGTCGTCGACGAGCTTACGTCCGAGATGACGGAGGCAGCCGAGACGCTCGATTTTGAACGTGCGGCGCGCGTCAAGCGTCGTCTGGAAGTCATTAGGGGCCTGGACGATCGCCAACAGGTCGTTTTTCCATCAAGCGTCGATATCGACGTCATCGGCTTCTATCGCGAAGAGACTATCTCTGCCGCCTGTGTCTTTGTCGTTCGCGAGGGCCGAACGGTTCGAACTTGTGAGTTCATCCTCGATAAAGGCCTGGATGTCGACGAGGAAGAGCTTCAAGCGGGTTTTCTTAAGCGCTATTACGACGAGACGGCCGATATTCCAGCCGAGATCAATCTCTCTGTCGAGCTTGAGGATGCTGAAGCGTTGGGGGAGTGGCTTGCGGGCAAGCGCGAACGCTCTTGCCATCTCCATAGGCCGCAGCGCGGCGAAAAGCACCGCCTGCTCGATATGGCTTCCAAAAATGCGCGCCATGCCCTCATGCGCTACATGATGCGCACGGGGTATGCTGACGATCGCACCAATCAGGCGCTTCTGGAGCTCGAAAGTGCGCTGGCGCTGCCTGCGCCGCCGTTGCGCATCGAGTGCTTCGATATCTCGACGTTGCACGGCACCTTTACCGTCGCTTCGATGGTGGTATTTACCAACGGCCGTGCCGACAAGGGCCAGTATCGTCGCTTTAAAATTCAGGCCGAATTGGACGAGGCGAACGACTTCGTATCGATGTCCGAAGTTCTGGGGCGTCGCTATGCTCCCGAGCGCATGGCGGACGAGCGCTTTGGCTCGCGCCCCGATTTGCTCGTTGTCGATGGCGGCAAGCCGCAATTGACCGCTGCAATTAAGCAACTTGAGGCGCTTGGCCTCGATATACCAGTCTGTGGCTTGGCAAAGGCCGATGAGGAAGTTTTCGTGCCGTGGGACGAGACTCCCGTCGTGCTGCCGACCGGCTCCGCTTCGCTTTATCTGATCAAGCAGGTTCGCGATGAATCCCACCGATTTGCGATTACGTTCCATCGCGAGTTGCGCGATAAGGCTATGACGGTTTCGGTGCTTGACGACGTTCCGGGCGTGGGACCCACCAGAAAACGTGCCATTATGCGCCATTTTGGCTCGATGAAGCGTTTGCGCGCAGCAAGCGAGCAGGAGATTGCAGAAGTTCGAGGCGTTCCGGCTGATGTCGCCAAAGCGGTCCACGAGGCACTTGTTGCATGGAATGCCGAACGCGCCCAGGCATCGGCCAACCAATCCGAAAACTAAACGCGCTTCTAAACAACTGATATACATGATTGGTCATTTTTCAATCATTTGTTTCGCGGTGATTACCTGCCGATTTCGGGTTTTATTAACGCTAAAACGTTTGACTAGCCATGGTGAACAACACTGCTATCCTGCGGGTTGACGAAGACTGATATCTCACCTCGTCGATACATACTGTCTGTCGGATCATTTGTCAATGAATTCGGTGAACGGTAGTAAATACCGTTCAAGCGTATGTATGTATCGGTCGCCGAGCGCGGCACCTCAGTTGGGTTCGTCGGTAGGTAAGGTATATATCGTCCGCAAGTTGCGCGGGGGCAAGTCTAGGTGCTCCCGGGTAAGATTCTCTATTGATAGGAGAAGACATGGCCATCATCAACAAGGGTATGTCCAGGCGTTCGTTCCTCGGCCTCACCGGCAGCGTCGCTGCTGTCGCAGGGCTTGGTCTCACCGGCTGCGGCGGCAGCTCCAACGACGAGGGTTCCGCTTCCGGTTCCGCCGATTCCGCCAACCGTGGCGGCGGTGTGATTACCGCTGGTTCCGCTTACGCTCCGTCCAGCTTCGACCCCGCCAGCACCGGCTCCGCTGTGGGCCTGGGTGCTAACTGGCACGTCGTCGAGGGTCTCTACGGCATCGATTACCACGACTACAGCACCTTCAACGAGCTCGCCACCGACGATCCCAAGTCCGTGGACGACACTACTTTCGAGGTCACCATCCGCAAGGGCGCCAAGTTCTCCGATGGCACCGAGGTCACTGCTGACGACGTCGTCGCTTCCTACACCGCTTGCGCTGCTTCCGCTACCTATGCTCCGTTCTTCCAGCCCTTCGAGTCCATCGAGGCCAAGGACGCCAGCACTGTAACGGTCAAGACCAAGGTCCCCAACTTCTCCCTGCTCAAGGATCGTCTGGCCATCATCCGTGTTACCCCGGCTACTCAGTCCGAGGAGGATCGCGCCAAGCAGCCGATCGGTTCCGGCCCCTGGATGTACGACTCTATCTCCGATACCGAGATCACCCTGGTTCCCAACCCCGAGTACAACGGTGAGTATGCTGCCGAGGATAAGAAGATCCAGTACAGCATCCTGACCGACCCCACCGCTCGCGTTACCGCCCAGCAGGAAGGCTCCACGCTCGTTATGGAGCTCGTCACCGCTGACGCCGTCGACCAGCTCGAGAGCGCTGGCTGCAAGATCGACAACGTCCAGGGCTTCGGCACCCGCTTCATCATGTTCAACGTCGCCAAGGAGCCTTGGAACAACGTCAAGGTCCGTCAGGCCGTCATGTACGCGCTCGACACCGAGAAGATGATCACCAACACCTTCGCCGGCCTTGCCACCGCTGCCAGCTGCTACCTGCCCAAGAGCTTCACCAACTATCATGAGGCTTCCACGGTGTACAAGACCGACGCCAAGAAGGCCAAGAAGCTCATCGAGGAGTCCGGCATCACCCCGGGTGCCATCACCCTGCGCACCACCGACAACGAGCAGATTAAGGGCATGGCCGCCCAGGTCAAGAACGACCTCGACGCTCTCGGCTTCGAGGTGACCATCCAGACCGATACCTCGCCGGCCACCTACGCTGCCATCGACGGCGGCGAGGCCTACGATATCCTTCTCGCTCCTGGCGATCCGTCCTGCTTCGGCGCCGATCCCGACCTGCTGCTCAACTGGTGGTATGGCGACAACGTCTGGATGCAGACCCGTTGCCCGTGGAAGGAGTCCGCTGAGTGGGAGAAGCTCCACGGTCTCATGGACGAGGCTCTTGCCGCCGAGGGCGACGAGCAGCAGAAGAAGTGGAACGAGTGCTTCGACATCATCGCCGACAACGCTGTTCTGTACCCCGTTGTCCACGTCAAGACCGTCTCCGCTTCCTGGGACGATCCGTCCACCGCGCCCAACGGCGAGGCCCTCGATGGCTTCAAGGGCATCGGCACGACGAGCATGTCCTTCAGGGGCGTCGCGACCGTCAAGGCCTAAGACTCGCTTGAGTCATATGTGGGGGGTCGGTCGTAAGGCAACGTCCTCATAGTTGAAACAAAGACCCGGGCGGCCTCGATGTCGCTCGGGTCTTGTAATGAGTATCCATACTCATATACCAGTTGGTCCTACCGACAAAAGAAAGGGGAGAGAACGTGAACAACTTTCTACGTTTGATTGGAAGGCGTCTCGTGGCGCTGCCGATCATGGCATTGGGCGTCACCGTCCTGGTGTTCTTCCTTATGTCGTTCTCCAAGACCGACCCCGCCTATACGGCGTTGGGTGACGGTGCCTCGCCCGAGGCGGTTGCCGAGTACCATGAGAAGTATGGTCTGGACGACCCCTGGCCCGTGCGCTACGTGCGCTACATGGGCGATCTGATCCATGGTGACATGGGCACCTATGGTGCTGCTCGCAACTCCGTTGCCAAGCGCATCTCCACGGCCCTGCCCGTCACGATGCAGCTGACCTTCATCGGTCTTGCCATCGGCGCGGTCGTCTCGTTTTTGCTCGGCGTCATCGCGGCACTGTATCGCGATAAATGGCCGGACCAAGTGATCCGCGTCTTTTCCATCGCCGGCTTGGCAACCCCGTCGTTCTGGCTTGCCGTTCTGTTGATTCTGCTGTTCTCTTCCTACCTTAAGGTGCTCCCGGCATCCGGTGCTCTGCCTCACTTCACCACCAACCCGGCTGGCTATCTGGGACGTATGATCATGCCCGCTATCGCTCTGGCATTCCCGCTGACGGGCCAGATGACTCGTATCGTGCGTACGGCCATGGTCGAGGAGCTCGATAAGGACTATGTCCGTATGGCTCGCGGCGCCGGCGTTCCCGAGAAGGTCGTCGTCGGCATCAACGTTTTGCGCAACGCATTGATCACCCCGGTCACCACCCTCGGTCTTAAGATCGGCTACCTCATGGGCGGTGCTGTCGTCATCGAGGTCATCTTCAACCTCCCCGGCATGGGTACTGCGATTCTGCAGGGCGTTCAGGGCAACGAGGCGAACCTGGTTCAGGGCGTCGTCATCGTCGTTGCTCTTGCCTTCATCATCATCAACATCGTGGTTGACATGCTCTACCTGCTCATCAACCCGCGCATCAGGACGGTGTAGATTATGGTAAAGATTCGAGAGAAGCAAACCGAGCAGCTCGAGAAAGCTGCCTCCAAGGGGCTCAAGCTCGGTGGCTGGAAGAAGATGACGCTGTCTTCTAAGATTGCCGCCGTCGTGCTGGTGCTGGTCGCCCTGACCGCGATTCTGGCGCCCCTTCTTGCCCCCTATAGCCCGGTCGAGATCTTTACGGCTCGCCAGGCTCCCGGCAATGGATTTATCTTCGGTACCGACGATAAGGGCCGCGACATCCTGTCGCGTATGCTTTACGGTGGCCGTTACTCGCTGATCATCGGCTTCGGTGCTACCGCCATGGCTCTGGTTTGCGGTTCGGTCGTGGGCGCCCTCGCGGCGGTTTCGCGCAAGTCCGTTTCCGAGGCGATCATGCGCATCCTGGACATCATCATGTCCATCCCGGGCATCGCCCTCGCGGCCGTCTTCGTCTCCATCCTGGGCAATTCCGTGCCGTCAATCATCTTCGCCATCGGCTTTATGTACACTCCGCAGATTGCCCGTATCGTGCGCGCCAACATTGTGTCCGAGTACGGCGAGGACTATGTCCGCGCGGTCATCGTTTCCGGCGCCAAGGCTCCGTGGATTTTGATCAAGCATGTTCTGCGTAACTGCATCGCCCCGATTATGGTCTTCACCGTTACCCTGGTCGCCGACGCCATCATCTTCGAGGCCTCGCTGACCTTCATCGGCGCTGGTATCCAGGAGCCCACCGCTACCTGGGGCAACATCCTCGCTGACGCTCGCGGTGGCGTGCTTGCCGGCCGTTGGTGGCAGGCACTGTTCCCGGGCCTGGCCATCATGATCACCTGCCTGGCACTCAACATCCTATCCGAGGGCATTACTGACGCCATGGCCGCTGCTCCCTCCGCTGCCCTGGATCCGACCGACTCCTCCAAGCGCCGTGAGGCCGACCTGCTGGTCTCCGACCCCGTTCGCGCTTACAAGGAGCAGGCTCAGTCCCTGTCCGCCCGTCTTGGCGCTCTGCGTGATGTCGAACTCAAGCGTAACGACCGCCATGTGCCCGATGAGTCCGTTGAGCCGATCCTTTCGGTCCGTGATTTCTGCATCCAGTTTGAGCACCACGGTGACATCAACGTCGTCGACCACGTCAACTTCGATGTCCGTCCCGGCCAGACCATGGGCCTGGTAGGCGAGTCCGGCTGCGGTAAGTCCATCACCACGCTGGCCATCATGGGCCTGACCGACGATGACGAGCATCTTTCCGGTGAGGTTCTTTGGGAGGGCCGCGACCTGCTCAAGATGAGCAAGAAGGAGTGGTTCGGCCTGCGCGGTACCGATATCGCTATGGTCTATCAGGACGCCCTGTCCTCGCTCAACCCCTCCATGCTCATTTCCGCCCAGATGAAGCAGCTCACCAAGCGCGGCGGCACCCGTAGTGCCGAGGAGCTCCTAGAGCTCGTGGGCCTCGACCCCAAGCGCACGCTCGAGAGCTATCCGCATGAGCTTTCCGGTGGTCAGCGTCAGCGCGTTCTGATCGCTATGGCCCTTACCCGCGACCCCAAGCTGGTCATCTGCGACGAGCCCACGACCGCTCTGGACGTAACTGTCCAGAAGCAGGTCATCAAGCTGCTCAACGATCTTCAGGCCAAGCTCGGCTTTGCTATGATCTTCGTTTCGCACGACCTGGCACTGGTCGCAGAGGTCGCTCATAACATCACGGTTATGTACGCTGGCCAGGTTATCGAGCAGGCGCCCACCAAGGAGCTGCTCACCAACCCGATCCACGAGTACACTCGCGGTCTTCTGGGTTCCGTCCTGTCCATCGAGAGCGGTTCGGGCCGCCTGCACCAGGTGCCCGGCGCCGTTCCGAGCCCGCGCGATTTCCCCAAGGGCGATCGCTTCGCACCTCGCTCGAGCCATCCGCGCATTGGCCTGGACACCCGTCCGGTCTTCAAGCGCGTGCCCGGCACCGAGCACTTCTATTCCGAGCTCCCCGATGAGGTGCTCAAGGCAAATGGTTTGACCCCTCACGCGGAGGTGATGTAGATGAGCGAGACCGCAGTCAACGGCGTCGAGCCGATCATCTTCCTTGATGACGTCCACGTCACCTTTAGGACCCGTACCGGCTCGATTCTGCACCCCAACCTGGTTCACGCCGTCCAGGGTGTAACGATTAAGCTCATGCCCGGACAGACCATCGGCATCGTCGGCGAGTCCGGTTGCGGAAAGTCCACCACCGCCAACGTCATGTGCGGCCTGCAGGCCCCCACGAGCGGCAAGGTCTACTTTAAGGGCAAGGACGTTACCAAGCGTACCGCCGAGGACCGTCGCCACATGGGTCGCGTCATCTCGGTCGTGTTCCAGAACCCGGCCACGGCGCTCAACCCCCGCATGGTCGTTCGTGAGCAACTGCTCGACCCCATGCGCGTCCACAACCTGGGTACCGAGGCCGAGCAGGAGAAGCGCGTCAAGGAGCTCTTGGAGCTCACCGGTCTGCCCAGCTCTGCCGCCGAGGTTCTTCCCGGCCAGCTTTCGGGCGGCCAGCGCCAGCGCGTCGCAATTGCCCGTGCCCTGTCGCTGAACCCCGATGCCATCATCGCCGACGAGCCCACCTCGGCTCTGGACGTTTCGGTCCGCGCGCAGATTCTGAACCTGTTGACCGACCTTAAAAAGGAGCTCGGCCTGGCCATGGTGTTCATCAGCCATGACATCCAGACGGTCCGCTATATCTCTGACGACATCATCGTTATGAATGGCGGCAAGATCGTCGAGCAGGGCGAGGCCAAGCAGGTTTTCCAGCACCCTCAGGACCCCTACACCAAGATGCTGCTCGGCGCTGCGCCGTCACTGCTACATCCCAAGCTCGGCGAGTAGCCTCGCTTTCCCTCCCGTGCGCCCGGTTCCCTTACCGGGCGCACCTCCGTTGCGATTTCGAAAGGTTGGGTTCACGAGCCATGCCAAGTGCTCAGGAGCTACAACAGCAATTTGGTGAATATCGAGGCGCTATGCCCCGTCCATCGGATTTCGATTTCTTTTGGAAGGACCGCATGGCCGAGGCCGACGCCGTCGAGCTCGATTATGCGATTGAGGCGGCTTCGGTTGCGGATTCCGCGACCTGTCGGTTTTTCGACCTCTGGTATACCGGCATGTGTGGTGCACGCCTGCATGCCAAGTACCTTAAACCTGTCTCGGACGAGCACGTGCCATTGGTACTTCAGTTCCATGGATATCCGGGTGCGAGCCGCAGCTGGTTTGAGCAAGCGTCGTTTGCGGGCATGGGCATGGCGCTCATTGCTCTCGATTGTCCTGGCCAAGGAGGCCCCTCCGAGGACATTGGTGGATTTGAGGGCACGACGGTCGCGGGCCATATCGTCGCCGGTATCGACGGCGACCCAGCCAACCTCTACTATGTCCGCCTACATCAGGATATCCGCATTCTGTGCCGTATCGTTCGCGAGCTCGAGGGCATCGATCTTGCCCGTGTGTTTGTGAACGGCGCGTCGCAGGGCGGCGGTTTGGGCATTGCGACCTGCGCGCTTAACAGCGATTTAGTTGATCGCGCGGCTATCCTCTATCCCTTCTTATCGGACTTCCGCCTGGTTTGGGATCTGGACGCCGACGATATTGCCTACGAGGGCCTGCGCTATTGGTCGCGTTGGTTTGACGAGGACTCGACTCGTATCGAGGAAGCCTATGCCAAGCTGGCGTACTTCGATTCCAAGAACTTTGCCCCCATGGTCAAATGCCCCGTGCTGTTTGGCACGGGCACAGCCGATATCGTCTGCCCGCCGGCGACGCAGTTTGCGGTCTACAACAACCTGACCTGTGAAAAGCGTCATGAGTTCTTTGAAGGTTTTGGCCACGAGGAGATTCAGGACTTTGATGATCTGATCATTCCGTTTTTCTGCGAGGGAGGGGAGGCTCATGTCTAAGTGCGAGAGCAATATCGATGAGTTGATTGTCCCCGAGCTTGCGGGGATTACTGGGACGGTTTCGTCAAGGCTCGCAGAATATCGGGACTGGCACGGTGATGTCCAAGCAGATGTTTCTGATTTAGAGACATGCGCTTCGAATCTTGAGATTCAAGGCCTGGCCATTACGGCGATTGACTTTGCTAACCCCTGCGCCCGTTACTCGGAGGTTTCCTTTGAGCTCGGTGACGATGCGGTCCACGCTCGTTTGATTGAGCCTGTTGGTCGTGCCCGAGTATCTGAGCGCGTGCCGCTGTGCCTGATGTTCCACGACGTCGATCGGCCTGTGCGTGGCTGGCATCACATGACGAGATTTGCCGCTATGGGGTATGCCGTGCTTGCACTGGACGATGAGGCGATTGGACTCAGTGATCTGCGGCAGGGGATTACCTCGCCTGCTTTTGTCAGGCGCGTCCGTTGGGGCTGCGCGTTGGCGAAGGTCGCGCGCAATCTTGATGGCGTGGACCCCGATCGCATTTTTGCGTGGGGCGAGGGCCTTGGCGGCGGTGTCGCGCTGGCGGTTTCTGCTCTGGACGAGCGGGGCCTTGCCTGCACGGCGGTTGCCAATCCAATTCCCGTCGGCCTCGAGGCACTGTCGTCTTGGGTGCGCGGATCGGTGCTCATGGGCACATCGCTTATGGATACCGTGAGCGATCCCAAGGGCCAGCTTGCCGTTTTCAACGGTCTTGAGTGTGACCGGAGGCATATCATTTATGCCAAATACGCTCATGAGCGCATCAATGCGTTCGAAAACGAAGTCGTCGACTTCTTTAACCAAACGTTCTACCCGTGTTCTTTGGCCTAGACGGCCTGGACACTGCCAACAAGAGTGGGCGGCATAGGGCCGCCCGCCAGACAACTAAGGAGATTCTTGTGGCAACTCAGAAATTCACCGGCGTTATCCCTCCCGTCGTTGTTCCCGATACCGAAGATCACCAGCTCGACGTTGCCTCCTTTGAGCGCAGCATCAACCGCATGATCGATGCCGGCGTCGATGGCCTGTTCTTCCTGGGCTCCTCGGGCGAGGTCGTCTTCTCCACCGACGAGCGTCGTCGTCAGATCATCGCCGAGGCTGTGCGCATCGTCGATCACCGCGTTCCCGTTCTGGTCGGCATCATCGACACCGAGACCGAGCGCATGATCGAGCACGGCAAGGTCGCCCAGGAGCTGGGCGCCGATGCCCTCGTCGCCACCTGCCCGTTCTATGCCCTGCAGGGCATGACCGAGGTCGAGGAGCACTTCCGCATCCTGCACGAGGAACTCGACCTGCCCATCTTCGCTTACGATATCCCCGTGTGCGTCCACACCAAGCTTCCCTGGAAGCTCCTTGCCAAGCTCGGCGCCGAGGGCGTCCTGGCCGGCGTCAAGGATTCCTCGGGTGATGACATCTCGTTCCGCTACCTCGTTCAGGAGAATGAGAAGAACGGCCATCCGATGAGCATCCTTACCGGCCACGAGGTCGTCGTCGACGGTGCTTACCTCGGCGGCGCCGACGGCTCCGTTCCGGGTCTCGCCAACGTTGAGCCCGAGGGCTACGTGCGCCAGTGGAAGGCCGCTCAGGCCGGCGACTGGGCTACCGTCAAGGCCGAGCAGGATCGCCTCAACGAGATCTCCCACATTTGGGATGTCACCTCGGGCGTCCAGGGCTATGCCGGTGGTGTTGGCGCCTTCAAGACCGCTATGAACCTCATGGGCATCTTCGACAGCCCGACCATGCCGCGCCCGGTGAAGGCCATGACCGGCGAGAACGTCGAGGCGATTAAGAAGGTCCTCCAGGACAACGGTCTCCTTTAAAGCTTTCCCAGGCACCCGATCTTGGGGCTCAAGTGGTCGGGCGTGACCCATTAGGTCAACGCCCGACCACTTTCACCCCAACCTCGGGCACCTGGGAAACCTTTACCAAGTTGCGGCGATAACACCGCCTTCATTTCCTGTAGTTGTTTTGTCTCCGAAGGAGAGCGACATGGAGAACAAGTACGTTTGCTCCGTCGATATCGGCGGCACCAAGATTGCGACTGCCATTATGGAGTATCCGGCTGATGGCAGCGTGCCTCATCCGGTCTTTGAAGCTGAGGTTCCCACCGAGGCCCAGGAGGGCGGCGAGGCCGTCTTCCAGCGGATCGAGGCGTCCATCAAGGCCGCTCTTGAGGCGAATCCCGATATCGAGGTCCTTGGTGTCGGTATCGGTGCCGCAGGCGTCGTCGATCCCAAGACGGGCGCCATTGCGTATGCCAACGAGATTATGCCCGGCTGGTCCGGCGTTCAGTTGGGGCCGCGTCTGCGCGAGGACCTTGGTCTTCCCGTTGCCGTTGTGGGCGACGTGCAGGCTCATGCTCTGGGCGAGGCCCACTGGGGCGTCGGCAAGGGCAAGTTCTCCGTCTTGTGCCTGGGCATCGGCACGGGCATCGGCGGCGCATATGTCGAGAACGGCCGCGTGATGCAGGGCTTCCATGGCGCTGCCGGTCATATGGGCCACATCGAGTGCTCGGCTGCCGCCGGCATTCCCTGCGCCTGCGGCCGTTCCGGTCATCTTGAGTCGGTTGCTTCGGGCACTTCCATTGGTCGTATGTACGATGAGCGCTTTGGTCGCGTCGACCCCAGCCGTCCTTCGGTTGGTCGCGATGTGAACGACCTGTGCCGTGCGGGCGACGCAAAGGCGACCGAGGTCATCCATGACGCCGGCTTTGCGCTGGGTGCCAGCTTGGGCTCGCTCGCTAACATCCTGGATCCTGAGGTCATCGTGCTTTCGGGCGGCGTGATTCACCAAGGTCCCGATTGGCGTTCACAGACGTGGAAGGATTCGGTGCACGAGGGCTATGCCAGCCAGGCGCTCGATCCGCTTCAGGATACGCCGATCCTCATCGGTTCTCTGGAGGGCGATGCTCCGCTCATCGGTGCCGCCGAACACCTTCTTGCATCGTTGAAGTAAACATAACTACCAAGTGCGCCTTCTGAGGTGCCGCAGATTGACGTGAAAGAGGAGCGAAGCGTACTTCGGTACGTGAGCGACGGTTTGAACGTCAAAGTGCGGTGTCTCAGAAGGCTGTTTTTAGAAAGGTTGAGTCGAACATGACCGTCGATCCTTTGATTCAATCCCTGAAGGGCAAGCTCGTCGTGAGCGTTCAGGCGTATATGGGCGAGCCGCTTCGCACGCCCGAGACCATGGCTCAAATGTCTCGCGCTTGCGAGCTCGGCGGCGCCGCCGCCATTCGCTGCCAGGGCCTTGCCGACATCGCCGCCATTAAGGGCCGCTGCGAGGTCCCCGTTATCGGCCTGTGGAAGGATGGGCACGAGGGCGTTTACATCACGCCGACGCTGCGCCACGCTCGCGCCTGCGTTGCTGCGGGTGCCGATATCGTGGCGATCGACGCCACTGATCGCCCACGTCCCGATGGCAAGACCGTCGAGGACACCTTCCGCCCGCTGCACGAGGAGGGTGTGCTCCTGATGGCCGACTGTGCCACCATTGAGGACATTCGCCGCGCGGTTGATATGGGCTTCGACCTGGTATCCACCACGCTTTCTCACGGTGTCGCCGCCATCGACTGCACCATGGCCGATGGCCCCGATCTGCCGCTCCTGCGTCAGGCGACCGAGGAATTCCCCGGTCTCCCCATCATCTGCGAGGGCCGCGTGCACACGCCCGAGGAGGCCCGCGCCGCGATTGATGCGGGCGCCTGGGCCGTTGTCGTCGGCACCGCCATCACGCACCCCACGAGTATTACAAGTTGGTTCAAGGCTGCGCTTGAGGCGTAAGACAGGCCTCGTATCCGCTTGGGGCGGTATACTCAATAAAGGCAATTGATCGCGCGGGATCCGCTGGCCGGGTCCCGCGCTTGTTTTAGGAGGCACACATGCAAAAGGGAGATGCCATGGATGCGGCGGAGCGCTCGGAGCGCATCCCCGATATCGTCATCATCACCGGAATGTCCGGATCGGGCCGAACGCAGGCCATGCATGTGTTCGAGGACATGGGCTATTTTTGCATCGACAACTTGCCTCCGCGTCTGATCGCCCAGCTTGCCGAACTCGTCGGCATCAATACGGGCGTGGGCAGGCATCTTGCCGTCACCTGCGACCTGCGCAGCCAGGGCTTGTTCGATGAGCTGCTCGATGCCGTTGCCGCGCTCGAGGAGCGCGAGATGAGCTGTGACATCGTGTTTCTCGAGGCCTCTGACGAGGTGCTGATCCGTCGTTATAGCGAAAACCGCCGCCGCCATCCCATTGCCAAGCCGGGGGAGACTACGGCCGATGCGATTCAGCGCGAGCGCCTGCAGCTGCAGGGCGTTCGCGACCGAGCTGACATGATTATCGATACGAGCCGCTTGCGCACTTCTGCTCTGCGCAATAAATTGCGCATGGCGTTCTCCGAGCTGTCCGACCAGCAGCTCATGGACGTTCACGTGTTCTCGTTTGGCTTTAAGCACGGCATGCCCGTCGAGGCGGACATTATGATCGACGTCCGCTTCCTGCCCAATCCGTTCTACGATCCCGAGATGCGCACCATGACCGGTCTCGATAAAAAGGTCTCCGATTTTGTTTTGGACCATCCCAAGACCCAGGAGTTCTGGAAGGCCTGGACGCAGCTGCTCGATACGGTGATGCCGGGCTATATCGCGGAGGGCAAGCCGCAGCTTTCTATCGCCATCGGCTGTACGGGCGGTCAACACCGCAGCGTTGCCATCGCCGAGGCCACGGCACGTTATTTGGAAGGCGCCCAATATCACGTGAGCATTTCCCATCGCGACCTGTCGCGCGCCAACACGAAAGCATAGGCCTGCATGTCGTTTACCGCCGAGGTGCGTGACGAGCTCGCGCGCTGCGAACCCGAATGTGAATACTGCGATTTGTCGACGCTTGCCGCCCTGACGCGTGTGAGCGGTACACTTTCGCTGGCCGGCTCCGGGCGGTATCGTTTGACGGTCGCGACCGAGACGGGTGCCGTCGCGCGCACGATGATCACACTGACGCATCGCATCCTTAAGCTCAAAACGGAATTCACCGTTCGTAAATCGGTCTTGCATAAGGTCCGTAACTATCTCATTACCCTGCCCGATCAGCCCGACCTGGACAAGGCTCTGGTGCTGCTGGGCATTCTCGACCGCAGGGGAGGGCTCGTCGCTGGTGTTCCCCGGCACATCGTTGCCCGTCCCTGCTGCAGGCTTGCCTACATCCGCGGCGCGCTCATCGCCGGCGGTTTCGTGGCCGATCCCCGCGGCGACTTTCATTTGGAGATCGCGGTGCAGGGCGAGCAGTATGCTCGGGGACTTTGCGATCTATTGGAGCAGATTGGGGTCCATGCGCGCGTTAACGCGCGTCGCGGATCCTTTGCTGTCTACATTAAGAGCGCCGAGGAGATCGAGCAGCTCCTAAAGCTGATTGGTGCCAAGCGCAGCGTTGCCGAGATTGAGGAGGCGCGCGCGGTCAAATTGGTTAAGAACGACGTAAACCGTCGCGTGAATGCCGAACTGGCCAATCAGACCAGAAGTGCGGGTGCCGCCCAGCATCAGCTTGCGTTGATCGATGAGCTCGAACAGCGGGGTTTGCGCGACACGCTTCCGGACGCCTTGGCAGTCTTTTGCGACCTGCGCGAGCGCTATCCCGATCTGTCGCTGCGCGATCTGGGCGAGATGGCTGACCCTCCCTTGTCGAAGTCTGCCCTGTACCATCGCGTTTTGAGGCTTGAAAAGCTCATTGAAGCAAACAAGTAGTTTGAAGTATCGACTTATATACGGATTTAGCTGCTATTTTATTCTTTAAAACGTTTTAACGTAAATTTGATTTTCAATTTCGAGCATTCTCGTGAAATTCAAGTCAAAAAAAAGGTATATTAGGCGAGTGGTTAGTTTGTGGGCCTCAACGGCGGGCGCTGTAGCTCGCGGGGGCCTTACGAAAGGAGACACAATGGCAGTAAAGGTTGCTATTAACGGCTTCGGTCGCATCGGTCGTCTGGCTTTCCGTCAGATGTTCGGTCATGAGGGCTCCGAGATCGTCGCTATCAACGACCTCACCTCTCCCGATATGCTCGCTTACCTGCTGAAGTACGACTCCACGCAGGGCAACTACGCTCGCGATCACGAGGTCGTTGCTGGCGAGGATTCCATCACCGTTGACGGCAAGGAGATCAAGATCTACAAGGAGGCCGACGCCAACAACCTGCCTTGGGGCGACCTCGACGTCGACGTCGTTCTCGAGTGCACCGGCTTCTACACCAGCAAGGCTAAGGCTCAGGCCCACATCAACGCTGGCGCCAAGAAGGTCGTCATCTCCGCTCCGGCCGGCAGCGATCTGCCCACCATCGTGTACAACGTCAACCATGAGACGCTGACCGCTGAGGACAACATCATCTCCGCTGCTTCCTGCACCACCAACTGCCTCGCCCCGATGGCCAAGGGTCTGAACGACTTCGCTCCCATCGTGTCCGGCATCATGACCACCATCCACGCCTTCACCGGCGACCAGATGCCGCTCGACGGCCCGCAGCGCAAGGGCAACTTCCGTCGCTCCCGCGCCTGCTCCGAGAACATCGTCCCGAACACCACGGGCGCTGCCAAGGCCATCGGCCTGGTTCTCCCCGAGCTCAACGGCAAGCTCATCGGTGCCGCCCAGCGCGTCCCGACGCCGACCGGCTCGCTGACCAACCTCTACGCCGTCGTTGACAAGAAGGTCACCGTCGACGAGGTCAACGCTGCCATGAAGGCCTACGCCGAGACCATCCCCGAGACCTTCGCCTACAACGAGGACCAGATCGTCTCCCGCGACATCGTCGGCGAGACCCACGGCTCCATCTTCGACGCCACTCAGACCATGTGCTCTGACCTCGGCAACGGCCAGACCCTCGTTCAGGTCACCTCTTGGTACGACAACGAGAACTCCTACACCTCTCAGATGGTCCGCACCATCAAGTACTTCGAGAAGTTCGTTGCTTAATTTAGCTTTTAGCGAATAGCTCGTTGAGCGTCTAAAGAAGGGCGCGGCCTTATAGGGCTTACACCCTAGGGTCGCGTCCTTTTTATAAGAAATCGTCTGCCGTAATGGAAGGCAGACACGTACGAAAGGTAGAAGCAAACATGGCCTTTACCAAGAAGACCGTCCGCGACATCGATGTCGACGGCAAGCGCGTTCTCGTCCGCGTTGACTTCAACGTGCCTATCAAGGATGGCGTCGTTGGCGACACCACCCGTATCAAGGCTGCCCTGCCCACCATCAACTATCTCGTTGAGCACAACGCTCGCGTCATCCTCATGAGCCACCTCGGCCGTCCCGATGGCACCGGCTTCCAGCCCGAGCTGTCCCTCGAGCCCGTCGCCAAGAAGCTCGCCGAGCTCTCTGGTCTCGACGTTGCCTTTGTCGCCGACACTTACGGCGAGAAGGCTGCCGAGGCTGTCGCTGCCGTCGAGCCGGGCAAGGTTCTCGTTCTCGAGAACGTCCGCTTCGATAAGCGTGAGAAGAAGAACGATCCCGAGATCGCCAAGAAGCTCGCTTCCTATGGTGACGTCTTCGTTCTCGATGCCTTCGGCACCGCTCACCGCGCCCAGGGTTCCGTCGTGGGCCCCGCCGCTTACCTGCCTGCCGTCGCTGGCTTCCTGCTTGAGAAGGAGGTCGACACGCTGACCGGCATCTTCGCCGAGCCCGAGCGCCCCTTCGTCGCTATCGTCGGCGGTTCCAAGGTTTCCTCCAAGATCGGCGTTCTCGATCACCTCATCGACTCCGCTGACACCCTGATTATCGGTGGCGGCATGGCCTACACCTTCTTCCTGGCTCAGGGCCTGTCCGTCGGTCAGTCCCTCAAGGAAGAGGACTGGGTCGAGCGCGCCGGCGAGATGCTTAAGAAGGCCGAGGAGAAGGGCGTCAAGATCCTGCTCCCCATCGACAACCGCGTTGCCGATCACTTTGGCGAGGACGCTGTCCCCGAGGTTGTCGCTTCCGACGCTATCCCCGACGATCGTGAGGGCATGGACATCGGTCCTAAGACCGAGGAGCTCTACGCCGAGGCTGTCAAGGGCGCCAAGACCGTGTTCTGGAATGGCCCCATGGGCGTCTTCGAGTTCGACAACTTCGCTCACGGCACCCAGGCTATCGCCGAGGCTGTCGCCGAGGCCGATTGCACCTCGATTATCGGCGGTGGCGACTCCGTCGCAGCTGTCAACAAGTTCAACCTGGCCGACAAGATGAGCTGGATCTCCACCGGTGGTGGCGCTTCCATGGAGCTCGTCGAGGGTAAGGCCCTGCCCGGAGTGGAGGCGCTTCTCGATGCCTAATCGCACCCTTCTTATCGCTGGTAACTGGAAGATGAACAACGACGTCGCCGAGGCCGCCAAGCTCGCCGACGAGCTGGCTCAGGCTCTGCCCGAGGTTCCGGCTGGCGTCGAGGTGCTCGTCTGCCCTCCGACCATCGACATCACCACGGTTCATGACCGCATTCAGGCTGCCCCCATCGCCCTCGGTGCACAGAACGTGTACTGGGAGGCCAAGGGTGCCTTCACCGGTGAGTCCTCTTGCGACATGCTCAAGTCCGCTGGCTGCACCTACTGCATCATCGGTCACTCCGAGCGTCGTGATTACTTCCACGAGACCGACGAGGATCAGAACAAGAAGGCCAAGGCCCTCGTTGCCGCCGGTCTTGTTCCCGTCTTCTGCTGCGGCGAGTCCCTCGAGGTCCGCGAGGCCGGCACCTATGTCGAGCACGTCGTGAACCAGGTCAAGGCTGGCCTTGCTGGTCTTGAGATCACCTGCCCCAAGCAGGTCGTCGTCGCCTACGAGCCCATCTGGGCCATCGGCACCGGCAAGACCGCTACCGCCGAGGACGCTCAGGAGGTCTGCGGCGCTATCCGTGAGACCCTCAAGGAGATGTTCGGCGAGGAGCTCGCTAACGGCATCCGCGTCCTGTACGGTGGTTCCGCTAAGCCCGGCAACATTGCCGAGCTCGTCGCCAAGCCCGACGTTGACGGCGCCCTCGTGGGCGGCGCTTCGCTCAAGGCTGCCGACTTCGCCTCTATGGTCGTCAAGGCAGGCGAGTAGGACATATGGCACAGCGTCATCTTCCTGCACTCCTGATTATCATGGATGGCTGCGGCCTTGCTCCGGCCGATGGTGAGAACGCCGTCGCCGCTGCCAAGACGCCCTTCCTTGATAGCCTGTACGAGAAGTACCCCCACACCACGCTCGGCGCTTCGGGCGAGGACGTGGGCCTTCCCGACGGCCAGATGGGCAACTCCGAGGTAGGCCACCTCAATATCGGTGCCGGCCGCATCGTGTTCCAGGAGCTTTCGCGCATCAACAATGCCATCAAGGACGGCTCCATCGCCAAGAACGAGGTTTTCGTCAAGGCTATGGACGATGTCAAGGCTGACGGCAAGACTCTCCACCTCATGGGCCTTATGAGCCCTGGCGGTGTCCATTCTCACATGAACCACGTCGAGGCTCTGGTCAAGATGGCTGCCGAGCACGGTGTCAAGACCGTTCGCGTCCACGCCTTCATGGATGGCCGCGACGTTGACCCGAAGTCTGGTGCCGGCTACATGAGCGAGTTCTGCGCCTTCCTGGCGAAGATCTCCGAGGAGACCGGTTGCGACGCTCGCGTCGCCACCGTTTCTGGCCGCTATTGGGCCATGGACCGCGACAACCGTTGGGAGCGCATCCAGCGTGCCTACGACGTCATGGTCAATGCGTCCGATGCCGATACAGACCCCGTTGCCGGTATCAAGGCCTACTACGAGAAGGATCCGCGCGGCGACGAGTTCGTCGAGCCCTTCGCTGCCCACAACGAGGGCATCCACGAGGGCGACGCGGCCATCTTCTTCAACTTCCGTCCCGACCGCGCTCGTCAGATGACCCGCGTGTTCACGGACAAGGAGTTCGACGGCTTTGAGCGCGAGCAGATCAAGCTTTCGCACTTTGTGACGATGACCGAGTACGATCCGACGTTTGACGTCGAGGTCGCCTTCCCCAAGACGTTCCCCGAGAACGTCCTGGCCGACGTTATCGCCGCCAACGGCCTGAAGCAGCTGCACACCGCCGAGACCGAGAAGTACGCCCACGTGACGTTCTTCCTCAACGGCGGCATCGAGGAGCCCAAGGAGGGCGAGGAGCGCGTGCTCGTCGCTTCCCCCAAGGTCGCTACCTACGATCTGCAGCCCGAGATGAGCGCTCCCGAGGTTACCGAGAAGCTTGTCGCCGCCATCAACGAGGATCGCGCTGATTTCTACATCGTGAACTTCGCGAACTGCGACATGGTTGGTCACACCGGTGTCTTCGACGCCGCCGTTAAGGCCGTCGAGGCCGTTGACGATGCCCTGTCTAAGGTTGTCCCGGCGATTCTCGCCAAGGGCGGCTTTGCGCTGATCACCGCCGACCACGGCAACGCCGATCACATGTTTGACGTTGCTTCCGACGGTTCCAAGCATCCGTTTACGGCTCACACCACCAACCGCGTTCCGTTCATCATCGTTGATGAGAAGGCCAAGCTCACCGGTATCGAGGACGGCCGTCTTTCCGATATCGCTCCGACCATGCTCACCATGGCTGGTATTGAGCCTTCCGCCGAGATGACGGGCCGCGTGCTCGCCACCGAGGCCTAATAGAAAACAAATACCGTTTTCTAGTAAGGGGGTTGTCCACAACCGGACAACCCCCTTTTTGGTATTTCTGCCATTTCCACCCCGTCCTTGAGTGGCAGGTAGGGGAGAGCGGGGGATTGTGGTACAGTACTGGAGTTTAAACTGTTCTATTAAGGAGCTTATCTATGGGTCCGTTCCAGATTCTTCTGTTTGTCGTTTGGGCTGTCTCTGCCGTGGCGCTGACGATTCTCGTCCTGATGCATTCCGGTAAGGGCACCGGCGTTTCGGATATGATCGCTAGCTCGCTGTATAACTCCAGCTCTGCCACGGGCGTCATGGAGCAGAACCTCGACCGACTGACCGTCATCATGGCTGTCGTGTTTGCCGTGTGCGTCGTGCTGTGCATGTTCTTCTTCCCGCAGGGCATCGTCGGCTACTAAGCACGAGCCGCATAAATATTCAAAAAGGGTCCCGTAAGTGCGGGACCCTTTTTGTTTACATATTTGTAACAGAGTCAAAATATCCCCACATACTTCGCCCAACTAAAGAAATTCTCGACCGTTAACCGGAATTAGCCCCAAATTGTGTATAAAATGCGCTACTGTATTGCAAAACGTTGGTCCGTTGTGCATAACCAGCCATAGCAGCGGGCGGCGTTTTGATGGTTCGGATCGGATTGTTTCGACATGTGTCCGACTGAACATTTCTTTGTCCTATCTCATAAGGAGGATGGCATGGCTGATTCTATGTTCCACCAGCCCGTTATGGGTCGTCGCGCCTTTGTTGGCGGCACCCTTGCTGCGAGCTCCATGGCTTTTCTTGCCGCATGTGGCAAGAAGGGTGGCGACGCTTCCGGTTCTGAGTCCGGTTCGACGCTGAACTTCTACATCAACAACCCGGTCTGCATCGACCCCTACAATGTCCAGGAGGACCAGGGCACTCAGGTCGAGTACCAGCTCTTTGACGCTCTGACCTCTTACGACGCCGAGAAGGGCGAGATCGTTCCGCTGGCTTGCGAGTCCTTTGAGTCCAACGACGACGCCACCGAGTTTACCTTCAAGATCAAGAAGGCCAAGTTCCACAACGGTGACGACGTTACCTCCAAGTCCTTCAAGCTCGGTTGGGAGCGTCTGGTCAACACCAAGTCGGCCATCGCTACCGAGTACGGTCCTTCCGAGGTCTCCTATCACCTTTCCATGGTCGAGGGTTATGACGACCTGCTTGCCGGAAACGCTACCGAGCTCAGCGGTGTTACGTGCCCCGACGATGAGACCCTCGTCGTCAAGCTGTCTTCCGCTTACGCTGACTTCCCCTTCGTCGCCTCTCATCCGGCTCTGGCCCCGGTTCCCGAGTGCGCCGAGTCCGATGTCAAGAGCTTCTATCTTGCCCCGGTCGGTAACGGCCCGTTCATGATGGACGGCAAGTGGGAGGATGGCCAGGAGATCAACGTCAAGAAGTTCGACGATTACTATGGCGACAAGGCCAAGATCGATGGCATCCACTTCCAGGTCATCAAGGACATGGAGACCGCTTACAAGGAGTTCCAGGCCGGTAACCTCGATGTCTGCGACGTTCCCGTCGCTCAGATCGATGCCGCCAAGAAGGATCGCGGCGTGTCCAAGGACGGCTACACCATGGGTGACGGCGAGCGCATGCTGCTCGGCGCCGAGCCTTCCACGTACTATCTGACCTGCAACACCACGGCCGAGCCGTTCAACAACGCCGACCTGCGTAGGGGCATCTCCCTGGCCATTAACCGTGAGGCCATCTGCAAGACCATCTTCAAGGGTACCCGTACCCCTGCCGACGGCATTGTTCCTCCGGGCATCGATGGCTACAAGGAGGGCGCATGGGAGTTCTGCGCCTACGATGTCGACAAGGCTAACGAGTACCTCGACAAGGTTGCTCCCGCTGGCGCTAACGGGGATCGTGGCATTAGCGTGACCCTGTCCTACAACCAGGACGGCGGTCACAAGGAGATCATGGAGTCCATCATCGGCGACCTCGCCAAGGTTGGCATTACCGCTGTCTCCGATACCCCTGAGTGGTCTGCCCTGCTCGAGCAGTATCAGAACTTTAACTATCAGTTCGGTCGTCTGGGTTGGATTGCCGACTACCCGATCATGGACAACTTCCTGTATCCGCTGTTCCACTCCGACTCCCTCGGTGGCGACAACCGCTCCGGTTACAACAACCCCGAGTTCGACGCCAAGGTCGACGAGGCTCGTACTATTGTTGACGACGAGGAGCGCGTCGCTAAGATGCAGGAGGCCGATGCAATGGTCGCTGCCGACTGCCCGGTCATCCCGATTATGTTCTACACGCACACCATCGCCGGCTCCGATCGCATCAAGCACCTCTATGTCGATCCGCAGAAGCACGCCGATCTGGGTACCGCTGAGCTCGCCTAAGAGTTTGCAGCTTCCGTGAGGGTCAAGTATTTACGTAGACCTCATGGGAAACATACAGTTCTCCCTAACCTGGGGTAAACTGGCTGATGGTAATTTTTGGGATGCCGGTCTGGCGATCGGCATCCCATTTAGGTTAATCCCTAGATAGGGGAGTGGTATGGGTAAGTACATCGTTAAACGTGTGCTTCAGTTCATCCCGGTGTTTTTGGGCGTTACGCTGATTCTGTTCGCCCTCCAGAATATCGTGCCGGGAGATCCGATCAAGCTGATCGGTGGAGACAAGGCTCTGTCCCCCGAGGTGGAGCTTCAGCTTCGCGTTCGCTATCACCTGGTCCAGACGGACGAGGACGGCAACGCGATCCTTGACGAGAACGGCGACCCCGTTCAAACGTCGCTCGTGGACCGTTACTTGTATTACATGAACGGCCTGCTTCATGGCGATCTGGGCAATTCGTATCAGCGCAAGCTGCCGGTTACGGATATCTTTGCCCAGAAGTATCCGTATACGGTCAAACTTGCCGCGTGCGCCATCGTGCTCGAGGCAATTATGGGTATCGGTGCGGGTATCATTTCGGCGGTAAAGCGTTATTCCTTCTGGGATATTTTGGTAACGCTCACCACGTCGATCCTCGTTGCGGTCCCGGCCTTCTGGCTCGGTATGTTGCTGCAGCTGTTCTTTGGCGTCATCCTCAAGGACGCCACGGGCGGTGCAATCTCCATGCCGATCTCGGGTGCCGGCGGTTCCAGCTCTCAGTATCAGGATTGGATGCACTATGTGCTTCCGACCATTACGCTGGCTTCGGTTTCGACCGCTTATGCTGCCCGCATTATGCGCTCGCAGCTGCTTGACGTCATGAACCAGGATTACATCCGTACGGCAAAGGCGAAGGGTCTCTCCAATCGCGCGATCATCGTCAAGCATGCGCTTAAGAATGCACTCATCCCCGTCGTTACCTATATTGGTGTCGACTTTGGTGGCATGCTTTCGGGCGCCATCCTGACCGAGACGGTCTTTAACTGGCCCGGTATCGGCTATGAGGTCTATCGCGCCATTAGCATGCGTGACTGGCCCATCGTTATGGGCGGCGTTACGCTCATCGTCGTCGTCGTTATGGTGATCAACCTGCTCGTCGACATTAGCTATGCATTCCTCGACCCACGCATCCGCCTTGGCGGTCCGTCGGATAAGGCCTAAGGGAGGTACGTCTCATGCAGGAAACTGATTCTCAGTCTCAGGAGCAGGCTACCGCCACCAAGGCCGCATCTGCTCCCGCCAAGTCCCGCACGCTGTGGGGCGACGCTTTTAAGCGTCTTCGTAAGAACAAGCTCGCCGTTATCGGTGTCTGCTGGATCATCATCGTCGTTGTGGTTGCACTGACCGCAGATCTGTGGGCTAAGCCCTGGCTCGGTTCGCCGACGGCTTCCGACTCGACCACCATGGCCGAGACGTCGCTGCTGGCTCCGTGTGCAGAGCACCCGTTTGGCACCGACGCCCTTGGTCGTGACATTCTCGTCCGCGTTATCTACGGTGCGCGCGTTTCGCTGTCCGTCGGCATTATGGCCACCGCGATCTCCACGCTGATCGGTCTGGTCATGGGTGCTCTGGCGGGTTTCTACGGCGGCATCTGGGATACGATCATCATGCGCTGTGCGGACATCTTCCTGGCGTTCCCGTACGTGCTGTTCGTTGTCGCCATGATCGCCGTTATCGGCCGTGGCCTTCAGAACGTCTTTATCGCCATCGGTATTCTCGGCTGGCCTTCGATTGCGCGCGTCTTCCGCTCTGCAATCTTGACGGTCAAGGAAAACGACTATGTTGATGCTGCGCGCGCGATGGGTGCATCTGATGCTCGTATCGTCGTGCGTCACATCTTCCCGAACTCCGTCGCCTCCATCGTGGTCTACGCGACCATGAACATTGGTGGCGCCATTCTGACCGAGTCCGCTCTGTCCTTCCTCGGCATGGGCGTTATTCCGCCTACGCCTTCGTGGGGCTCCATGATTCAGGACGGTCAGCAGTATCTTCTGACCGCTCCCTGGATGATGATCATGCCCGGTCTGGCAATTCTCTCGACGGTGCTCGCCTTCACCCTGTTGGGTGATGGTCTGCGCGACGCCCTCGACGTCAAGATGAAGGACGCATAAGGATGAAGAAGAACAAGAACTATGTGGACCTGAAGGACCAGCCGGTTCCTGAGGGCCAGCATCTGCTCGAGGTCGATGACCTTAAGATGTATTTCCACACCGAGGATGGCGTCGTTCGCGCTGTCGACGGTGTCTCCTACACGCTCGATCGCGGCGAGACCCTTGGCGTCGTCGGTGAGTCCGGCTCCGGTAAGTCCGTGACCGCCATGACCATCATGGGCCTTATTTCGATGCCTCCGGGGAAGATCGAGGGCGGCGACGTTCGCTATCGCGGTCGTTCTATCCTCGAGATGACCGAGGAAGAGATGCAGCACATTCGCGGCAACGATATCGCGATGATCTTTCAAGATCCTATGACCTCCTTGAACCCGGTCTATAAGATCGGCAAGCAGGTGGGTGAGGGCCTTCGTCTGCACCGTGGCTACTCCAAGCAGGAGGCCCTCAAGCGTGCCACCGAGCTTTTGGACCTCGTTGGTATTCCCGAGCCCGAGAAGCGCGTCAACGAGTATCCGCACCAGTTCTCTGGCGGTATGCGTCAGCGCGTCATGATTGCCATGGCTCTTGCCTGCGATCCCGATATTCTGATTGCCGACGAGCCCACGACGGCTCTGGACGTTACCATCCAGGCTCAGATTATTGAGCTTATGCAGGAAATGCAGGAGAAGAACGGCAACGCCATCATCATGATTACCCATGACCTGGGCGTCGTCGCCGACATGGCCGACAAGATCATGGTTATGTACGCCGGCCGTCCCGTCGAGTTCGGTACTGCTGAGGAAATCTTCTACGAGAGCCGCCACCCCTACACCTGGGGCCTTATCCGCTCCATCCCGGAGCAGGCCATCGAAGAGAAGAAGCCGCTTACGCCGATTCACGGCAACCCGCCTTCGCTCATGAACCTGCCCGAGGGCTGCGTGTTCTCGCCTCGTTGTCCCTATGCGACCGATAAGTGCCGCAAGCAGCGCCCCGAGCGCGTTGTCACCGAGTCTGGTCATTACTCTGCATGCCACTACTCCGGTGACCCCGAGTTTCTCAAGAACGCTCCTGAGACGTCCCGTACGCGCAAGGATTCCAAGAAGGGAGGCGAGGCGTAATGGCAGATACCAACGAGCGTACTCCGTTGCTGAAGGTCGAGCACCTCTCTAAGGAGTTCCCCGCTGAGTCCGGCATGTTCGCCAAGCGTTTTTCCAAGCGTGTCGTCTCTGCTGTAAATGACATCTCTTTTGAGATTTATCCTGGCGAGACCTTTGGTCTGGTTGGTGAGTCTGGTTGCGGTAAGTCCACGACGGGTCGCACCATCATGCGCTTGACCAAGCCGACCGCCGGTAAGGTGTTCTTCCAGGGCAAAGATGTTGCCGAGATGAGCAAACATGAGATCAAGGACATGCGTCGCGAGATGCAGTTTATCTTCCAGGATCCCTATGCTTCGCTCAACCCTCGTATGACCATCGGCGAGATCGTCTCCGAGCCCATGACCATTCACGGCGTGGGCACCAAGGAGGAGCGTATTGAGCGTGTCCGCGAGCTGCTGGACGTCGTCGGTCTGAACCCCGAGCACATCAACCGCTATCCGCACGAGTTCTCCGGCGGTCAGCGTCAGCGTGTCGGCATTGCCCGCGCGTTCGCTCTGAAGCCCAAGCTGATCATCTGCGACGAGCCTGTCTCTGCACTTGACGTTTCCATTCAGGCCCAGGTTTTGAACCTGCTGAAGGAGCTTCAGGATAAGTTCGGTACTGCTTATCTCTTCATTGCTCACGACCTCTCCGTCGTGCAGCACATCTCCGATCGCGTTGCCGTTATGTACCTGGGTAAGATGGTCGAGGTTTCGGACTGGAAGACGCTCTACAGCGAGCCTCACCATCCGTACACGCAGTCGCTGCTGTCTGCCGTGCCGGTGCCCGATCCTGATATCCAGAAGACCCGCAAGCGCATAATCCTCGCCGGCGATCCGCCGTCACCGCTGGATCCGCCGACCGGCTGCCGTTTCCACACGCGCTGCCCGATCGCTCAGGGTATCTGCTCCGAGAAGCTTCCTGAGTTTAAGGAAGTTGCACCGGGCCACTGCTGCGCCTGCCACTTCGCGGAGCCGTTCCCGATCAAGGAATCGCACATCGACCTGTAGTCGGTTGTTTGTCCGGGCCCGCCCTGTTGTTACTTTTCAGAACGTTCTCGGACATGTCGGAAGCCCCGCTGCGCGCTGCGCGCTGCGGGGCTTCCTCCGTCCTGCGGGATGTTCTGAAAAGTAACAACAGGGCGGGCCCTGCGGTAACTCGGCAGGGGGAGCGCGATTCCTTGATCGCTCACTTAATCTAATGGGAAAGATAGCGAGGCCGGAGCTTTAGCTCCGGCCTCCTTATATAAGGGCTCGGCAAAGCCGAGCCACTAAATTTTTTTCAGCCCCAGAACATGTTTGATAGCTGTGCTTGAAGTGCGTTAACGCAGGGTCGGAATGGGGGCAACTTCCCAACGCATTCCGCAGGGGGCGGCACATTTTGTAGCGCGAAGCGCGAAACAAAATGTGCCGCATGCCCGAGGACGCGTTGGGAAGTTGCCCCCATTCCGACCCGGACATACGGATCTACCTGCGCATTTACAAATTCGTAAACTTTTTTCAAAAAAGTGCTTGCACAGTTCTCGAATCATAGGTTATTATCTTCCTCGTTGAACGCGCGGGTCCAACAAAACGAACCGCGAATCAACAAAATAGCATGTCGGAGTGGCGGAATTGGCAGACGCGCTAGCTTGAGGTGCTAGTGACCGCTTTTTGGTCATGCGGGTTCAAGTCCCGCCTCCGACACCATCGCATTTGAGAAGCCTCTTCGGAGGCTTTTTTGTTACCGATAGACGGTGAGGTCCACGATGGAAACGCTTGAGCGCAACGAGTGGGCAGACGTTGCCCAACTGGTCGAGATCACGAGCGATGCTGTCATCATCTGTGAGCTCGACGGAACCATTCTGCATGTGAATAATCGTTTGCTCGACCTGATGTGCGAGGAACGCGCTGACGTCATCAGCGGTGATGTCAAAGACGTTCTGTACTCGTCTGCCTTTGAGCGCGCGACCGAACATCGTCTGCCGTTTGAGACCGATGGCTCCGAGAGCGAGCTGATGCTCAAGCTGAGCGACGGGTCTTTTATTCCCGTCTTGGTTCGCGCAGGTTCCGTTACGCCTCCGCGTATCTTTGGACGTCGTGCACCGCGTGTCCTGGTGGCGCTTCACAGCATCGAAGAGCAGTATTCCCACGATCGTCAGCTCAAACGTGCGCTATCGGAGCTTAGGGTGGCGAATAAACGCCTTTCGGGTACCCTTTCGGTCATTATGAGTACCGTGGGCTCCGATGAGCTCCCCAGCTTGCTCGATACCGTTTTGAATCAGCTCGTTGGAACGCTCGATGCCTCCGGTGCGGCTATCTATTTTTCCGAGAGCGGCGGCTTTAAGCTCCGCGGTGTTTCTAAGGAGCTTGAGGACAGCTATCTGCCCGAATTTTTGCCGTACGGCGCGGGCATTCCGACCTACGTGCTTCGCGAGTCGCGTGCCTGTCGCCTGTCGATTCAGCAGGACCTTGAGGGCGACCGGGTTGCTTCGGGTATGTTCATGGATTTGGACAATCGTTCCAAGCACTTGCTGCGCGTGCAGGATATGCCCCCGTATCGCAGCGAGATCTGTCTTCCCGTGTTTTACGGCACGCAGGTCCTTGGCGTGTTGGAAGTTGGCTGGAAACGCCCCCAGGCGCCACTTGCCTATGACGTTAACGTGCTCGAGGTCATTTGCGATTACCTGTCTATTCAGCTGGTCGGCATGGCGTCGAGCTTACGTTCGCGCCGCACGGCGGAGCTCGGTCGCTCACTCAATTTGCTGCGCGACGAACTGTTTACCTATCTCGATGATCCTGTTGCCGCTTCGCGAGCGGTGTCGACGGAAATCTGCGCGGTGCTCAATTGTCATTTCTGCCCCGTGGAATATGACGCGAGTCTTGACGCCTATGTCATCGATTTTGAGGGTGGCAGTCGTGTGGCGCTGCCGGACGATCCGGAGTCACTCTTCTTTTCTGTCACGGCGCCAGCAGCGCGCCTGGGGGCAGCCCCCGACGGGTTTGAGACTTCGGTGTTGGGCGGGACGAGCGCTGACGACCTCAAGCACGTGCGCCTTACACGTGTGGACGAATCCACGTCTATGGGTGCATGGTTGAGGGCCCACGGCCTACCGTGTCAGGGACTTTATGTCGACTCCGGCATCGAAGCGGGGCGCTACCACTCGGAAGCGGATGGCAAACGAAGCAACGATGCGATCGTTCCCGCTGATATCGCCAAGGGGCCGACGAGGCGCGCTTTGCTACTCCGCGATGGCAGCCAAGAACCAATTGACGACCTTGAATACGACTACCTGGTGCATCTGGCGCATGACTTTGAGCTGATCTATGAGGGCGAATCTCAAAAGCGCGAAGAGCGTCATATCGCTCAGACGCTTCAGATTGGCATGAGAAATTCGCTTGGTGACGTTCCGGGCATTGCAACCGATTCGGTATACCTATCGGCAACGAATTCTGCGTTGGTCGGCGGTGACTTCTATACGCTTGTCCGACTTCCCGACGATTGCGCCGTTATGATTTTGGGCGATGTATCCGGCAAGGGAATCGAGGCGGCGTCGATGTCGGCGCTCGTCAAGACGGCGCTGACGGCCTATGCCTGGGAGGGTGCGGGGCCTGCCCGTATGGCACGCTCTCTCAATAGCATGCTCATGGGCTTTTCGAGGGTCGAGACGTTTGTGACGGCGTTTATCGCCAAGATCGATCTTAAGGCGGGCCGCGCTACCTATTGCTCGGCGGGACATCCTCCCACTATGGTCATTAGGCCGTCGTCGACGCCGCTTGGTGGCGGTGAAGCCCGAGGCGGAGAAGTGGAGCTCCTTGGGTGCCAATCGGGCGTGATCGGTGCCTTTGAGAGCATGGTCTACGAGACGGGCGTGTTTACGTTCGCTCCTGGTGACATGCTATTTATGTATACCGATGGAACAATCGAAGCACGTGATCGCTCGGGTGCTTTTTTTGGCGAGCAGCGCCTTCGCGACCTTTTGCTCTCTGTCTCGGGTGAGGGCGTATCGGGAATCTGCGGCAAGGTCTTGGGCGAGCTTGACCGCTTTACCGAGTCGGCGCTGAACGATGACATCGCGCTGGTTTCCCTTGAGTTTTTACGGGGTCGATCGTAGGTCACGACGCCTGACGGGCGAAATCTGCGCGGTTGCAGATACGTGTGCATCGAGCTAGCTCTTTTGGGGAACCATGGTCGTATGAATGAATGGAATGACATAGCGGTTTTGACGCCACCGGGCGATATCGACATCGCCTCGGTGCCCGCACTGCGCCGACGGTTGGATAATTTGATCGACCGGGGCGTGCGTCGTGTTGTCATCAATTGCCAGACCGTGGGCTTTATCGACTCGACGGGCTTGGCGTTTTTGCTTACACGTGCCAGAGAGCTTATGAGGCATGAGGGGCTGCTTTCGCTCGTTAACGCCTCCGATGAGGTCGTTCGCTTTTTGGAAATTGCCCGACTTGTCGACATCCTGCATGTCGCGGGCCCGGCGCGGGAGTCGATTCCCGCCATTCCGGTGGGGGAGTTGCCGCGATGGAGCAAGAGCGTCGAAGTGCAGCGAGGCATCGAGAATCTCCCGTATTATCGGCACCGTGTGGCCGAGCTCCTCGAATCGCTTCCCCTGAGGCGTGATGAGCGCTATGACGTCGCATTGGCGTTGGGGGAGGCATTGGGTAACGCATATGACCATGCGGGCGGTGTTGGCTGCATCCTGACGGTTCAGGCCTATGGGGACCGCGTTGTGCTCGAGGTGCTTGATCGGGGCGCTGGCTATTCTATCGATGGGGCGAGCGAGCCGGTGGCTTCTGAGGAGCGCGGGCGAGGTATCAAGCTTATGCGCATGCTCGTCGATAATGTGGAAGTTGCCCGTCGTACGGATGGCGCCGGCACGCGCGTTCGGATGGTGAAGTTGTTTAGCTCGGCATTGGAATCGTGCGCTTAGCGCTTTGGCTTGACGTTATCCACCTGCGCGAACTTGCATTGAACAATTTTTTTGAAAAAAGTACTTGCGTCTTTTGGGCAACTCGCGTAAATTAATAACCCGCAAGCGGACATGGCTCAGTTGGTAGAGCACAACCTTGCCAAGGTTGGGGTCGCGGGTTCGAGCCCCGTTGTCCGCTCCATTGCATTTCCGGACCGTCTCAAGCGGTCCTTTTTCGGCGAAGTGGCCAAGTGGTAAGGCAGAGGCCTGCAAAGCCTTTACCCCCGGTTCGAATCCGGGCTTCGCCTCCAGGCAACATCCGGGCGCTCCGGCGCCCGTTTTGTTTTACATATGCGGACATGGCTCAGTTGGTAGAGCACAACCTTGCCAAGGTTGGGGTCGCGGGTT
>CABSNF010000006.1 GCA_902478995.1 uncultured Collinsella sp.
AGATCGCTCAGTGTCTCGTGGGCTCGGAGATGTGTATAAGAGACAGGCTACGAGGGCTCGAACGCCCTGACGGCGTTCCCAGAGGTTGTTGAGGATATGCTCGACTTGCACGAGTGGGTCGTCGAGCGGCGTACCATCGTCGTCGAGGGCGTGGGTGCAGATGTCGTTCACGAGCTCGGACAGTAGGTCGTCTTTGCTCTTGAAGAGGCCGTAGAACGTGGCCCGACCAACATGGGCACGAGCGATGATGTCGCCGACGGTAATCTTGCCGTAATCCTCTTCGCGTAGCAGCTCGGAGAACGCTGCAACGATGGCAGCGCGGCTTTTTTCTTTGCGGGCATCCATGGCTATGCATCCACGTCAACGAGTAGACAACGGAGCGTGCCGGAGCAACCCTCGTAGGGGCGCTTGCCGGCGCCGTAGCCGACGGCCTCGATGTGGTAGCGTGCCGGCAGGTGCTCGGACGTGCGCAGCGCGGTGACGATGGCGGCGCCCGTGGGCGTCACGAGCTCGCCAGCGACCGGTGCGGGCGTGAGGGCGATATTGCCCGCCTGGCACAGGTTGACGACAGCGGGGACGGGAATGGGCATAAGGCCGTGGGCGCAGCGAATGGTTCCGTGGCCTTCGGAGAGCGACTCGACCACGATGTCCTCAATACCTAGGTCATCGAGGCAGATGGCGACAGAGCAGACGTCGACGATGGAATCGACGGCGCCTACCTCGTGGAACATGACGGTCTCGGGCGTTTTGCCGTGGGCCTTTGCCTCGGCGGCGGCGAGCGCGGTAAAGATGGCGAGCGCACGACGCTTGGTGCCATCGCTTAGCTGCGAGCCGTCGATGATAGCGGTGACGTCCGCCAAAGAACGGTGGTGATGGTGGTGGGCGTGATGGTGACCCTCGTGGCCATGGCCGTGGGTCTCATGATCATGCTCATGGCAGTGCTCATGCTCGTCATGGTCATGATGGTGGTGCTCGTGCTCGTGCTCGTGCGTGTGCTCGGCAGCTGTTTCGTTGCCGTAGAGCCATGCCATGTCGTGGTCGTGGTTCTCGAGCTCTTCTGCCAGCTGAACGTCGAAATCGCAGGCGTCGATGCCATGCTTGTTTACGCGCGTCACGGAGATCGAAAAGCCGTCGACCGGCAGCGTGGCGAGCTGTTCGCGCAGGTGCTCCTCGCTGGCGCCCAGGTCGAGCAGGGCCGCGACGGTCATATCGCCGCTGATGCCCGAGGTGCCGTCGATGATAAGCGTATGCTGATGGTTGGACATGGAATGCTCCTTAACGGGCGCGGGATGTACCGGCGCTCAGATGATTGATAAGACTTGCCTGGTAGGCGGCACCAAAGCCGTTGTCGATATTGACGACCGAAACGCCACTGGCACAGGAGTTGAGCATGGCGAGCAGCGCGGCTACGCCACCAAAGCTCGCGCCGTAGCCCACGCTGGTGGGAACGGCAATGACCGGACAGCTCACCAGACCGCCGATAACGCTCGCCAGGGCGCCTTCCATGCCGGCGATGGCGATGACCACCTGCGCCTGGGCAAGTTCCTCGGCATGAGCGAGCAGGCGGTGCAGGCCGGCGACACCCACGTCGTAGAGGCGGTCGACCTCGTTGCCGTAGAACTCGGCCGTCAGTGCCGCCTCTTCGGCGACGGGCAGGTCGCTCGTGCCGGCGCAGGCGACGACAACGCGTCCGTTACCGGTGGGGGAGGGCTTGCCACCCACCAGGGCGAGCTGGGCGTTCGGGGCATATCCCAGGTCGATGTCGTTGCCGAGAAGCTCCGAGGTACGGGCTGCTTTTTCGCTGTCCAGGCGCGTGACCAGGATGCGCTCCTGACCGGCATCGCGCAGCGCTTCGATAATGGCGGCAATTTGCTCGGCGGTTTTACCGGCGCCGTAGACAACCTCGCCGGCTCCCTGGCGCACCCCGCGCGAAAGATCGAGCTGCGCAAAACCCAGATCGGCGGTTGGCGCCGTCTGGAGGCGCGTGAGGGCGACTGCCGGGGTGACTACTCCGCCGGCAACATCGCTCAGCAATTGCTCAAGATCTCGCTTATCCATATATGTTCCCTTCGACGGCGCAAAGTCTAGCACTCAAAGGGTATGTTTCCGAACACTAAGACAAAATTGTTCGGAAACTATAGGACAGACTGATTCTCTTGTTAGAAGGATCGACTAGTCGCGCAGGATGATGTCCATGGCGAGCATCAGGTTGCGCTCATCGATGGCAAACGGGGCGGCTTCGCGCGTCTTGGGCTTGGCGCAAAACGCGATGCCCGTGCCCGCGGCCTGAATCATGGGGATGTCGTTGGCGCCGTCACCGATCGCGACGGTGTGGGCCATGTCGACACCGCACTCAACCGCCCAATCCAGCAGCTGGATGAGCTTGGATTCCTTGGTCACGATGTCTGCCGCCAGCTTACCGGTGAGCTTGCCGTCCACGACCTCTAGGCGGTTAGCCAGGCAAAAATCGATGCCCGCGGCGGCCACGATCTTGTCGGCCACCTCATGGAAGCCGCCGCTTACCACGCCGACCTTCCAGCCCTTGCTGTGCGCTGAGCGCACAAGCTCCAGCGCGCCAGGAGTAAACGTCACGCGCTCAAAGGTACGCTCGAACACACTCTCGTCCAAGCCGGCAAGCAGCCCCACGCGCTCCTCGAGCGCCTGCTTAAAGTCCAGTTCGCCGCGCATGGCGCGCTCAGTGATCTTCGCCACTTGCTCGCCTACGCCGGCCTCCTCGCCCAACAGGTCGATGACCTCCTGGTTGATGAGCGTGGAGTCGATATCCATAACAATGAGCCGTGCAGTCATGACGGGCCTTTCCAAGTGCTGTTTTATTGGGGCATATTGTCGCACGTGACGCGTGCAGACGGGTGCCGCGACGCATCAATTGTTTCGTCTCCGTCAAGTCTTTGGGCAGGAGCCACTTTTCCGCGGCACATCGACACAGGTGCGATAAGATAGAACGCCATGTCTGGCTGCGCGGTTTACGCAGGCTGGGCAAATCTGTACGACGCCGCCCGGAACGACACGGGGCGGCACAGATCCATAAAGGAGGATCACTGGTATGAGCCAGACCCGTCCCATCGATGAGCATTCCATGCACACCCGTACCTGCGGCGAGCTTCGCTTCGAGAACGTGGGCGAAGAGGTCACCCTCACCGGTTGGGTGAGTCGTCGCCGCGACCACGGCGGCCTTATCTTCTGCGACCTTCGTGACCGCGAGGGCATCACGCAGCTCACCTTCGACCCCGAGCACTCCGACGGCGATGCCTTTAAGATCGCCGAGACCATGCGTCCCGAGTGGCCCATCAAGATCCACGGCGTCGTGCGCGCTCGTGGTGAGGAGACCACCAACACCAAGCTCGCGACCGGCGAGATCGAGGTCCTGACCGACCACGCCGAGGTGCTCAACACGTCCGTCACCCCGCCGTTCCAGATCGAGGACGGCATCGAGACGAGCGAGGACACCCGCCTGCGCTATCGCTATCTGGACCTCCGTCGTCCCGAGATGATGGCCAACCTCAAGCTGCGCTCCGACTTTACCTTTGCCATTCGGGAGGCGCTGCACAACCGTGAGTTCATGGAGGTCGAGACGCCCTCCCTGTTCAAGTCCACGCCCGAGGGCGCTCGCGACTTCATCGTTCCCAGCCGTATTCAGCCGGGTAACTTCTACGCCCTGCCGCAGTCCCCGCAGCTCCTGAAGCAGCTGCTCATGGTCGGTGGCGTCGAGCGCTACTACCAGGTTGCCAAGTGCTTCCGCGACGAGGACCTGCGTGCCGACCGTCAGCCCGAGTTCACCCAGGTCGATATCGAGATGTCCTTCGTGGACCAGAACGACGTCATGAGCGCGCTCGAGGAGGTCCTGGCCGACGCCTTCGGCCGCATGGGCGTCGAGATGCCTACGCCGCTGCGTCGTATGGACTACTGGGAGGCCATGGACACCTATGGCTCCGACAAGCCCGATACCCGCTATGGCATGCACCTGGTCGACCTGACCGACATCTTCGCCAACTCCAAGTTCAAGGTCTTTGCGACTGCCGCAAACGAGGAGGGCTCTGTCGTCAAGGCCATCAACGCCAAGGGCGCCGGTGCCTGGGCACGTGCCAAGATCGATAAGCTTGCCGGCGTGGCCTCCACGTTTGGCGCCAAGGGCCTGGCCTGGATTGCTTTCCGCGAGGACGGCTCTATCAACAGCCCCATCGTCAAGTTCTTCTCGGACGAGGAGATGGCGGCTCTGCGCGAGCGCATGGATGTCGAGCCCGGCGACCTTGTGATGTTCGCCGCCGGCCCGCGCTTGCTCTCCGACGAGATCCTGGGCGGCATGCGTTCGCACATGGCCAATGCGCTCGAGATCAAGCGCGAGGCCCACGACTTCCTGTGGGTCGTCAACTTCCCGCTGTTCCACTGGGACGAGGATCGCAAGGCCTATGCTGCCGAGCACCAGCCCTTTACCCTGCCGACCGAGACCGACATCGCCAAGATCGAGGCCGACCCGTTGGCAGCCGGTTCTTGCACCTACGACTTTGTCATGGACGGCTTTGAGGCCGGCGGCGGCGGTATGCGTATCCACAACGCCGAGATGCAGATGTCCATGCTCAAGCTCCTGGGCTTTACCGAGGAGCGTGCCGAGTCTCAGTTCGGCTTCCTCATGGAGGCCCTCAAGTTTGGTGCGCCCCCGATGGGCGGTTTCGCTCTGGGCCTGGACCGCGTGTGCATGCTGCTCACCGGTTCCGACTCCATCCGCGACGTCATGGCGTTCCCCAAGACGGCCAGCGGCTCCGACCTTATGTCGGGCGCTCCGAGTGCCGTTAGCGGCGCCCAGCTCAAGGACGTCAGTCTGCGCCTGATGTAGGCGAGCGGCTACATCTTGCTTGCAACGAGGGAAGGACGTGTGCCTTCCCTCGTTTTTTATACGCTGAGATTGTGAGGGCATGGGGTGACCGGGCGTCGCGGAAAGTGCGTCCCGGAATTTGCGTCCAGAATGGGATGTACTTTCCGCCAGGGTCGCTCAGCGGAAACTGCGTCCCAGAATCCAGCCAAATAACGGGTCGCACTTTCCGGTTGAGCCTTCTGGCGGAAACCGTGTCCCATCATTGACGCTCGAAATGGGATGCGATTTCCGTCCCGCCCTCAACAAGCATCTAACGCTACAATAACTACCACGTGGCTGGGTTTTGCCGGCCGAATGTGCGATGCCGCGGGAGGGGACATGGTCGAGTTTGCAAAGACGATTAAAGATCCGTTGGGATTACATGCCCGCCCGGTTGCGCTGCTTTACGACATCATTGCCAAACATCGTAGCGACGTGTCAGTCAGTATCGGCAATCGCCACACGGATGGCCGCGATGTTATAGGGCTCATGGCACTCTGCGGCGAATGTGGCGAAGACGTCGTGTTCCGCGTTTCGGGTGTGGATGAGGCCTCCTGCGTCACGTCGATCAGAAATCTCTCGCTTTAACCTCAACAATGTGACAAAGGGGCAGTCCCCTCTGTTGCATAAATTGGTATCAATAGGCACTGCAAAGAGACGGTCTTTGCGGTGCCTTTGTTTCGTATAGGAAACTTTTTCGAAATCTGAATGGGGACCCTTTCCAAAAAGTTAACCACGTGTTAGTTTACTAAAGCGAACATAGACGTGGTTAACTTTTTACGCGTCGATGTTGAGGACGAACTGACGTTAGGAGCAACTCATGTCTTGCGGACCGCAGATGCCGGCCATGCCGCTTTCGATGGTAAAAGCGGGCGAAACCGTGCGCGTGTCTCGTGTAAAGGGCAATGAGGACATGAAGCACCACCTCAAGGACCTCGGCTTTGTCGAGGGCAACGAAATCCACGTGGTGAGCTCGAGTGGCGCCAATATCATCGTCACGGTGCTGGGCGCACGCTTTGGCATCGATTCCAAGGTTGCCATGCACATCATGACTGTCGGTTAGTCGACGGCATTTCTGTACGCACTGAAAGGGGGACAAGTAAATGAAGACGTTGGGTGACGTTAAGGTGGGCGAGAGCTCCACCATCGTCAAGCTTCACGGTGAGGGTGCGCTTCGCCGCCACCTTATGGACCTGGGGCTCATCAAGGGCACTTCGTTCAAGGTCGTGAAGGTCGCGCCGCTCGGTGATCCGGTCGAGATCAACGTGCGCGGCTACGAGCTTTCCATCCGCAAGGAGGAGGCGGCCGTCGTCGAGGTCCAGTAAGGGCTTGCGACGTATATTTCTGCAGATAAAGTTAGGTTTTTCTAACTTAATGCAGCATCTTTGAAGCACATTATCCAGCCTGCGCGGAGAAAGCAGCGCAGGCACACAAGGAAGAAGGATTGAATGGCGGATTCTCAGATCCATGTCGCGCTGGCGGGTAACCCCAACTGCGGCAAGACCACGCTTTTCAACCTGATCACCGGCGCCAACGGCTACGTTGGCAACTGGCCCGGCGTCACGGTTGAGAAAAAGGAAGCCAAGCTCCTAAGCGACAAGAACGTTACCATCACGGACCTCCCTGGCATCTACTCGCTTTCCCCCTACAGCCCCGAGGAGCAATGCTCGCGCGATTACCTCATGAGCGGCGAGCCCGATGTAGTCGTTCAGGTGGTCGACGCCACCAACCTCGAGCGCAACCTGTACCTGGCGCTTCAGGTTATCGAGACCGGCCTGCCCGTGGTCGTTGCCCTCAACATGGCCGACTTGGTCGAGAAGAACGGCGACAAGATCGACACGGACAAGCTCTCCAAGAAGCTCGGCTGCCCGGTCATGATGATCTCGGCCCTTAAGAACAAGGGCATCAAGGAGCTGTTCGAGCAGGTTAAGAAGTCCGCTGCTTCCAAGGGCGAGGTGCCGGAGCACAAGTTCGACTCCTCCATCGAGGACGTTCTGGACCACATCGAGAACAACCTGCCGGCGAGCGTTCCCGCTAACAAGCGTCGCTATTACGCCGTCAAGCTGTTCGAGCGTGATGCAGACGCCTGCAAGCTCATCAACCTCACCAAGGAGAAGGCCGCTCGCGTGGAGGAGCTGGTCGCCCAGTGCGAGCAGGACTGCGACGACGATGCCGAGTCCATCATCACCGGTGAGCGCTATGGCGTCATCGCGCACATCATCGATGAGTGCCTCACCAAGGCCCCGGCCAAGATGAGCACCTCCGAGAAGATCGACCGTGTGGTTACCAACCGTATCCTGGGCTTGCCGATCTTTGTCGTCATCATGTTCTGCGTGTACTACATCGCCGTTTCTACCCTGGGCGGCACGGTGACCGACTTCACCAACGACCAGCTCTTTGGCACCGACGGTTGGTATGTGCTCGGTCAGGGCCGCGATGCCTACGATGCAGCCGTCGAGGCTGCGGGCGACGATGCCGACTCGGTTGACCCGGCGCAGTACGGCCCCTATGTCCCGGGTATCACCACCGCGGTGCATGACGCCCTTGTGGCGGGCGGCACCGAGGACGGCGGTCTTGTTGACTCCCTCGTCTGCGACGGTATCGTGGCCGGCATCGGCGCCATCATGGGCTTTGTCCCGCAGATGTTCCTGTTGTTCGTGATGCTCTCTTTCCTGGAGGACTGCGGCTACATGGCCCGCGTCGCCTTCATCATGGACCGCGTGTTCCGCCGCTTTGGCCTGTCCGGTAAGTCCTTTATCCCCATGCTCGTGACCTCGGGCTGCGGCGTTCCCGGAGTCATGGCTACCAAGACCATCGAGAACGAGAAGGACCGCCGCATGACGGTCATGACCACCACGTTCATCCCCTGTGGCGCCAAGCTGCCGATCATCGCCCTGCTCATGGGTTCCATCATCGGCGATTCTTCCACCACCGCCGCGTGGATCAGTCCGCTGTTCTACTTCCTGGGCGTCTTTGCCGTCATCGCTTCGGGCCTCATGCTCAAGAAGACCAAGCTCTTCGCCGGCCGCCCGACGCCGTTTGTTATGGAGCTTCCTGCCTACCACTTCCCGGCGATCCGCTCTTGGGCGCTGCACGTGTGGGAGCGCTGCTGGGCCTTTATCAAGAAGGCCGGTACGGTCATCTTCGCGTCCACTGTCGTGGTTTGGTTCCTGTCCAACTTTGGTAGCTACAACGGTTCCTTTGGCTACCTGCCCGCGATGGACGGCATCTCCGAGGAGTTCATGGACTACTCCGTGCTGGCCATGCTCGGTAACCTGATCTCCTGGATCTTCGCCCCGCTTGGCTTTAGCACCTGGCAGGCAACAGCGCTGTCCGTCTCGGGCCTTGTCGCCAAGGAGAACGTCGTCGCCACCGCCGGCTCGCTGCTGTCCGTTGCCGACGCGGGCGAGACCGACCCGAGCCTGTGGACCGCGTTTGCCGGCATGTTCCCCACCATGGGCGCTTGCGTCGCCTTTGGCGCGTTCAACCTGCTGTGCGCTCCGTGCTTTGCTGCCATGGGTGCCATCCGCAACCAGATGGATTCCGGCAAGTGGTTCGCGATTGCCATCGGTTACGAGTGCATCTTCGCTTGGGTGATCGGCCTGTTCATCAACCAGTTCTACAACCTGCTTGTCCTTGGGCAGTTTGGCTTCTGGACGGTTGTGGCTATCGTGCTGCTGGTCGCGATGCTCTTCCAGATTTTCCGTCCTATGCCCAAGCACGCTTGGACCGACGAGGACGAGACCAACACTGCTTCCACCGCAGTTTCCGCTTAAGTCCGAATAAGGATTAACCCCTTTCCGAAAGCCCGGGTGTCACAGCGACACTCGGGCTTTTGTTTTAACCGCTAGGCAATTTCGTTATAATCGACGTCCGCAAATCGATTCATTATGTTGGAGAATCCATTTGATCATGGCAGATATCGACAATAGGATAGCTTTGGTGATTCCCGCGTATGAGCCGAGTGGTCGGCTGGCCGCGCTACTTGAGGAGCTCGTGCTCGGATGGCCGGGACCGATCGTTGTGGTGGATGACGGGAGCAGCACGTCCTGTTCTGTGGTGTTTGACCGCGCCCGCGCGCTTGGTGCTACGGTTCTTGTCCACGGGCTCAACCGCGGCAAAGGTGCGGCTCTCAAGACTGCCTTTTCTTATCTCTTGGAACAGGTCCCGACTGTTGCGGGGGCCGTCACGGCAGATGCCGATGGTCAGCATTTGCCTGCCGATATCCGCGCCGTTGCGCGCGAACTCGGTCTGCACCAGGACTCGTTGGTGCTTGGCTGTCGCCGATTTGACGGTAATGGCGTTCCTGCGCGCAGTAAGCTCGGTAACAATTTTATGCTTGGGGCCATGCGCGTGCTCTGCGGTGTCGATGTGAGTGATACGCAGACGGGCTTACGTGGCCTTCCGGCGTCGCTTATGCGCCGTATGCTCGCTGTGGTGCGAGACGGATATGAGTTCGAGACAGAGATGCTTGTGCTGGCGCGGCGTGCGGGTGGCATCTTCGAGGTTCCCATTACCACGGTCTACGAGGGTGACAACGAGGCATCACATTTCCGTCCCGTTGTTGATTCGCTTCGCGTGCTCGGTGTCTTATTCTCTGCGTTTGCGCGCTACACGCTCTCTTCGCTCTGCACATCGTTGTTGGATTGGGCACTGTTCTCTGCGCTCGTACTCCTATGGTCGCATGGTGTCGCGACCAGCGCAGCCATCGTGTGGGCAACCGTCGTTGCGCGGGTCGTCTCGGCATTTGTCAACTATATGCTGAATCGAAATATCGTCTTCAAAGCGGATAATTCCAGCTGTTCTCGGAGCCTTTGCCGCTATATTGCCCTGTGCGCAGCTTGTATGTTGGCGAGCGCAGCTCTCGTCCTCTTGATTTCCGTTGCACTGCCCATACCGGTCTTCATCATCAAACCGTTTGTTGATACGGCATTGTTCTTTGCTAACTACCGTATCCAGCAGTCATGGGTCTTTGAATAGGGGGATGATTCCGTGAACGTTCATGAGCTTAAGAAAGCCAAGAAAAGCGTGGTGGAAAAACAGGGGGCACGGAAGCGCGATGTGACGACCTTTATCGTCACTGCAGTCCTTATGGTCATCTATCTGCTATGGCGGCTGCTGTTCACCCTGCCGTTTGATCAGGGGATTCCCCAGATGGTTTTTGCGGTCTTGCTGCTCATCGCTGAGACAGTAACCGCGTTTACGACCTTCGAACTTTACTACCGCAAGGTTAAGGCCGACAGCGGACATCTCGTTATGCCGAAAATCTTGCCCGAAGACTATCCCGACGTTGACGTGGTAATCGCTACGCACAACGAGCCGACTGACGTGTTGTTCAAGACGGCGAACGCCTGTACCTACATGGACTATCCCGATCGTTCTCGGGTGCACGTCTATTTTGCTGACGATGGCTGCCGCAAAGAGGTCGCTTCCCTTGCGGCTGAACTTGGGATTGGTTATATCCCCTGCGAGGATAACAAGTATGCTAAATCGGGCAACCTCAACAACGCGTTAAGGCACACGACTTCACCGCTGATCGCGACGTTCGATGCCGACATGATTCCGCGTAGCAGCTTTCTCGTAGATACCGTGCCCTATTTCTTGCTGCCTCGCTATATTCAGGATGGCGCGACCGGCGCATGGCGTTATCGTTCCGAGGACGAACTCAATGAGGACCTTAAAGTCGGTCTGATTCAGACGCCGCAAAGCTTCTATAATCTTGATCTTTTTCAGTTCAATCTGTACGCCGAGGACAAGATTCCTAATGAGCAAGATTTCTTCTCACGCGAGGTAAACCAGATGCGCAACTCGTCCAACGCCTGCGCATACACCGGTAGCAATGCCGTGATTTCGCGCGCCGGTATGGAGGAGATTGGCGGGTTTCCGTATCATACGATCACCGAAGATTTTGAGACGAGCTGTCGTCTGCAGATGGCGGGTTATATTACCTATGCCACTGATAAGGTCGAAGCTCACGGCCTCTCGACGACGGATGTGCGCTCGATGGTGCACCAACGCATCCGCTGGGCGCGCGGTGTGATTCAGAGCATCCAAAACACGGGTGTCATCTTTTCCCGCAAGATTTCTTTTTCCGCGCGCATTACCTATCTGTGCAGTTTTCTGTACTGGTGGTCATTCTTCAACCGCATCATCTTCATTCTTGCGCCCATTATGTTTGCCTTGTTTGACTTCCAAGTGGTTAACTGCACACTCTGGCAGTTACTAATTTTTTGGCTGCCGAGCTATTTCTTTTATAGCAGGTCTATGAAATTGCTTTCGAGCAATGTTCGCAGTCAGAAATGGAGTCAAATCATCGACACCACGCTGGCGCCATCACTTATTATTCCCGTATTTCTTGAGACGCTCGGTATCCGCGAGACCAAGTTCAAAGTTACGCGTAAAGACAAGACGACCAATCGCAGCGGTAGCCTGTGGAACATGCTCCCACACCTGTTGCTCGTGGTGCTCTCGGTTGCAGCTATTATCAGATTTACATGGGGAAAGTATGGCATGGCGCTCGTGTACAGTTCCGTGATCATCTATTGGTTGTGCTACAACTTGATTGCCCTTTTGTATGCTATTGCCTTTTCGGGTGGTCGGTCCATGCCGCGCAAGAGTACTCGCATCTCCGTAGACGAACCTGCGGTGCTGACGGCGCTGCCGGTTGAGGATGAGTGGTCGAAGCTAACCGAGGGCACCGGCGAAGCCGTGGCCGAAGGTGGCGTTTTCCCCGATTGCAGTTCGGACGAGACGGATGACGAAGGCCCTGTGGGTGTTTTCGCGGGGCGTGCCATCAACATGTCAGACGGTGGTGTACTCGTGCGCATCGATGATCCCTTTCCCGAGGAGCTGCGCAGCTTTGCGGTGCGCTTGGGAGATGGTCGCTATTGCACATGCGTTTCTGGTAGGCTTGTGCGCCTCTTTCAATCCAAATGTGGCGATGATGAGTCGTGGTACGCGGCGCTTCGAATCGAGCACCGCTCGCTCGAGGAGCGTCGCATCTATGATCAGCTGCTGTACGATCGCGAAACGGGCATCGCCGAGGAGCTTGATAGCTGGAACACCACCTATGACGATATCGTGCGTATTGTCCGCATGAGGATAAGGGCGCTTCTTTCGCGTTACCGCGTATGGAGATCTCGCCGCCGCTCCAGGCGTGATAGTGATCGATGCGGCGATTCACGGGATGCGGAGCGGACCAGTCACGATTCTGCTCATGTCGAAGGAGACGCTGCATGCTGATTATTGCTGCCTTCGGCCGTGTGGCGCTGTTCCTGCTAGCGCTCTTCGGTCTGTGCTATTGGATCCATCGTTTGACCGAGACGGATGTGCATTTCGCTCCCGTGTGTGCCTTGTGTGTCATGGGGGTCGTCACGTATGCCGGTGGAATCGTGGGCGCGCTTGCCCCTGCCATCTGGGGGGTGGTTGTGGTGGGCGCCATCGCCGGTGCAGCGGCAATGCCCTGTCTCCATGGTCGTGGTCTTGCTAGATTGCCCTTTGGTCTCCCTGACGCGTGTTTTCTCCTAGGTATGTTGATCTTTCTGTGGCCCCTGCTGTCGGCGCGTCTCGAGCATTACGATAACTTTACGCATTGGGCTATAGCGCTCAAGGTCATGCTGGAGACGGGGGCTTTCCCCACGGCGTCAAGTGGTCTCGTTGAGTTTTTCAACTATCCGCTCGGCACAACTTCACTGCTGTACTGCGCATGCACGTTTTTAGGCCATGCCGAGGGAACAATGCTCGTTGTTCAGGCAGCCTTTATCTTCTCATGTTTTTATGCTGTTCTTGGTATTGTGCGCAATCGCCGTTCGTTTCTGCCATATGCGGTGTTAGGGGCTGGCTGCTCGCTCCTTACGTTTTTCAATGTAACGATTCGCATTAATAACCTTTTGGTTGATTTCGTGCTCCCGGTCCTCACGATGGCGTGCTGGGCAGTCGTGGATCGTTATAACGGTGATGTTCGCCGCGAGTTCAAGTTGCTCGTGCCGTTGATGGCGGAGCTCATAGTGGTGAAGTCGACGGGCGTCGTATTCGTTGCATTTGTGCTCGCTTACCATTTAGCGCGCGGACACGTTGCTCTCAGGAATCGCAGCTGGAACGCTCGCCTGCGCTGGTTTGGTGCAACTGCCGTCGCAGGTGTTTTGGGTTTTTCCACTTATCTGATGTGGAGTTGGCACATGGCCACGGCGCTCGCGGGCGTCAAGAATAAGTTCGATGTGGGCGATGCTGCTCACGCGGCGGTGGTCGGCGGTAAGAATACTGCCCAGATCGCGCAGGTCATCTCGACGTTTTTTGCGACCTCCATCGATTTAACTACCAGGCCTGCGCTCGGTTTCCTGCTCGGCAACTTGGCTGTTGTCGCATTGCTAGCGGCTGCTCGGTGGCGCTTTGGGCATCAGTTGACACATGTGCGCCGCGCACTGGTTGCGCTTGATTTCATGACAATTGTTTACTATGTGGGTATTCTCGCCATGTACATTTTCTCGATGCCAATGGACGAGGCCTTGAGGCTTGCTGGATTCGATCGTTATGCTTGCAGCATCATTGCATTGTTTGTCGGTGGCCTGGCGATGGCAGTTACCGTTGAGCTTGAGGGGCAGATGAAATTCCGGTCCGATGGTTCCCCCTGCCATGCAACGCCGTTACATAAGCGGCGATACCAACAGGTTGTAATGGGCTGCATCGCCTTGTCGCTTGGCCTTTTGACGAGTGAATACAACGGCATGCTATTCAATGCAAAGACATACGACACTTCGCTTCCGGCGACGGTCCGAGATGTCGTCGGTGATCGCTGGCCGGCATCGGGTAAAGAAGACGGTACTCGTTATTTGCTGTTCGGTTCCGATCGCGATGGGCTTATGACTTCGTACTACTTCACGTATGTGGCTCGATATTATTTGTTTGCCCCGCATTCCGATGCCATATGCGCGTTCTATGAGCCCAATATGGATAACCTTCTGTCGGGTTATGACAAGCTCATCGTAATCGAGTCCAATTCTGCGGAGATGGGTCTACTTAAAAAGCATTATGGCGTTACAGGCAAGGTCGGCGTCTATCGTATCGAGAAAAATAGCACCAGGGTAAACCTTATTGCTGAGTGAGGCAGCGAGATGAGCTCTATGATCATGATTTCACCCATTCCGGATAGGTTGCCTTGTACCAATGTGGTGGGGAGATGTGGCGTTTCCGCAGATAAAACCGACCAAAATAAACCTTTCCCCTTTTGGTAGGTGGAGAATAGGGTAAAGTAAGTGGTGGTTAACTAGAGGAGGCTTGCTATGGCACCTATCGATATTGTTGTACTGGCTATTATCGGTATTGCGTTTGTCGCCGTGTGCGTGCGCATCTACCGCAAGGGCACCTGCGCCGACTGCGCTCAGGGTGGCGCTTGCACGGGGCATTGTTCTAACAAAAAGACTTGTGCCGCGCTTAAGGGCGTAGACAAAATCGCCGAAGACTTGGGTCGCGGTATCAAATAAGGTCCGGACATCCAAGCGCTCCGCGGGCATCCGTTCGCGGGGCGCTTTGTGCATTTGAGGGAGAGCACGGCGAGTCGAAGAGTATTTTTGGGGTATCGTTAACTGGACTATTAATTGGCAACTTATCTATAACGGAGTAACCGCATGAGCGCTCGCGTAACCATGAAGGACATAGCCGCCGAGCTTGGCGTTTCCATCAATACCGTGCACAAGGCCCTGACGGGAAAGGCCGGCGTGAGCGAATCCGTGCGCGCCAAGGTGAACACTAAGGCCGAGGCCATGGGCTATCACCGCAACACAAGTGCCTCAAGCCTGCGCCGCAAGGATATCAATCTGGTGTTTTGCCTGCCCCGCGCATCGCGCGAGGGAGCGTACTTTTTCCGTTACCTGTGGGAAGGCTGCAATCGCTTTGAACAGGAGGTCATCGACCGGGGCATTACGGTTGAGCGCGTTGAATTTGGCGTGGGCGGCTACGCTGATGCACTCGAGCAAATCGACGAGCGTCTGCAGGTGGGCGAGAAGATTGATGGCTTGCTCGCCTATGCGCCGGGCGACGATCGTGCGACTGAGCTTTTGGGGCAGATCGCCGAGGCGGGCGTGACGATTGAGCTTGTCGACGGCGACCGTCCGCATTTGAATCGTTTGGGTGCGATCTTGGCCGATTATTCGACGGCAGGCAGCCTTATGGCCGAGCAGGCGGCAAACCTGGTCCATGCTTCTGGGGCCGACGCCCGCGTGCTCCTTTTGACAGGCGACCCATATACCGATTCGCACTATCTAACCGCCCGCGCCTTCCACAATTACCTGCGCGAACGTGATATTCCATGGCAGGTTGAGGATCTTGCAGGTGCCCATGCGCAAGTCAAACAACTCGAGCATGAGCTCGAAAAGCGCTTGAGTGCGCCGGACGCCCCCGAACTTATCTGTAGCGTTTTTGCCGTTGGTTCCGAAGTGGTTGCCGACGCGCTCGTCTCGACCGGCAAGGCCGGTCAGGTCATGGTGATCGGCAACGACCTGTTTCCCGAAAGTGCTCTGGCCTTGCGCCGCGGTATCTTTACCAATATTGTCTATAAGGACCCGACGAGCCTGGCGTATCGCGGCGCTAAGACGCTGGGCGATTATCTGCTGTGGGGAAGGACCCCGACGGTGCCCGTCCAGAAGGGTGCCGTCGAGATGGTATTTGCCAGCAATGTCGACCGCTACTGCGAACTTGCGGGTATTTAGCCGATTGAGCAGGTACCCCCTCTTGCGACGTGCTTTTTTGGGAGTATTCAGCATTGGCATGCCCTGAATGAGGTGCAGAACGACTGTTTTAAGTGCCCCCGATGGCGTAATTTGCCATCGGGGGCACTTTTTATGCCGATCGGGCGCTATCTGCGTTCCAAATAGGACGCTGAGGATGGCACACGGCGCGCTCCAATGCTGAATGCTCCCAAAAATGTACGTCGGGACATGACCCACCTGAGCAAAAGTGCTCAAGTTCGGTGTTCGGGGACGCCAACCAGTCCGCAATACATGCAAGTCACATCCCCAGCAACCGTTGAACGGGCAAAATCTACCGTTCACCCCGTGGTGGTTAGGTGAACGTTCACCTTTTGAGGTGCAATAGATTAGTATAGTGAACGTTCACCTAAAGGATAACGAGCGCGCCGTGCGCCCGCGTTGCCAGCAAAGGGGCTGTTTGATGAAAAACTTTATGGACGATCAGGATTTCCTGCTGAGCACTAAGACCGGCGAGGAGCTGTTCCACAACTTTGCCGAGGGCATGCCCATCGTCGACTACCACTGCCACATTTCTCCTAAGGAGATTTGGGAGGACAAGCGTTTCGAGAACATCACCGAGGTTTGGCTGGGCGGCGACCACTACAAGTGGCGCCTGATGCGTGCCAACGGCGTCGACGAGCGTTTTATCACTGGCGACGCCCCTGCTCGCGAGAAGTTCCAAAAGTGGGCCGAGACCCTGGGTCGCTGCGTTGGCAACCCCGTCTTTGAGTGGAGCCACCTGGAGCTTAAGCGCTACTTTGGCTACGAGGGCGTCCTCAACGGCAAGACTGCCCAGGAGGTCTGGGACCTTGCCAACGCCAAGCTCGCTGAGGCTAGCTTTACCTGCCGCAACCTGATCAAGCAGTCCAACGTCCGCATGATCTGCACTACCGACGACCCCGCCGACAGCTTTGAGTGGCACAAGAAGATTGCCGCCGACGACAGCTTTGACGTTCAGGTCGTTCCCGCCATGCGCCCCGATGCCGCTTTGCGCATCGAGCGCGGCCAGGAGTTTGCCGACTACTGCAAGCACCTTTCCGAGGTTGCCGGCGTTGAGGTCAGCGACTTTGAGGGCATGAAGGCTGCCATTTCCAAGCGCTACGACGTTGCTCACGAGCTGGGCTGCCGCGCCTCCGACCACGCACTCGACTACGTTATGTACGTCCCGGCTACCGCCGACGAGATCGAGGCTATCTTTGCCAAGGGTCTGGCTGCCGAGCCGCTTACCGAGGAAGAGGTCCTCAAGTACAAGACTGCCTTTATGCAGTTCGTTGCCGGCGAGTATGTCCGTCTGGGCTGGGCCATGCAGCTGCACTTTGGCTGCAAGCGCGACAACAACCGCGCCATGTTCGCCAAACTCGGTCCCGACACCGGCTACGACTGCATCTCCAACTACACGCCGTCCGACCAGCTCGCCGATTTCCTCAACTCCATCCAGGAGACCTGCGGCCTGCCCAAGACCATCCTGTACAGCCTGAACCCCATCGATAACACCATGATCGATACCGTCATGGGTTGCTTCCAGGAGGCTCCGACTGCCGGTAAGATCCAGAACGGCTCCGCCTGGTGGTTCAACGACAACGAGGTCGGCATGCGCGAGCAGCTTACGGCTCTGGCTAACGAGGGCGTGCTGGGCAACTTTGTGGGCATGCTTACCGACTCCCGCTCTTTCCTGTCCTATCCGCGCCACGAGTACTTCCGTCGCGTGCTTTGCAGCGTGATCGGCGAGTGGGTCGAGCAGGGCAAGTACCCGGCCGACATGGAGCTGCTGGGCAGTATCGTGCGCGACATCAGCTACAACAATGCGGTCCGCTACTTTGGCTTTGACCTGGACACCGACGAGGCCTAAGCCCGCATCGAATCACATCGAACCCTGGGCGCCGTTGCCACACGCGGAGCCCCGTTTTGCTTGCACGCTAACAAACATCTAAGGAGACACATAGATGGAGAACATCAGCTACGATGCGCTCGAGAAGATCGGCTACAAGGGCTATTTGCTGCCCAAGGATGCTCCCGAGAAGGTTCTGCAGTTTGGCGAGGGCAATTTCCTGCGCGCCTTCGTCGACCGCTTCTTTGACATGGGCAACGAGGCCACCGGCTGGAACGGCAAGGTCGTCATGGTGCAGCCCATCAGCGGTGCCTTTAGCTTTGCCGACGGTATCAATGCCCAGGACGACCTGTACACCGTGCTGGTGCGCGGCAAGGAGAACGGCAACACGGTTGACGAGTCCCGCGTGATCAGCGCCTGCAGCCGCTGCCTTAACCCGTATCGTGAGGACGACTATCGCGCCATGATGGAGGTCGCCGTCTCCGACGACCTAGAGATCATCGTCTCCAACACCACCGAGGCCGGTATCGCCTATGACCCGTCCTGCAAGGCCGACGACATGCCACCTGCGAGCTTCCCCGCCAAGCTTGCCCAGGTGCTCCACACCCGCTGGGCTGCCGGTAAGCCGGGCGTCATCGTCCTCGCCTGCGAGCTTATCGATCACAACGGCGAGGAGTTGCTGCGCATCATGAACCAGTATGTGAGCGACTGGGGCTGGGAGGACGAGTTTGCGCAGTGGATGGCTAACGACTGCACCGTCTGCACCACGCTCGTCGACACCATCGTCCCCGGCCGCATCCGCGATCCTAAGGAGGCCGCGGCGGTTGCCGAGCGTCTGGGCTACGAGGATCCCTTCCTGGCCGTGCGCGAGCCCTTCCAGATGTGGGGCATCCAGGGCGACGAGTCGCTTGCCGAGAAGCTTCCCTTTGTGAAGGCTGGTCTTCCGGGTGTCTTTGTGACTCCCGACGTTACCCCGTACAAAAAGCGCAAGGTCCGCATCCTCAACGGTGCCCATACCGCCTTCGTTCCGGGTTCCTGGGTTGCCGGCTTTGATATCGTGCGCGACTGCATGCATGACGAGACCATTCGCGGCTTCATGAACACCATGCTCTACGACGAGGTCATTCCGACGCTTGCCGCCGACTTGGATGTCGAGGACTGCAAGGCCTTTGCCGCCGCCGTCGAAAACCGCTTCGACAACCCGTTTATTGATCATGCGCTGCTCTCCATCTGCCTCAACTCCACGGCTAAGTGGCGCGCTCGCGACCTGCCCACGCTCAAGGACTACGTTGCCGAGACCGGCAACCTGCCCAAGTGCCTGGCGACGAGCCTCGCTACGCTCATCTCCTTCTACACGCAGGAGCTCGTGTCCCGCGAGGGCGACGGCCTGCACCTGCGTCGCTCCGACGGCACCGAGTACACCGCTCAGGACGACGCCTTCGTGCTCGACTTCTACGCCGCCCATGCCGGCGCCGACGATGCCCAGCTGGTGCACGACGTGCTCACCAACGAGCAGATGTGGGGCGAGGACCTTACGCAGATCGCAGGTCTTGAGGAGTTTGTCGTCAGCGCGCTCGCCGTCGTGCGTGCCGAGGGCGCCAAGCAGGCCTTCGCCAACGCTCAGGCGTAAATTTCCGGCGCAGACGCGGGCGCGGGACGGCGTGCCCGCGTCTCGACTTCTGCTCAACCTGTAGGGTTAGGACCATTTGCAATGAACACTATCCAGATCAATCCGGCCGACAACGTGATCGTCGCGCTGTCGCCGCTTGCCAAGGGCACCGCCGTCGCGGTTCCCGGGGTGGGCGAGGTCGTGGCCGCGGAGGATATTCCGCAGGGTCATAAGATGGCCGTGCGCTCGATTGCCGCGGGGGAGGACGTCATCAAGTACGGCCTTCCTATCGGCCATGTGACGGGCGATGTCCAGCCCGGTCAGTGGCTTCATACACATAATGTCAAGACCAACCTTTCGGGCGAGGTCGAGTACACCTACAACCCCACGCATCCGGTCGTTGAGTCGGTTGAGCCCGAGACCTTTATGGGGTTCCGTCGCGCCGACGGTCGTGCCGCGACGCGCAACGAGCTGTGGATCATCCCCACGGTCGGCTGTGTCAACGAAGTCGCCCGTGCCATGTGCGAGCAGGCCCAGGATCTGGTCGATGGCTCGCTGGAGGGCGTCTACTACTTCCCGCATCCGTTCGGTTGCTCGCAGACCGGCGCCGACCATGTCCAGACGCGTCGTCTGCTGGTGGCGCTCTCGCGTCACCCTAATGCGGCCGGCGTGCTGTTCCTGTCGCTCGGTTGCGAGAACTGCACACACCAGCAGGTGCTCGACGAGCTCGGTGACTTCGATCACGAGCGCGTCCGCTTTCTCACCTGCCAGGATGTAGCCGACGAGCAAATCGAGGGCCACAAGATTCTGGCCGAGCTGGCAGACCTGGCAAAGCAGTCCAAGCGCGAGCCCATTCCGGCCTCCGAGCTGGTCATTGGTCTTAAGTGTGGCGGCTCCGACGGTCTTTCGGGCATTACCGCCAACCCCACGATCGGTCGCGTGAGCGATATGGTCGTCGCCCGTGGCGGCACGTCGGTGCTTACCGAGGTGCCCGAGATGTTTGGCGCGGAGAGCATCCTGCTCGACCGTTGCGAGAACGAGCAGGTCTTTAACGCTGCCTCCGACATGCTCAATGGATTTAAGGACTACTTTATTAGCCACGGCGAGGTCGTTTATGAGAACCCGAGTCCCGGCAACAAGGACGGCGGTATTACCACGCTCGAGGACAAGAGCTGCGGCTGCGTGCAAAAGGGCGGATCTGCCCCCATCGTCGACGTGCTGCCGTATGCCGGCCGGGCAAATAAACACGGCCTGAACATGCTGTGCGGTCCGGGCAACGACATGGTATCCACCACGGCGTTGACGGCTGCCGGCTGCCACGTGATTCTGTTCTCGACCGGCCGCGGCACACCGTTTGGCGCGCCGGCGCCTACGCTCAAGGTGTTCACCAATCAGCGTCTGTGCGACCACAAGGCCAACTGGATGGACTTTAACGCCGGCGTGATTGCCACGGGTGAGCGCACGCTCGACGAGGCTGCTCACGATCTATACCAGCTGGTGCTGGAGACGGCGAGCGGTAAACTCACGAGTGCCGAGCGCCGTTGCTGTCACGAGATCAGCATCTGGAAGGACGGCGTCTGCCTGTAGTGGCAAATGCACCCAAGCGTAGCGCTATGTCGTCGGCCCCGTCGGGAGTGTTCCCGGCGGGGTTTTCGTTTTGTGGTTAAGTGAAAAAATTGGAAAATACGATAAACGTTCACCTATCTCATGGGTGTCCAGCATGGCACCTTTACCAGCAGACAATAGGTCTTAGAGCCTCAATTGTGTCCGTTCGGCGGTAAAAATCGACCGTTCGGGGATAATATGCAAGTGAACGTTCACCTCTCGTAAGGAATCGCGCATAATCTAGCTAAACGTTCACCCTGAACGCCAAGCAGACAGATGTCGGTATGGACTCCAATGTCTTGCTGCAAGACAATCGAGAAAAGAGAGGGAGCTCGATGACTAATAAGATCGGAAAAAAGCGCAAGATCACATTCTGGACGCGCTTGGGCTTTGGTATGGGCGGTATGCTCAATTCCGGTGCCCTGACCTTTACGCACAGCTACATGGTGCTGTTCCTGTCCACGGAGTGTGGCCTGTCCGCAGGCGAGGCTGCACTGATCAGCTCGTTTGCCATCTATGTCAACGCCATTCTTTGCCCGCTGATGGGCTTTGTGGCCGATAACTTCTATGCCACCAAGATTGGCCGCATCTTTGGTCGTCGTCGTTTCTGGATCTTGCTGGCCATCCCGATGATGATCGCCGAGCCGCTCATCTTCGTGGCTACGCCGTTTGGCTTCCCGTACTACTTTGTGCTGTACCTGATCTACAACGTCGCGTACACGTTCTGCACCGCCAACCTGTCGCCGCTTACCATCGAGATGACCGACGACTTTAAGGAGCGTACGTACCTCACCGGCTACAAGCATCTCTTTGGTAACGCCGCCGGCTTCCTGATGGCTGCACTTGTGGGCTTCGGCTTTGGCACCTTCGGCGAGACCAACCCGTTCAGCTACTTCATCATCGCTACGGTCAACGCTTCGGTCATGGCAATCTCGCTGCTCTGCGTGTACCTGTCCACGTGGGAGCACACCCCCGAGGAGGTCGCTCAGGAGAAGATCGAGAGCGTCGGCGAGGGCATCAAGAAGTTCTTTGTGGACGTTATCTCCACCTTCCGCAACAAGTCCTTCCGCAAGGTCCTGTATGCACAGGTCTCCACGAAGCTCGCTGCTGCCTGCTGGTCTGCCTGCCTGTCCTTCTTCATCGTCTACTGCCTGCAGATTCCTAAGTCCTACGAGTCCGTGATGGAGATGCCTGGCAAGGTCGTCGCTATCGTCTGCACCGCCATCTGGGTCGCCCTCATGGCCAAGAAGGGCTTCCACAAGTCTTGGTACCTCGCAAATGTCGGTTGCGCTGCGTGCATCATTGCCTACAACTACTTCGCCTTTGGTCAGATCAACGGCACCTCCACGGTCGCCATCGCCATGATCGCCTACCCCATCATCTTCGCCATCTGGAAGTTCTTCTACGTCGGCTTCCAGTACCTGCCCGATGTTCTGCTCAACTACATCCCCGATGTCGATGAGCTCATCACCCTGCGTCGTCGCGAGGGCATCTACAGCTCCGCGCAGCAGCTCTGCCAGCAGATCGCCCAGGCTATCGCCGTCAACGTGTGGGCTATCGTCCTTGCTGCCTCCGGCTTCATTCAGACCGCCGGCAATAGCGACGCCGTGACCCAGCCCGCTACCGTGCCTCTGTATATCTGCGGCTACATGATCATCGGCTGCGCCGGCTTCTTCCTGCTTGCGGCCGTCCTTGCCCGCGGCATCAAGATCGACAAGGAGCAGTGCGACATCCTTTGCGACGAGATTCACCGCGTCAAGGAGGGTGGCAAGATGGCCGACGTCAAGCCCGAGGTCAAGGCGCTTTGCGAGGAGCTCTCCGGCTTTAAGTACGAGGACTGCTTTGCCCACAACAACGTTGGCTTCCAGGACGGTAGCGTAACCCCCGCCGAGTAAGGCCGACATATCGTCCAAATCACAGGGCCGTGCCACCGGAATTCCGCCGGCAGGCACGGCCCTTTTTCAACAGCGTACAATTTGCCTTTAGAGCATCTTTTTGAGGGAGAAATCCATGGAGACGAACGTTATCTGGCGCAACGCCCGCGCGGCCGTGATCGAGCTTGACGACGGCGGCTACTTTACCTGTGCCGATACGTGGGAGATCTTTGTCAACGACGAGCCCGCTGGTACCACGAATACGGTCGAGACCTATGTCGACGGCCTGACCCCCGGCAAGCGCAACCTGGTTCGTTTTGTTTGTGGCGAGCGTGAGCTGAGCGTAGGTGTCACCACGCCGGCTGAGCCCTTTACCATCAACGTTCGCGACTGTGGCGCCAAGGGTGATGCCGAGCACGACGACACCACCAACATCCAGGCTGCCATCATGGCCTGCCCCAAGGGCGGCCGCGTGCTGATCCCCGCCGGTAGTTATCGCATCAAGTCCCTCTTCCTTAAGAGCAATATCAACATCGAGCTCGCCGAGGGAGCGGTGCTGCTGGCCCGCCACGATCGTGCCTCGCTTGCCTACATTCCGGGCACGGTCACGGGCAACGAGGGTGCCGGGTATGCCGGCACCGATATGCTGCCCCTGGGCCGCTGGGAGGGCGAGAGCTTCTCGACCTACTGCTCTACCTTTACGGGCCTGGGCGTGCACGACGTGTGCATCTATGGTCGCGGCGCGATCGACGGTCAGACCGATTTTGCCGAGGACAACTGGTGGAACAAGGACTTTAAGAACATCTTTCGCCCGGAGGAGGGCCGCGAGGTCGCCCGCCCGCGCATGATCTTCCTATCCGAGTGTGAGAACGTGAGCTTGGCCGGCTTCACCGTCCGCAACAGCCCGGCGTGGAACATCCACCCCATCCTGTGCGAGCACGTCGATGCGCTCTGCCTGTCCATCGAGGGTCCCAAGAACTCCCACAACACCGACGGCTTCGATCCCGAGAGCTGCGGTTTTGTCCGCATCCTTGGTTGTCAGTTCTCAGTGGGTGACGACTGCATCGCCGTCAAGAGCGGCAAGCTGGGCATTGAGCCCGAGCTTCGCCCCGCTACGCACGACGTGTTGATCTCGCACTGCTACATGCACGATGGCCACGGCGCCGTGGTCTTGGGGTCCGAGGCCGCCGGCGGCATCAAGGACCTCACCGTGAGCAAGTGCCTCTTTGAGCGCACCGACCGCGGCCTGCGCGTCAAGACCCGCCGCGGTCGCGGCAAGGACGCCGTTAACGAGGGCATTACCTTTGAGCACATTCGCATGGACGAGGTGCTCACGCCCTTTGTGGTCAACTCCTTCTACTTCTGTGACAAGGACGGCAAGACCGATTACGTGCAGTCTCGCGAGGCGCTGCCTGTCGACGACCGCACGCCCGGCTTTGGTGCCACGACGTTTTGCGATATCGAGGCCACCAACTGCCACGCGGCCGCTGCCTACATCACGGGCCTGCCCGAGAGCAAAGTAACGCGCCTGACGTTCCAGGATGTCCACGTGACCTTTGCCGAGGATGCTGAGCCCTTTGTTCCGGCCATGGCCTGTGGCGTTGAGCCCATGGTGCGCCAGGGCATCATCGCGCAAAACGTCAAGGTACTCGACCTGCAAAATGTGGTGATCGAGGGCCAGGACGGCGAGGAACTGCAGCTCCAGAACGTCGACAAGGTTATCCGTGCGTAGGCGTTTGCTCCTAAACAATTAAATTCGGTATGTCGCGGCGCGCGATGGGCAGGGCCTTCCCGACCCATTGCGCGAACTTTTTATATGCCGAAACTGCAACGTAGACGGTCTACGACGAAAGGACGCGGTGACTGATGATGAGTGAGAGACGATTTTTTGAGGTTTCGCCCGAGCGTGCGGGGGCATATCACAGTATCTCTAAGGCCTTGGAGGCAATTGACGAATCCTGTCCGAATGACGGACGGCCGGTGACAATCCATATCGATCCGGGCGAGTATCGCGAGCGGGTCGAGATTCATCGCTCGCATGTGACGATTGAGGGAGAGACGGCCGACAGCGTGCGTATCGTGGGCAGCCTGGGTGCCAAGATGCCTTCGGAGGACGGCTCGGGCGTCGACGGCACGCTCGGCACGTTTAGGACCTATACCGTTTTGGTCGATGCCGACGACGTACGGCTCGAGAACCTCACGATCGAAAACGATGCGGGCGATGGGCGCGAGGTCGGTCAGGCGATTGCCCTGTATGCTGATGGCGACCGTCTGGTTGTCGATGCCTGCTGCATTAAGGGACACCAAGACACGCTGTTTTTGGGTCCGCTGCCGCCGCATGAGGCCAAACCGGGCGGGTTTATAGGACCCAAACAGTATGCGCCGCGCCGGGTGGGGCGCCAGTATTTTCGACGTTGCCGGATCGAGGGCGATGTCGACTTTATCTTTGGCGGCGCGCGTGCCTACTTTGAGGGGTGCGAGATTCGCTCGCTCAACCGCGATATGGACGTGAACGGCTACGTGACGGCGGCGTCGACGCCCGAAGGCGAGCCGCACGGCTTTGTGTTCCACGGCTGTTCGTTTACAGCTCCGGATGGCGTGGCGCCGGATTCGGTCTACCTGGGTCGTCCTTGGCGCGAATGGGCGCAAACTGTGCTGATCGATTGCTGGTTGGGGCGACATATCAAGCGCGAAGGCTGGTGGGATTGGAATAAGCCGGCGGCACACAACTGCGTGCAGTATGCTGGCGCGATTCTGCATGGGCCGGCGGGTGATACTACCGGCTGGGTGCCGTGGGCGAATGAACTCGATGTGATGGCTGCCGCCGGGTACGCTCGCGAGCAGGTGCTTGCCGGTGGGGATGGCTGGGATCCCGAGGGCGGCGACGGTGATGCGGTTGAGACGGCTGAACTGTCTGCCAACGGCCGCACCGTGCACATCGAGACGTACTGCGAAGACGAACCTGCGCTGCGTGCCCGGCTGAAGCGCGAGGGGCGTTCGGCTGCTTTTACGGGCAAGACTCCTGCAGATTTTGAGGCATGGAAGATTGCGACCAGGACTCGTCTGTACGATGTTTTGGGCCTTTCGCTTATGGACCGCGTCCCGATTGAGATTCGTGAGCTCAGCCGCGTGCGGGTTGCCGGCGGCATTGTGCGTACTCATGCGATGCTGCAGGTTGAGCACGATGTGTGGATGCCGTTTTACCTGTTGGAGCCGTCTCATCCGAAGCTTGATGGACGGGGGCTTAAGCGTTGCTATATCTGCCCGCATGGCCATCAGGGAGCAGGCGCCGCAAGTGTTGCGGGCGTGACGGGCGTGCCGGCGGTCGATGATGCTGTGCGTAAGTTCAATTACGACTACGGTCTGCGTTTGGCGCGTATGGGTTACGTGACCGTCTGCCCCGACGCACGCGGTTGGGGATACCGTCGTGACTGGAAGGGTCAGGGCGATGACGAGAACAGCTTTCTGCGCGGCACGTGCCTAAACCAGGCGCGCATGGCCGAGCCGCTGGGACTTACCGTTGCGGGCCTCAACGCCTGGGATAACATGCGTCTGATCGATTACCTAGAGGCGCGCGGCGACATTGCCATGGATGACCTGGGTTGCTTTGGTTTTTCGGGTGGCGGCTACATGACGTTGTACCTGGCCGCACTCGACCCGCGTGTGCGCAAGACGTTTGTCTCGGGCTACCTGTACGGTGTCGATGATTCGCTGCTGCACCTCAACGGCAATTGCAGCTGCAACTACACACCCGGACTTTGGCGCTTGCTCGACATGTGCGATATTGCCTCGCTTATTGCGCCGCGCCCGTTGTTAGTGCAAAGCTGCGAAGAGGATCATCTGAACGGTTCGCGCGGGCTGAAAAATGTTGACGAGCAGCTCGAGATCGTGCGCGATGCCTACAAGTTGCTGGGTCGCAGAGATGGCCTGCGGCACGAGGTGTGTCCGGGTGAACACCATCTGGGCGTGGCACATCTTGTCGAGGATATCGAATGGCTCGATTCGCACGTTGCGGAATGCGCCCGTGCATAGCCCCTCGGCATGCTGCGAATAAACGGTACGTTCCTGTATGACTGCCGATGGGCGGATGAGGAGAAGATTATGGAAACGAAGAGTTTGAGTGAATCGACCATTTGCTGCTTTGGCGATTCGACCACATGGGGGGATAACGGATGCGGCGCAGGCGGCAACGACATCTCTTGGACTTCGCATCTGGGCGCGTTGCTGGGAGGTGCAGTCGTCGAGAACTTTGGCATCAAGGGTTCGCGTATCGCCATCAAGGCCGACCGTACCGATTCATTTGTCGAGCGTCTGGACGGTATCGATGATGCGGCCGATATCTACATCGTCTTTGGCGGCGTCAACGACTTTAGCCGCAACGTGCCGCTTGGAGAGCTGGGCAGCACGGACGTGCATGAGTTCTATGGTGCGGTCGACTATCTGATCCGAACCATCACGGCGCGCTCACCTCAGGCAAAGCTCGTGTTTATGACGCCATGCAAGACGAGTGGTAAGCACGAGAAGGATATCCCGGCAAGCGATGAGGCGAACCATTTGGGTCTGACGCAAGACGCCTACGTGCGAGCGATGCTGGAGGTCTGTGACCGTTACTCCGTTCCGGTGATTGACCTGTATGCGCAAAGCGGCATCAGCCCGTTTTTGCCGGAGCACCGCGAGCTCTATATGCCGGACGGTCTGCATTACAGTCCTGCCGGCTATGAGCGCCTGGCGCATCGCATCGCCGCGGGTCTCACCGCCGTTTGCCGCTAAAAGTCTGCCGTTTGCGGGGAATATAGGGTTAACGTTCACCCTATATTCCCCGTTCGCGTTACACTAGGGGTAACGTTCACCTATCGTTTATGTCAGAGGGGACAGCAATGGGTTGCAATCAAATCCTGGACCGTTATATCGAGCAGTTGATCGAAACCTCTACGCCGCAGGCGCCGGCTTGGAATATCGAAAAGATTCGCGCCGGCAAGGAGAACACCTGGAACTATATCGACGGCTGCATGATCAAGGCGCTCATCGAGCTGTACGAGATCACGGGTGAGCAGCGCTACCTGACGTTCGCCGATGACTACATCGATTTCTTTGTCCAGGACGACGGCACCATCAAGCATTACAACCCGCAGGAGTACAACCTCGATAACGTCAATGCGGGCAAGACCCTCTACAAGCTCTATGACCTGGTGGGCAAGCCCAAGTATCGCGCCGCCATGGATACCATCTATCGTCAGCTCGAAACCCAGCCGCGTACCAAAGAGGGCGTGTTTTGGCACAAGGCCGTCTACCCCAACCAGATCTGGCTCGACGGCATGTATATGGCGCAGCCGTTCTACATGCAGTATGAGCTGAGCTTCCACAACCGTCGTGCCTGCTCGGACAGCTTCCATATGTTCCAGGTTGTGCATGACCTGATGCGCAACCCCCTCAACGGTCTGTACTATCACGCTTACGACGCGAGCCGCAAACAGTTCTGGTGCGACCCGGTCACCGGCCTTTCGGCTAACTTCTGGCTGCGCGCCGAGGGCTGGTTTGCCATGGCGCTCATCGACACCTGGGAGCTTATGCCGCCTTCGATGTCAGCCGAGAAGGACGAGATCCGCAAGATGTTCCACGATCTGATCGACGCCATGCTGCCGTATCAGGACGAGAAGACCGGCATGTGGCACCAGGTCATCAACCTGCCCAATATCGCCCCCAACTACCTGGAGGAGTCGGGCAGCGCCATCTTTGCCAACGCCATCATGAAGGGCGTGCGTCTGGGCGTGCTGGGCGAGCGTTACTACCAGTACGGCCGTCGCGCCTTCGACGGCATCTGCGAGACCTGCCTGTCCGAGCATGATGGCCAGCTGGCGCTCGACAACATCTGCCTGGTCGCGGGCCTGGGCAACACCGCGCACCGCGAGGGCACGTTTGATTACTACATGAGCGAGCCCGTGGTCAAAAATGATGCAAAGGGTGTGGCGCCGCTGGTGCTTGCCTATATCGAGACCATGCATCACGACAAGCTGGCCGGTAAACGCGATCCGCTCGCCCCCTCGGGCGTGTGCTCCATCGAGGACCCGTTTGGCGGATACACCCCGGGCATCAACGCTCATAAGGGATGTGAATAACGTGGGGGCTATTACTCCGGGTGTACGTTTGCACGACCTTCCGCAGGGGACCGTCGAGGAACGCATTCGCATGGCGGGAGAGCTGGGCTTTTCGTGCATTCAGCTGCCAAGCAAGGTGCTCTATGCATCGATGGGGATCGATCGAGGCGGCCTGACCCGCGAGCTTGCCGATCATTTGCGTGCGGTGCTCGACGAGGCGGGCGTTTCGGTCGCCGTGCTCGGCTGCTATAAGAATTTGGCGACGCCCGATCGCCAACAGCTCATGGATAACTATGCCGAGTACGAGGCATGCCTGAACTTTGCCCAGATGCTCGGCGGATGCCCGGTGGGTACCGAGACTGGTCGCCCCAATGCGCAGAACCGCGTTGCTGACGACCGCATGACCGATGAGGCGCTTGAGGCTTTTATGGACGGACTCGCACGCGTCTGCGAGCGCGCCGAGGCCGTGGGCGGGCAAATACTGATCGAGCCTGGCTGGAACGAGACGGTCAACACGCCGGATCGCTGCCGCGAGGTGCTGGAGCGCGTCTCGAGCCCGTCGCTCGGCGTGATCTATGACCCGGTATCGCTGCTGCACCCCAGTGTTGTTGACGAAGCGCAGGAAATCACAGCGCGCATGCTCTACTTATGCGGCAGTAAAATCCGCGTGCTGCACGCCAAGGATTATGAGGTCGTCGACAACGAGGACGAAGCCGGTTGGTGCGACGGTACGGGTTCGCGCCTGGTGTGCCATGGCGTGGGCGAGACGGGACGATACGACTTTGAGCCCGTGGTGGCCTGGGCGGCTGCCGCCTGCCCTGGGATTCCCTGCGTGGTCGAGAACAGTGTGCCGGCGACGGCGGCTGACTGCTTGGCGACACTCGAGCACATGTCCGCTCGCTGCGGGGCTTCGCATCGCGAGTTATAGCATTGGCTTTTGCTGTGTCGGCAGATTGAGATTACCTGTATGGGGGCGGCGGTGAAGGGTCTTTATCGTCGCCCCCATTGGATTGCATTAAAAAGGGGAGTTGCGTGGCTATCCACATTGTCGAAGAGGCGAATCGTTGCCTAGGTTGTAAAAGGGCGTTCTGCCAGATTAAGGGCTGCCCGGTTCAGACGCCTATTCCTCAGGTCATCGACCTGTTCAAGCGGCGTCGTCTAGAAGAGGCGGGCGAGCTGCTGTTCCAGAACAATCCCATGAGCGCGGTCTGCTCCATGGTGTGCAACCATTCGGGCCAGTGCGAGGGCGCTTGCATCCAGGGCCGCAAGGGCACACCCGTGCATTTCTCGAGCATCGAGAACTATATCTCAACAGCGTATTTGGATCGTAAGGAGTGGGCGCCCGCGCCGTCGTGCGGCAAACAGGTTGCTGTGGTCGGTTCCGGTCCCGCCGGTATTACCGTGGCCATTAAGATGGCCCAGCTGGGCTGTGCCGTCACGGTATTTGAACAGCGCCCCGAGATCGGCGGTGTGCTGGAATACGGTATCCCCGAGTTCCGCCTGCCCCGTGCGCTCGTACAAAAGTACCGTCACGTGATGTGCTCGCTTGGCGTGCGCGTGCGCCCCTCGACCACCATCGGCGGCGCACTGCACATCGATGACCTGCTACGTGACGGCTACGACGCGGTCTTTGTCGGTACCGGTACCTGGCGAGCTCGCAAACTGGGTATTCCCGGCGAGTCGCGCGGCAACGTGCTGTTTGGTATCGATTACCTGGTTGATCCTTCGAGTGTGGCGATCGGACAGAATGTGGCGGTCATCGGTGCCGGTAACGTGGCCATGGATGTGGCCCGCACGGCGCTGCGCTCGGGTGCTCGTAAGGTCACCGTGTATGCTCGATCGCGCCATATCTCGGCCATCGATGACGAGGTGGAGCTGACCGAGCTTGACGGTGCCGAGATTGTGTGCGGCAAGGCGATCTGCGCCATCGACGATAACGGTCCGGTGTTCGAGACGGCTATCTTTGACGAGGACAACAACGTGGTGGGCTATGAGGAAGAGCTCGACCATGTGTCCGCCGACACAGTTGTGATCGCGGCTTCGCAGGTGCCCAAGGACAAGCTTGTGCTTACGACGGGCGGTCTGGAGACCGATCATCGCGGCCTTCTTTCGGTCGACGAGTACGGTATGACCACCGTGCCTGGCGTCTTTGCCGCCGGCGACGTGGTTAACGGCCCGCTCACCGTGGTTCATGCCGTGGCAGGCGCCAAGCTCGCCGTCGAAGGCATGACCAGCTACCTGGGCCTCTAACTCCATCCCGCCCATCAGTTGCGGTGAAATACGGACTGTTTTGGCTGTTAAAAGCCTCACCTACTCCGTATTCCACCGCAACTTTTTTGTGAGGGTTGGGATTGAAAGTGGGGAGTGCGAGCGAGTACGAATGCGGCGGATAGTGATACGATAGGTACGTCAGCAACTGCCGCCGAGCGGCTCAAATGAAAGGAACCCTGGATGGAGTCCTCCGCCTACCCGATGCTCTTTAGTCCGATCAAGGTCGGTACGACCGAGGTCAAGAACCGCGTCTTTATGCCGCCGGTGTCCACCAACCTGGCCGATCATGGCTATGTGACCGACGACTTGGTCGATCATTACCGTGCCCGCGCCAAGGGCGGCGTGGGCCTCATCATCACCGAGGTCGTGACGGTCGAGCCTACCTATACCTATCTGCCGGGTGACATGTGCTGCTACGACGACACGTTTATCCCCGGTTGGGAAAAGCTCGCCGCGGCCGTGCACGAGTACGGCTGCAAGATCATGCCGCAGCTCTTCCACCCCGCCTACATGGCCTTTAACATTCCGGGTACGCCTCGCCTGATCGCTCCGTCCTTTGTGGGCCCGTCTTACGCCCGCGAGGCACCGCGTCCCATCACGGTCGATGAGATTCACGAGCTCACGCATCAGTTTGGCGACGCTGCTGTGCGTATGCAGAAGGCCGGTGTCGATGGCGTCGAGGTCCATGCGGCACACGCCCACGGCATGCTCGGCGGCTTTTTGACCCCGCTCTATAACAAGCGCACCGACGAGTACGGCGGCTCGCTCGACGCTCGTATGCGCTTCTTGCTCGAGGTCATCGCCGAGATTCGCGAGCGCTGCGGCAAGGACTTTATCATCGACGTCCGTATCTCGGGCGATGAGTACACCGATGGCGGCCTGACCCTTAACGACATGATCTACGTCTCGCGTCGCCTGGAGAAGGCCGGCGTCGACATGATTCATGTGTCGGGCGGCACCACCATCAAGCGCGGCTCCGCGATTCCCGCCGCCGGTACGCAGCAGGCCTCGCACGCCGCCTGCTCGCGTGAGATCAAAAAGCACGTCAACATTCCCGTCGCCACCGTCGGACGTATCAACGAGGCCTGGATCGCCGAGGAGCTGATCGAGGACGGCGCTGCCGACATCTGCATGATGGGCCGCGCCAATCTGTGCGATGCCGAGTTCTGCAATAAGGCCGCTGCCGGCAACGCCGACGACATTCGCCCCTGCATCGGCTGCCTGCGCTGCCTGAACGGCATTATGTTTGGCAAGCGCATCTCCTGCACCGTCAATCCCGATGTTGAGCGCGACGAGGCCGGCTACGAGCCTGCCGTCGAGGCTAAGAACGTGCTGGTTGTGGGCGCTGGTCCTGCGGGCATGGAGGCAGCCTACATTGCCGCCAAGCGCGGCCACAATGTGGTGCTCGTGGATAAGCAGGATGAGCCGGGCGGCGAGATGCGTATCGCGGCCGTTCCGCCGGCAAAGCAGGAACTCACCCGCGTGATCAAGTATCAGTACCGTCGCCTGGCCGAGGTCGGCGTGAAGTGCGTATTTGGTACCGAGCTTTCGGCCGAGGACATTCAGCGTGACTATGCGGGTTACGAGGTCGTCCTGGCCTATGGCGCCGAGCCCATCGCCCCGGCCTTCATGCAGGGCTTTAAGCAGGTTATGACGGCCGACGACCTGCTGGGTGGCAAGGCTTTCCCGGGCAAGAAGATCGTCATCGTGGGCGGCGGCACCGTTGGCTGCGAGACGGCAGATTACCTGGCCCCGTTGGTTAACGACCTGTCGCCGGCCAATCGCGATGTCACCGTTATCGAGATGACCAAGACGCTCGCCGCCAACGAGGGCGGCGCCGGCCGCGCGGTGCTCATCACGCGCATGCTCTCCAAGGGCGTTCACGTGCTGACCGAGGCCAAGGTGACCGAGATTACCGAGGACGCCATCAGCTACGAGAAGGATGGTGAGGTCCACACCATAGCCGATGCCGATACGCTGGTGCTCGCCATGGGCTATCGTCCCAATACCAAGTTGGCCGATGACCTTGCCGCTGCCGGCGTTACCACCCACGTGCTGGGCGACGCCAACAAGTGCGGCAACATCCGCGACGCCATTGGCGATGGCTACAAGGTCGCCTGCGAGCTCTAGTCAACCCCTTGGTGCATGTGAGGCCTATCCCCGCGGCGTCAGTCGGTAGATAGCAAAAAGCGGCGGTCGTCCCGTACATGGGACGACCGCCGCTTGCGTTAGCTGCAATGAGTCGTGCGATTAGAGGCCCAGGATCTCCTTGACCTTGGCGATGATGGCCTCGTCGGTTGCGTTGGCAAAGAAGTACTCCTGGAAGTGTTCGCCGGCAAGTGCGCCCTTCACCAGGTCCTGATCGATCTCGCCCAGAACGTCGACGAGCGGACGCATAGTCACAGCGCGGACGCCGTCGAGGATCTTCTTGTTGCGCTGCTCGGGCTCAACACGCTCGGCAGGATAGCCGTTGCCCGAACCAAAGCCAAAGAGCTTCTCAAAGGTGTACTCGAGGTTGAGCTCCTGGCCCCAGCCGTTCTTGAGGGCGAAGGGCATGGCGACAGCGTTACCGTCGTTGACCTGGGCAAAGGTGTAGGCATCGAGCGGGTCGGCAACATGGCCGCACAGCACGCCGGGGAAGGAGTTGCAGGCGAGCATGGCGCCCTCGCCGGTGCCACAGCCGGTCACGACGTAGTCGGCAGCGCCGGAGTTGAGCAGCACGGCGGCCAGGATGCCGTTCTGCACATAGGTGAGGGGCTTGGAGTCGGCGTCGGCATACATGCCATAGTTAAAGACAGTGTGGCCCATGGGCTCGACAACCTTCTTAAGGGCAGCCTCAATCATAGGGTTCTTGGAGTTCTGAGAGTTCTCATTGATCAGAGCGATCTTCATTGCGAATTACCTTTCTATTTCTAACTTGCGGTGAAATACGGACTGTTTTGCCCGATAGAAGCAAAAACCAATCCTTATCTCACCGCAACTCAAATGAAAAACGAGTGGATGAAACCTGATATGGGCAGTTGCGGCTACGCTTATTGAGGCTGTTTTCCAATGTATGCGAGGATGCCGCCGTCGACGTAGAGGATGTGGCCGTTGACGAAGTTCGACGCGTCGGAAGCCAGGAACACGGCGGGGCCCTTCAGGTCCTCGGGCGTGCCCCAACGGGCGGCCGGCGTCTTGGCAATGATGAACTGGTCAAACGGGTGGCGGCTGCCGTCGGGCTGCGTCTCGCGCAGCGGTGCGGTTTGCGGCGTGGCGATGTAGCCGGGCCCAATGCCGTTGCACTGGATATTGGCCTCGCCAAACTCCGAGCAGATGTTCTTGGTGAGCATCTTGAGTCCGCCCTTGGCGGCGGCATAGCCGGCGATGGTCTCGCGACCCAGCTCGCTCATCATCGAGCAGATGTTGATGATCTTGCCGTGGCCCTTGGCGATCATGCCAGGCAGGCAGGCCTTTGACACGATAAACGGTGCGTTGAGGTCGATATCGACGACGCGGCGGAAGTCCTCGGCGCTCATGTCGAGCATCGGGGTACGCTGGATGACGCCGGCGTTGTTGACCAGGATGTCGGGCGTGGTGCCAAAGTCGGCCTCGATCTTGGCGATGAGCTCGGCGACGACAGTCTCGTCGGTGACGTCGGCAACATAGCCGTGAGCGTCAAAGCCCAGCTCACGGTAGTGCTTCTCGGCTTCGGCGACTTTGTCGGCGTGACGGGCGTTAAAGGCGATCTTGGCGCCGGCTTCGCCGAGCGCCTCGGCAATGGCCATGCCAATGCCATAGGTGGCGCCGGTTACCAGTGCGACCTTGCTGTCCAGACGGAAGCTGTCCATAAGATCAGACATAGCGATCCTTTCAAAAGAAACGTTCATCTATATTTATCTTGCTTTTAATACAAGCTCAGTATAGGAGAAGCAGCGTAACAGGCACCCTTTATTTCCTAAAATCAGGTGAACGTTCACTTTTAAAAGGTGAGCGGCAGAAAAGTCCCTGCCGTGCGGACCTCTATTCGCTCTGTGCCTGCGCTCCCTCTGCGATCATGTTGCGGTTGTACACCAGATGTAAATACATCGCGTCGTGCGCTGCGGTGGGGTTGCGCGCGGCGATGGCATCGGCCACACCACGGTGGGTGCGGATGGACTCCTCAACCAGCTTTTTGCCGGTCACGTCAATAAACAGGGGAACCGACGCCTTGAGCACGCCCATCAGGCGGGGGACAACGAGGTTGCCGCAGCTTTCGGCAATTGCGATATGAAACGCGGTATCGGTGGCGGAATAGTCTTCGTCCCGCGCGGCCAAGCGCTCGGACTCGTCGCAAAGTTCTTTGATGCAGATGATTTGATCGTCGGTCGCGTGCTCTGCGGCCATGCTGGCCATCTGCGGCTCGATCATAAAGCGCACTTCGAGCAGGTCGCGTGCCAGGCGCCTCTTGTCATCGATAAAGGTAAAGCCCAGCGGATCGTCGGCAACGCCGGGGTTTGATGCCACATAGGTGCCCGAGCCCTGCTTAATGCGCACGATGTTGCGCGACTGCAGCAGCTTCATAGCTTCGCGTACGGTGCTCCTGCCAGCACCCAGACGCTCGACGAGCACAGCCTCCTTGGGCAGGCGGTCGCCCTGCTCAAGATGCTCATCCAGGATCAGTTGAATGATTTTCTCAGAAATCTGCTCGGGGAGTCCCAAATCGGCTCGTGCCACGCTTCACCTCATATCAAAAGAATTCATCAGAGCTATTCTAGCTCATTTACAGAAGCCGCGGTGGTTCGCTCCGACAATGGAGAGCTGTAAGTAGCCGTTTACCGTCAAAAACAGATCGTTCAGGAAATACATCAGATGTATTTTGAAAAAAGTTTCCCTTTTAAACATCAGACCTATTGAAAACACGCTATAGTCTAAGGCGAATTCAAAAGGTCTGATGAATTGGAGGAAAGATGTCAGACCCAACGTTTATGGCCGACCCCACCAGGCTGGTCATCGCCGCTATCGTGGGCATCGCGCTGCTGCTTGCGCTCATCATTAAGTTCAAGCTGCATCCTGTGCTTTCGATGATGGTCTCGGCGCTCGCGATCGGCATCGGCGCCGGTATGCCGCTCGACCTGGTGGCGGACACTGTCACCAAGGGCGTGGGAACCACGCTGCAAAACATCGCCCTGCTCATTGGCCTCGGCTCGATGTTTGGCCAGATTCTTGAGGAGAGCGGCGGCGCCAAGAAGATCGCCCAGACCTTCATCGATACCTTTGGGCAGGGTCATTCCAGCTGGGCGCTGGGCATTACCGGTCTGGTTATCGGCACTACGGTGTTCTTTGAGGCGGGCGTAGTCGTTTTGATTCCGCTTGCATTTAGCGTGGCATCGCAGACCAAAAAGTCGACGCTCTACTACGGCATCGCGCTGCTCGCAGGACTTGCCGCTGGCTATGCGTTTGTGCCGCCATCGGCCGGTTCGGTTCTGGTCGCCGGCACGCTCGGTGTCGACCTGGGCACCATGATTCTCGTCGGTATCCCTACCGCCTTCATCGCCATGGCGATCGCCGGCGTCATCTGGGGTCGCAACGTGGGCGGTCGCATTTTTACCGATGTTCCGGAGCACTTTACCTCTGCCGAGGGTGCGAGCGACGAAAAGGAGCTTCCCTCCTTTGGCATGGTGCTTGCCATCGTGCTCACGCCGCTTTGTCTGATTTTGCTGGGCACGCTGTCTTCTTATATCCCCATGCCCGCCGAGCTCGCCTCGATTCTCGCCTTCCTGGGCAAGCCGTTTGTCGCTTTGACGCTCGCCACGCTCGTCGCGATGTATCTGCTGGGCGCGCGCCGCGGCTACTCCGGCGCCGAGCTCAAGGCCTTGCTCGACCGCTCTCTTAAGCCCGTCGGCATGATCTTGCTGGTTATCGCTTGCGGCGGCGTCATTCGCTGGATGCTGCAGGACTGCGGCTTGGGCCAGGTTATTGGCCCTATGCTCGAGGCTTCACCGCTGCCTTTGGTGGTCGTTGCCTTTTTGATTGCCGTCATGGTGCGTGCCTCTGTCGGCAGCTCCATCGTCGCTATGACTATGGCATCGGGCATTATGGCCGCCATGCCCGCGGTTGCCGGTGCTTCGGTGCTCATGCGTGCCGCTATCTGTCTTGCTATCTGCGGCGGTGCCACGGCCCTCTCGCACGTCAACGATGCCGGTTTTTGGATGTGCTCCTCGTTCCTGGAGATTGACGAGAAGACCACCCTCAAGTCCTGGACCGTTATGGAGACGCTCATCGGCCTTTCGGGTCTTGCCTGCGCCCTGGTGATTTCGTTCTTCGCCTAGTTCGCGTAGCTAAGCATCTTCCGCCGAGTGCATCGCTCGGTACCCATTTCACCTGATTCATTAACCAACGATTGGTACAACCGTTCAAACCAAAAGAGGAGAGCATTATGGACGAGAAGACCAAGGCACAGATTCAGCAGGAGGCAGCCGACTTGGTTGCCAAGCTGCAGCCGCGTTCCGGCAAGTTTCGCACCATCAGCCCCGAGATGGACCCGCTGCGTCTGGGCTCTGGCTGGTCCATCGAAGATCTGGACAAGCCGCAGGTCATTATCGAGTCGACGTTCGGCGACTCGCACCCGGGTTCTGCCGGTCTGTTTGAGTTGGTCGAGGAGGTCCGTGCCGGCGTTGCCGAGGCTGGCGGTCACGGTGCCCGTTACTTCTGCACCGATATCTGTGACGGCGAGGCCCAGGGCCACGACGGCATTAACTACTCGCTGCCCAGTCGCGACATGATCGCCAACATGATCGAGATTCATGCCAAGGCCACCCCGTTCGACGCCGGCGTCTTTGTTGCCAGCTGCGATAAGGGCCTGCCTGCGAACCTTATGGCCATGGGCCGCATCAACATCCCCTCCATCGTCGTTACCGGCGGCGTCATGGATGCAGGCCCCGACCTGTTGACCCTGGAGCAGCTCGGTGCGATTTCTGCCCGCTACGAGCGCGGCGAGATCTCTCGCGAGGAACTTGAGTTTGCCAAGCACAACGCATGCCCCAGCTGCGGCGCCTGCTCCTTTATGGGCACCGCGTCGACCATGCAGGTTACCGCCGAGGCCCTGGGCCTTATGCTCCCCGGCACGGCCCTGCTGCCCGCAACCAGCTCCGATCTGCGTGAGTTTGCGCGCGAGGCCGGCCGTCAGTCCGTGTGGCTCTCCGAACACAACCTGTGCCCGCGCGACATCGTGACCAAGGAGTCCTTCGAGAACCTCATCATGGTCCACGGCGCCATTTCCGGCTCCACCAACTCGCTGCTGCATATCCCTGCGATCGCCCGCGAGTTTGGCATCGAGATGTCCGCCGACGACTTCGACCGTCTGCACCGTGGTGCCCACTACCTGCTCAACGTTCGTCCCGCAGGTGAGTGGCCGGCGCAGTTCTTCTACTATGCGGGTGGCGTGCCGCGCATCATGGAGGAGATCAAGTCGATGCTCCACCTCGACGTTATGACCGTCACCGGCAAGACTCTCGGCGAAAACCTCGAGGACCTTAAGAACAACGGCTACTACGAGAAGTGCGGCCGCTACTTGGAGAAATGGAACCTCAAGCGCGAGGACATCATTCGCCCGTTTGACCAGGCTTTTGGTACCGACGGCTCCATCGCCATCCTCCACGGCAACCTTGCCCCCGAGGGCGCCGTCGTCAAGCACACGGTTGTTCCGCGCGAGATGTTCCAGGCCACGCTTAAGGCCCGTCCGTTCGATTGCGAGGAGGACGCCATCCACGCCGTCCTGACGCACGAGGTCAAGCCCGGCGATGCCGTTATCATTCGCTATGAGGGCCCCAAGGGTTCCGGTATGCCCGAGATGTTCTACACCACCGAGGCTATCGCCAGCGATCCCGAGCTGGGTGCGAGCATTGCCCTTATCACCGATGGCCGCTTCTCCGGCGCCTCCAAGGGCCCGGCTATCGGTCATGTTTCGCCCGAGGCTGCCGTGGGCGGCCCGATTGCCCTGATCGAGGAAGGCGACCTGATCCAGATCGACATCCCCGAGCGCTCGCTGTCCATCGTGGGCATCGCCGGCAAGGAGATGGAGCCGGCCGAGGTCGACGCCGTCCTGGCCGAGCGTCGCGCCGCTTGGAAGCCCAAGGCTAATCGCTATACCTCCGGCACGCTCAAGTTCTTTACCGAGCATGCAGTTTCCGCCATTCAGGGTGGCTACATGGAGTAGCGCCCATGCGCATCAAATATCTCCTCTCATAGATGTGCGGCACAAAGAGCCCCGAGCCACGTCGCCGGGGTGCGTTGTTCAGCGCCGCCGGGGCGCTCCACTCAAACGACAAGAGACGTCTTACGCAAGCGCCCGCGTCCGTGGATAAAACCACGGGCGTGGGCGCTTCACTTTATTCCCAGCCGCTTTATTCCCAGCCCTTCCACACGTCAGGCTCGTAGCCAACGGTTGCCTGGCGGCCGTTGCGAACGATGGACTCACGAAGAATCTGCTGGTTATCGAGCACCTTTTCGAACTTCTGGTCGGCAGCAAGATACTGTACGAGCGCAACCGTGTCGGCATCTTTCGCCTTTGGATCGATCACAGCGTCGATCCCGCCGACGGCGCGCGCCACGCTTTCGAGCTCGCCTTTGCTCATCCCCTTTTCCTTCAAGTCGATGAACTGGAACTTCACACGACGTTCCTTGAAATAGCGCTGCGCCTTCTTAGTATCGAAGCTTTTCTTCGTGCCGAATATCTGGATGTTCATACGTACCGCCTTCGCTCAATTCTCGTCCGTCCATGATACGACAAGGGAGCCGAGCAAAAACAGAGCAGGCGGAGATGGAGGAGGACGGCGACCGACCGTCGGCAAGAGTCGGCCGGATCGGACTGGCGCCCAGCGCGCGCCGGCGACACGCTCGCAGCTGCACACATAGCCGATGTACAAGCTCGCCGCGGCGTTCCCTCGCCCCGCGGTGTGGCGATAGAGAAGCACGCCACCCGTCAACGATGGCGCCTCGGTGAAGAAAATCAACGTCTGGGTTACATCCCTTGAAAGGGGCGAAGACGGCTGCTAGAATACCTCCCCGCTATGAAGGATTTGACCAAAGCATACATCGCAATTCGGCGGCCCCTGGTATACGGGGCCTCTCCTGTTGTTCCCCAAGTGCGCTCTGAGCAGCCGCTTTCTTCCTGTCGTATCTGATGCACGCATAGCACGTGCATGTTATTTCGCCCGTGGGCCGGCGCGCCTTCGGCGAAGAATCGAATAGATACGAAGGAAGCTTATGTCTGATAATTGTACGGTCGCGCCCGCCAATGGGCGCATTACCGGTACCCAGATCCGCATCGTCGCGGTCGTCGTCCTGGGTGCCTTCTTGGCGCTACTGAACCAAACGGTGATGTCGCCTGCGCTGCCGGTCATCATGTCCGATTTCGCCATCGATGCCTCGACTGCCCAGTGGATCATGTCCATATACCCGCTGGTGAGCGGCATCATGGTCCCCGTTTCGGCGTTCCTTATCGACAAGTTCAGCACCCGCGCGCTATTCTTCGGGGCGACGCTGGTGTTCGCGCTGGGCACGCTGCTGTGCGCCGCAGCCCCTGATTTCCTGTTCCTCATCATCGGTCGCGTGTTGCAAGCGGCGGGCTCAGGCGTGCTCATGCCGCTTGTCTCGGTGGTTCCCATGCTGGTGTTCCCCGTCGAGAAACGAGGAACGGCTATGGGCATGGCGGGCATCGTCATGTCGGCGGGTCCCGCGGTCGGCCCCGTCGTAGGCGGCGCGGTGATCGACACGTACGGCTGGCGCACCATGATCGGCGCCATCGTCCCCCTCGCAATTCTCGTGCTGGTGCTGGGCGTGTTCATGCTGAAAAACGTGGGCGAGCTGAAGAACCCCAAGCTCGACCTGCCCTCGGTCGTCCTCTCCACCATCGCCTTCGGCGGACTTCTCTACGGGTTCTCGAGCGCCTCGTCGATGGGTTGGGGCAACCCCGTGGTGCTCGGCTCGATCGTCGCGGGTGTCGTGTGCTTGGTGCTGTTCGTCGTACGCCAGGGCAAAATCGAGGACCCGCTGCTTCAACTGGGCACGCTCAAGACGCGCGAGTTCCGCGTGGCCGCCATCATCGTCACGCTCATCAACGCCGCATGCCTGGTCACCAACACGCTGTTGCCGTTGCTGCTGCAAACCTCGCTTGGCGCTTCGGCCTTCGAAACCGGCATGGCCATGCTTCCCGCCGCGGCGGTGGGCATCATCATCAGCCCTATCTCCGGCGTGGTGTTCGACAAGTTCGGTCCGCGTGCCATCTCGATCGTCGGCCTGGCCCTCATGACCGGCGCCCTGTTCCTGCTCTCGCTTTCGACGGTAAACACGCCCATCTTGGTGGTTGCGCTGTTCTGCATGCTGCAGTCCGCCGGCCAGTCGCTCGCGAACATGCCGGTGAACACATGGGGTGTCAATGCCTTGAAAAATGACATGATCGCCCACGGCAACGCCATCGCGAACACCGGCCGCCAGGTCGCCGGCGGTTTGTGCACGGCGCTCATCATCACGGTCATGACAAGCGTCACCGCGTCGGCCGGCGTCGATGCGAGCATCCAAGTAGCCACCGCCGTGGGCGCGGGCGTCGCTTACAAGGTGTGCGCGGCAATCGGCCTCGTTTCCCTTATCTGCGCCATATTCAGCGTGCGCACCAAGAAAACCGCACCGAAAACGAAGGAGGCATAAGCGATGTCCGAGATTCTGTCCGAGCGCATCCCGCTCGAGCTCGAGGGGACGCCCGTTTCGAGCATCATGATTGAAGAGCCGTTCACCTGCACGCAGGATTGCACGATTTCCGACGTGGTGCGCATGCTCGCCGAAAACGAGGTGAGCAGCATGCCCGTAATCGATGAGCGCAACCAGGTGGTCGGGTTCATCTCCGACGGCGATGTCATGGGAGCCATCGCGCAGCATCGCGCTCACACCATCTTCACGGGCGGCGACGCGTCCATGCTGTACTTCGACGATCAGAGCCTTGAGCAGCGCATCGAAGACCTGAAGGATCGCTGCGTCATGGATTTCGCGACGCGCCAGGTAGTGTGTGCCCGTCCCGAGCAGAGCATCGCCCGCGTCGCCGCGCTGCTGGCGAAGAAGAAGTTCAAGAAGCTTCCTGTGGTTGATGACGAGGGCAAACTCGTGGGGGTCATCCGCCGCTCCGCCATCACCAAATACATCTTCGGCATCCTTTTCCAATAGGGGCAGGTCGCACTTGAGGCGAACATCTCGAGGCATCGAGCCAGCAACTGGACCAGACAACCTTGACACGCACGCGCTTTCCCTCGATGCTTCGGTAAGGGGAGCTGCGAAAATCGCAGCACGGGTGATCGGCGCCGCGCCCCCGAAGGCAAAAGCGAACACGGGAGCGATACGATGGGAAAAGTCCTGGACGAAGATTTGGTTTATGAGATTCTCTCCGTCGTGGCAGAGATTCCGGCGGGATGCGTCGCCTCGTACGGTCAGATAGCGCGCCTCATCGGCAGGGAGAAAAACTCTCGCCTGGTCGGAGCGGTGCTGAGCGAGGCGGATCGCTACGGCGATTATCCCTGCCACCGCGTCGTCAACCACGCGGGACGCCTCGTGACAAACTTCCCCGACCAGCGAGCACTACTGACGGAGGAAGGAGTCGCCTTCCGAGACAACGGCTGCGTCGACATGAAAAAGCACCAGTGGAACGAGTAGCCAGGCAGCGTAGCGTCGAAAGGAGCGACGCCACGGGGAACGACCTGCGCCCCGCCGCCGGACAACCTATGGCAAAGTGACACGTCCCACAAAGAGCGGCGCACCAGTACGAGACACGACCGCGACGTAAAAAGACCCTATGATACTCGTAAGCATCTATCTGATTGCCCGCCTCGAGGTACCCAAAGAACGAGAGATGCCGAAACCCCTAGACAAAGAAAAAGGTCGGGAGCTTTTATGCTTCCGACCTGAAGTTTCATGGTCGCGGGGGGCGGATTTGAACCACCGACCTTCGGGTTATGAGGTCGCTACGACGTTGTTTCATTCAGACATTTCGACCCAAATTGAAGTCAATATAACTCCAGGTCATTTGATGTTTTCATAGATTTACGAAAGAAAAGTACGCGGAATAATTCGACCCAAATTCGACCCACAACGAGCTTGAAAGCGGTCAGCCGGAGCATTACCCTTGGGGTGTGACCCCACGCAGGGCCCACCACCAAGGGTAATGCC